>NZ_JBFTMX010000002.1:0-221511 GCF_056397205.1 Massilia sp. 05N420
CCCAGATCCTGGCGCTCGGCCGTCAAAATAAAATGACCGGCGCCGCCGAGCAGTACCAGTACATCCTGCGCGACGAGTCGATGCACTGCAACTTCGGCATCGACCTGATCAACACGATCAAGATGGAAAACCCGCAGCTGTGGACCGCCGAGTTCAAGGAAGAGATCAAGCAGCTGTTCCTGAAGGCCGTCGAGCTCGAGTACCGCTACGCCGAAGACACCATGCCGCGCGGCGTGCTGGGCCTGAATGCCCCGATGTTCAAGGGCTACCTGCGCTTCATCGCCAACCGCCGCGCCGTCCAGATCGGCCTGGATGCGCTGTTCCCGAACGAGGAAAACCCCTTCCCGTGGATGAGCGAGATGATCGACCTGAAGAAGGAACGCAACTTCTTCGAGACCCGCGTGACCGAGTACCAGACCGGTGGTGCGCTGAGCTGGGACTGATCCCGGCGCAGCCGTCCCGTCCTTCAAGCCCGCCGCCCGGCGGGCTTTTTGTTTGCCGCGCCGGACAGTCCGCGGACTGTCTGTTATGCTGCCCGCACCTTTGCATGGCAGCCTCACGATGTTTACCAGCCCGCACCTCGACCATCCCGCCATCGTCCACGGCTTCGGCACCCGCCACGACGATATGGCCCAGCTCCTGCCCGCCTACTGGCCCCGCCGCCCGATCCAGCACGAACGCCACGGCACCCACATCGCCGTCGCGACCGAACCCAACGAGGATTGCGGCGAAGCCGACGGCATGCTGACCGACCGTCCCGGCCTGCTGCTGGCGATCGCCACCGCCGACTGCGTGCCGGTGCTGCTGGCGCGCCAGGACGGGCGCGAGGTGGCGGCCCTGCATGTCGGCTGGCGCGGCGCCCACGCCGGCATCGTCGACTGTTTTTCGCTGCTCGTGCGCGAGCGCGGCGGCGATCCCGGCGACTGGATCGCGGCGATCGGACCGGCGGCCCACGCCTGCTGTTATGAAGTGTCGGAGGACCTGGTCGACGCGTTCCAGGAGCGTACCGGGCTGCCGCGGGAGACCGTCGCGCCGCGGCCGCGCCGGCTCGACCTGCCGGCGATCGTGCGCTGGCAGCTCGCGCAGGCCGGCTTCGAACACGTGTCGGCCCGGCTCGACTGCACCATGTGCGCGCGCGGCGGCGGCGACCGCTTTGTCTATCACAGCTACCGCCGCGACCGCGAAACGCGCACCCCGATCGTCGACGTGCAGTGGTCGGTGATCGCGATCGCAGCGTCTTGAGCGCGATTCGCGCAAGGGATGCCATCATCCATTGCGCCACAGGCTTGCTACTAAAGCTATCATGCCTGCCATGCTACGCGTTCTCTTCATCCATCAGAACCTGCCCGGCCAGTTCCGGCGCCTGATCCGCTATCTGCAGACGCGGCCCGACGTAGAGCTCACCGCGATCGGCGAAGAGGCAGCCGTCGCGCGCGAGAAGCTCGGACCGAAGCTGCGCACGATCGGCTACCCGAAGCCCGACGGAGCCGGCGAGAAGACCCACCACTACCTGAAGTATTTCGAGGCCTGCGTCCGGCGCGGGCAGACCGTCACCCGCGTCTGCGTCGAGCTGAAGAAGCAGGGCTGGATTCCCGACGTCGTGATCTGCCATCCGGGCTGGGGCGAGGGCCTGTTCGTCAAGGACGTGTTCCCGCGTGCGCGCCTGGTCGTGTTCTGCGAATTCTGGTGGGCCGCCGACGGACTCGACGTCGGCTTCGATCCCGAGTACCCGGCCAGCTTCGACGACCGCTTGCGGATCCGCATCAAGAATTCGGTGCTGATGCAGTCGCTGCTGGCGGCCGACGACGGCGTCACCCCGACCGCCTGGCAGCTGAACGCGCACCCGCCCGAGCTGCGCCACAAGATCCACCGGATCCACGAGGGCATCGACACCGCGTACCTGAGGCCCGATCCGCATGCGCGCCTGACGCTGCCGGACGGCAGGGTCCTGAGCCGCGCGCAGCCGGTGCTGACCTACGTCGCCCGCAACCTCGAGCCCTACCGCGGCTTCCACGTCTTCATGCGCAGCCTGCCTCGCCTGTTGGCCGGCAATCCGGATCTGCGGGTGGTCGTGGTCGGCGGCGACGGCGTCAGCTACGGCCGCCGTCCGCCCGAAGGATACGCCAGCTATCGCGAGGCCCTGTGCGCGAAATTGGAGGATTCCGTGGACTGGTCGCGCGTTCATTTCCTCGGCAAGCTGCCATATGCGAGCTACCGCACGGTGCTGCAGGTCTCGAGCCTGCACATTTACCTCACTTATCCGTTCGTGCTCTCGTGGTCGGTGCTGGAAGCGATGGCGGTGGGCGTGCCGGTACTCGGTTCGGATACGGCGCCGGTGCGCGAAGTGATTTGCGACGGCGAGAATGGCTACCTGACCGGATTCTTCGACAGCGACGCGCTGGCCGACCGCGCGCTCGAACTGATCGCGCGCCGCGACGAGACCGCCGCGGCCGGATTGCGCGGGCGCGAGACGGTATTGCGCAACTACGATTTCGAATCGGTGGGCTTGCCGGCCTACCTCGAGCTGCTGAAGCCATTGCGGCAGTTCGCTGAAGAGGGAGACAGATGAAGGAACGCTTCGCACTGCATTTCGTCCCCGAGGCATATTCCGTCGCGGGACCGAAACCGATGGGACGTCAGGCGGCCGGCGCCGCACTGATGCGCGCCGTCGCGCAGAGCGAATTGTCCGCGGTCGGCTGTTTTGCCGCCGGCGAAGCCCATGCCGGCGAATGCGAGCGCGCGCTGCGTGAGCAAGGATTCAAGGGCGCGGTCGAGCGGGTGAGCCAGGGCAGGCCGCAGCAGCTCGAGCGTTTCGGCACGCTCTACCATCCGGCGCCCGGCATCGAGCGCCTGGCCTGGCGCCGCCTGGGCATCGGCGAGCGCCGCTACAGCCTGTGCGGCGTCACGCACACCACGTCCAGCCACGCGGTGATGAGCGCAATCGCCAACCTCCTGGTGGCGCCGGTGCGCAGCTGGGATGCGGTGATCTGCACCTCGCGCGTGGTGCGCGACAGCGTGCGCGAAGTGCTGGAGCGCCAGGCCGACTACCTGCGTGCGCGCCTGGGAGCGCAGCGTTTCGAGCTGCCGCAGCTGCCGCTGATTCCGCTCGGCGTGCACGGCCGCGACTTCGCATTCGACGAAGCCGGCCGCGGTGCGGCGCGGCGCCGGCTCGGCATCGAAGACGAGGACGTCGCCTTCCTGTTCCCGGGCCGGCTTTCCTTTCATGCGAAGGCGCATCCGCAGCAGATGTTCAGCGCACTCGAGCGCGCCGACAAGGGCGGGCGCCAGGTGCACCTGATCCTGTGCGGATGGTTCGCCAGCGAGGCGATCGAGAAGGCTTTCCGCGAGGCCGCCGCGCTGCTGTGTCCATCGGTGCGGCTGACGGTGCTCGACGGCCGCACAGCGGACAGCCAGGCCGCCTGGGCCGCCGCCGACGTTTTCACTTCGCTGGCGGACAATATGCAGGAAAGCTTCGGCCTGACGCCGCTCGAGGCGATGGCGGCCGGCCTGGCTTGCGTGGTGAGCGACTGGAACGGCTACCGCGACACGGTGCGCGACGGCGTCGACGGCTATCGCATCCCGACCATCATGCCCGGCGCGGGCGCCGGCCTTGACCTCGCGCAGCGTTACGACGATGGCGTCGACAGTTACGACCAGTATTGCGGTCATACCAGCCAGGCGGTGGCGGTGGATGGCGCGCAGCTCGCCCAGGCCTACGAGCGCCTGATCAAGGATGCCGGACTGCGCCGCCAGCTGGGCGAAAGCGGACGCCAGCGCGCACGCGAGGAGTTCGACTGGCAGGTGGTGTTCGGGCGCTACCGCGCGCTGTGGAGCGAGCTCGATGAGCGGCGCCGCGCCGATGCCGCGCTGGTGCCGGCGCTGCCGCAATCGGTGCCGGACCGGCTCGATCCCTTCGCGGCGTTCGCGAGTTATCCGAGCGCGCAGTTGACGCCGGGAATCGATCGTCGAACTGGCGCCGGATGCATCGCTTGCGCAGTTGCGCGAATACCGCGAAATGGGAATCAACCGCTTCGCCGCGTCGTCCTTGCCGACGCTCGAAGAATTCGGCCAGATCTTCGGTTCGATCGAATCGCGGCCGACGCAGGTCGATGAATTGCTCGACGCGCTCGGGCCTTGCGATCGGCCGACTTTGCTGCGCGGATTGGCGTGGCTTTGCAAGATGGATTTGCTGCGTATTGGTATGAAGACTTAATGGAATGCGCGGCAGGTGCGCGCTTGTTTTTGAAGGAGCTGAAGTACGAATGGGATCAAAGTTATCGCGACGATCGATTGAAAGCTGCCGATAGCACTTCGCCCAAGCGGAAAGACATGAAAAATACTGTGTGCGGGTTGCGCACTGACAAGGTTTTCGTGTACTTTACGTGATTGAATTTGTCAAAACGTGAACACGCAATTTTTTAAGCGTGTTTAACGGGTGGCAAACCGATCAAAAAATGGGACGCTGATTCATTCAGTATGCACGTAAGCTTCGCGAAAAGAACAAGCCGCATTGCCTGATTAATGTCGGGCATGGCGGCTTTTTCTTTTCGCGCTCTCGCGGGCAGCGGTGTGGACAGCGCAGTGAACCATCGAACTTTTGTCGTTTCGGTCGTCGGCGACGACGATAGCTGAAGTGCTGCAGACTTGAGGAGTTGCAGCAGTTCAGCTGGTGCCGGATTCATTGACGCAGACGCCGAGTGTGCGCCGATGAATAATTCGCCCGACCAAGCAGACCGGGTTGGACGGGTTCAAACCTTGTAGCGTATTTTCTCATCGCAGAGAAGGAGAACTTAAAATGGCAACAGCCGCTAAGAAAACCGCAGCAAAGCCGGCCGCAAAGGCCGCCGCAGAAAAAACCGTCGCCKCTAAAAAGACGGTAGCCGCCAAACCGGCCGCTAAAGCCGCCGCCAAACCGGCCGCTAAAGCCGCCGCCAAACCGGCCGCCAAAGCCGCTGCAAAACCGGCTGCTAAAGCCGCCGCTAAACCGGCAGCTAAAGCCGCAGCAAAACCGGCAGCAAAAGCCGCAGCAAAACCGGCTGCAAAGAAAGCCGCTGCAACCAAGACCGCTGCTAAAGCTCCGGCCAAGAAAGCTGCTGCAACCAAAGCAGCTGCACCGGCAAAGAAAGCCGCTGCAAGCAAAACCGCTGCCAAAGCTCCGGCAAAGAAAGCCGCAGCAAGCAAAACTGCTGCAACCAAGACCGTAGCGAAAGCACCGGCCAAGAAAGCCGCAGCAACCAAGACCGCTGCCAAAGCTCCGGCCAAGGCTGCAAGCAAGACCGCCGCCAAGGCAGCTGCACCGGCCAAGAAAGCCGCCGCAACCAAGACCGCTGCCAAAGCTCCGGCCAAGAAAGCTGCYGCAACCAAGACCGCTGCCAAAGCGCCGGCCAAGAAAGCTGCTGCAACCAAGACCGCTGCCAAAGCTCCGGCCAAGAAAGCYRCTGCAASCAAGACCGCTGCCAAAGCGCCGGCCAAGAAAGCTGCTGCAACCAAGACCGCAGCCAAGGGCTCGGCTTCGCCAGTGGCGAAGACGGGCGCCAAGCCTGCTGTAAGCAAGACCGCCGCCAAAGCTCCGGCCAAAGCTGCTGCAAGCAAGACCGCCGCTAAAGCTCCTGCCAAAGCTGCTGCAAGCAAAACCGCTGCCAAAGCCCCGACCAAGGCTGCTGCAAGCAAGACCGCTGCCAAAGCCCCGGCTAACGCTGCTGCAAGCAAGACCGCTGCCAAAGCTCCGGCCAAAGCTGCTGCAACCAAGACCACCGCTGCCAAGGGCTCGGCTTCGCCAGTGGCGAAGACGGGCGCCAAGCCTGCCGCAAGCAAAACCGCTGCCACCAAGGCACCGGCTGCTGCCAAAACCGCCGAGTCCAAGCCGGCAGTGAAGGCCGCCGCCAAGCCGGCAGCCAAGCCGGCCGCAAAGAAAGCCGCCGCGCCGAAGGCCGAAGCCAAGCCGGAAGCCAAGCCGGAAGCGAAAGCGGAAGCCAAGCCGGAAGCCAAGGCCGAAGCGAAAACCGAAGCCAAGCAGGACAGCGCATCGGCAGGCCAGGCAGCCCAGTCGACCGCCAAGACCGTGCCGGTGCCGGCAGCATGGCCGTTCCCGACCAGCAGCCGTCCGTAATACCTTTCTTGCCTGGTTCAGGCAAAATACCGCTGTGTGAGAAATTCACACAGCGGTTTTTTTTTAAGGAGTCCTTGTGCTGCCCATTCTTCAGTTGATCGTCGATACCGCGGCCAGCGTCGTCGGTGGAGTCTTGTTGTTGCGCTTCTGGATGCAGGCGATCCGCGTGCGGCCGCCCATGTCGATCGGCCAATTCATCTTCACCTTGACCGATTGGCTGGTACGCCCGCTGCGCCGTCTGCTGCCGGGTCTCGGCGGCTATGACTGGGCTAGCCTGATCGGCGCTTTCCTGATCGTGCTGGTGGCGAGTTCAGTGATGCTGGTGGCGGGGTGGAGCGGATACACCGTCGTGCTGTACGCCGTGTTCCGCTTCCTGAACTGGATCATCTACGGCTTCATGGGCCTGTTGATCATCGAAGTGGTGTTCAGCTGGATCAATCCGCATGCGCCGCTGGCGCCTTTCATCCGGGCGCTCAACGACCCGCTGCTGCGGCCCTTGCGCCGCGTGATCCCGCCGGTGGGTGGCCTGGACCTGTCGGTACTGGTTGCGCTGATCCTGCTGCAGATCGTCAAGTACCTCCTGGGCCAGGCGCTGTTCTGAAGTCCTGACCCAGTGATCAGAAGCGGTAGCCGAATGCCGCTTCGAACTTCTCCGCGATGTCCTCGGGCGTGAAGCTGTGGTTCTGGCCGCCCTGGTGGGCGATCTTGATGGAGCCGAGCAGGCTGGCCAGGCGGCCGCTGGTCGGCCAGTCCAGATCGTTCGCGATACCGTACAGCAAGCCGGCGCGATAGGCGTCGCCGCAGCCGGTCGGATCGACCACGCTGCTGGCCGGTACCGCCGGAATCTTGTGGTGCTCGCCGCCGGCATAGATGTCCGAACCCTGCTCGCCACGGGTGACGATCAGCGCGTCCAGGCGCGAAGCGATGTCCTGCAGCGTCAGGCCGGTACGGTCCATCACCATCTCGAATTCGTAATCGTTGCAGGCGAGGTAGCTGGCCTGGTCGAGGAAGGTCAGCAGCTCGTCGCCGTTGAACATCGGCAGCTGCTGGCCCGGATCGAACATCAGCGGCACGCCGCGCTCCGCGCAGTCGCGCGCATGCTTGATCATGCCGTCGCGGCCATCCGGCGAGACGATCGCGACGCGCAGCGGCAGGTAGTCCGCCAGGCTGTTCTCGTGCGAAAACTGCATTGCGCCCGGGTGGAAGGCGTTGATCTGGTTGTTATCCAGGTCGGCGGTGACGAAGCACTGGGCGGTGTAGGCGTGGTCGATGGTGCGGATCGCATTGGTCGCCAGCCCCTGCTTTTCCATGCGCTCGAGGTAGCCGCCGCCGTCCTGGCCGATGGTGCCCATGATCAGCGGATCGCCACCCAGCATCTTCAGGTTGTAGGCGATGTTGACGGAGCAGCCGCCGAACTCGGTGCGCAGGGTCGGCACCAGGAAGGATACGTTCACGCGGTGCAGCTGGTCGGCCAGCAGGGTTTCGCCGAAGCGGCCTTGGTATTGCATGATCTTGTCGAAGGCAATCGAGCCGCAGATCAGCGCAGTCTTGGTCATGTTGGGTCCTGAGTCAAACTAGGGATAAAAAACGATCATATGGTAGCCGGACGGCTTCAGATCCGTGAGCGTGAAGTTCAGCCGGACCGGCTGTTCCGAACGCGCGGCGAAGCCGGCGGCCACCGGCACGCCCTTCGGCAGATAGTCGGCGGGGCCGAAGACGCGGCGCAGCAGCGGCTTGTCGTTGGCGTCGGTCAGTTCGAGCTGGATGCTGGGCCAGGCCTGCGCGAGGCTGCCCTGGTTGCGCAGCAGCGTGTTGAGCGAATAGGTGTCGACGCCGAGGGTGGTCAGTTCGCCGGTCTCGATCGACAGGTTCTCGACCTGGCTCGGGAGGCCGACGCGGCAGCCCAGCACGGCGCAGGCGCTGCCGAGCAGCGGCCTGGCGCCCGGATAGCGCGCCGCCAGCACGTTGCGGAAGTCGAGCACCAGCTGGGCCGCCAGCAGCAGCGCCAGGACCACGGCGCCGCCGATCATCAGGAGGCGCCGGGTCCGGCCCGACTCTTCCTGCTTGCGGCTGCGCTTGACGAACTCCGGCTCGTCGGTCTCGAGGGACGCCGGCACGCGCAGCTTGGGCGCATCGATCCTGGTAGGCGTGAGCCTGGAGCGGCGCGTGCGGGCCTCGACGGCCTTGGCGCGCGCCGATTTCATCGCCGGTCCGGGCGCCGGGGCGGATGACGGCATCAAGGTGTCGACGCCGGCCGCGGAGGCGCGCATGGGCAGTGCGGCGGATGGAATATCGTCCGGCGGGGTGCTGGTGGTGGCGGTTATGGCCGGCGCTGCGGGCGCTTCGTCGGCATCGGCGTCCTCGTCGCCGGGCAGCGGACGGGCAACCAGTTCCTCGTCCACCGGCAGATCGAAGCTGGGCTCGATGCGGCCCTGGGGCGCGTAGGCGGAAGCAGCCGGCGGCGGCGGCGCAGCTTCGGCGGGCGTTTCGGCCGGTACCGGCTCGGCGATGGCAGCGGGAGCCGTCTCCGCCGCTTCAGGCGCGACATCGGCTTGCACTGCCGGTTCTTCCGGCACCGCCGGTTCGGCTTCCGGCGCCGGTTCGGGCGCAGCTTCCGCTTCCGGAATCGTTCCCGGCGCGGGCGCGGGTTCAGTCTCGGGCTGGGGCTCGGGCACAAGCCGAGCGGCCGCCATGCCGCCGCCGTTACGCCAGACCTGCGCACGCGGCGCAGTCGCAGGCACGGGCGCAGCCGCCGGCTCCTCGGGCGCCGGTTTCGGCAGGATGCCGAGCGGGTCGAAGGTGTGGTCGAAATCGAGGGTGTAGACGGGCAGGGCCTCGGCGGCATCGTCCTGCGGCTGCGCGCCGTGCTCGTCGGTGGTAGTCAGCGGGGCGGGAGCCGTGGCAGCTCCCTCAGGTGCAGGTTCCGCGGCGGGAGCTGTGGCAGGGGAAGGCGCCGGCGCCGGCGCGCCGCCGGCCTTGCTGGCCGCCAGCGCATCCAGGTCGATCAGGTGGGCGTTGCCGTCAAAGATGCTCTGGCAGGCGCCGCAGCGGACGATGCCGCCGCGGAGCTTGAGCTGGTCCGAGGCGACCCGGAACGTGGTGTGGCAATGAGGGCACTGGGTGGCGAGCGCCATGCCGCTTAGTCAGCGCCGTGGGTGCCGTGCAGAGCGACCCAGCCGTCCAGCTCGGCCCAGACGCTCAGCTTGATGAAAGGTGCGTAGGCGGCGGCCACTTCCTCGGCCTGGCGTGCCAGCACGCCCGACAGGATCAGCGCACCGCCCGGCGCGACGCGGCCGGACAGCATCGGCGCCATCAGCTTCAGGGGGCTCGACAGGATGTTGGCGACCACGATGTCGAAACAGCTGTTGCCATACTTCGAGGCGCCGAATTCTTCCGGCACGTAGAAGTCGATCTCGCAGTTGTTGCGTTCGGCGTTCAGCCTGGCCGATTCGATCGCCTGCGGGTCGATGTCGACCCCGACCACGTCCTGTGCCCCGAGCTTCCTGGCGACCATCGCCAGGATGCCCGAGCCGCAGCCGTAGTCCAGCACCGACTTGCCCGGCGCCGGATGGGCTTCCAGCCACTCCATGCACAGGCGGGTGGTGGGGTGGCTGCCGGTGCCGAAGGCCAGGCCCGGATCGACTTCCAGGATCAGGCCGTTCGGGTCCGGGGCTTCGTGCCAGCTCGGCACGACCCAGATGTTCTTGCCGATGTGGATGGGTTCGAACTGCGACTGCGTCAGGCGCACCCAGTCGGCATCCGCCACCTGACGGGTGGTGAACGACGGTACGGTGCCCAGGCCGATCGCGGCCGAAGCCTCGGCCACGATCGCGGCCTGGTCGGCGTCGACATCCGTCAGCGCGACCACGCGGCTGTGATCCCAGGCTGCCTCGGTCGGCACCATGCCCGGCTCGCCGAACAGCGGCCTTTCCTGGGCGGTGCCTTCGTCGGCGTCCTCGACCGAGACCGACAGCGCACCCGCTTCCATCAGGGCGTCGGACAGGCCCTCGGCGTGTTCGCGTGCGATCTCGATGACGACTTCAGTCCAGCTCATTGTTCGCCCTTGGTCTCGGATTTGGAACCGATCGCGCCATCCTTCGGCAGGTCCGGCTTGTGGGCCAGTTTCTGCTCCAGGTAGTGGATGTTGGTGCCGCCCTCGATGAAGCGGGCGTCGACCATCAGTTCGCGGTGCAGCGGGATGTTCGTCAGGATACCCTCGACCACCATTTCCGACAACGCGATCTGCATGCGGCGGATCGCCTGCTCGCGGGTCGCGCCGTAAGCGATCACCTTGCCGATCATCGAGTCGTAGTGCGGCGGCACGTAGTAGCCGGCGTAGGAGTGCGAATCGACGCGGATGCCGGGGCCGCCCGGCGGATGCCAGCTGGTGATGCGGCCCGGCGACGGGGTGAACTTGAACGGATCTTCGGCGTTGATGCGGCACTCGATCGCATGGCCCGACAGCATGATGTCGCGCTGCTTGAAGCGCAGGCGCTCGCCGCAGGCGATGCGGATCTGTTCCTGGACGATGTCGATCCCGGTGATCATCTCGGTGACCGGGTGTTCGACCTGCACGCGGGTGTTCATCTCGATGAAGTAGAACTCGCCGTTCTCGTACAGGAATTCGAAGGTGCCGGCGCCGCGGTAGCCGATCTTGCGGCAGGCTTCGGCGCAGCGTTCGCCGATCTTCTCGATGGTCTTGCGCGGGATGCCCGGTGCCGGCGCTTCCTCGATCACCTTCTGGTGGCGGCGCTGCAKCGWGCAGTCGCGCTCGCCCAGCCAGACCGCCTGCTTGTGCTCGTCGGCCAGGACCTGGATCTCCACGTGGCGCGGATTTTCCAGGTACTTCTCCATATAGACTTCGGGATTTCCGAAGGCAGTGCCGGCTTCGGTCTTGGTCATCTGCACGGCGGACAGCAGGGCTGCCTCGGTGTGGACGACGCGCATGCCGCGTCCGCCGCCGCCGCCGGCGGCCTTGATGATGACCGGATAGCCGATCTTGCGCGCGATCTGGATGATTTCCTTCGGCTCGTCCGGCAGGGCGCCTTCCGAACCCGGCACGCAGGGCACGCCGGCGCGGATCATCGCCTGCTTGGCCGACACCTTGTCACCCATCATGCGGATCGATTCCGGACGCGGGCCGATGAAGACGAAACCCGATTTCTCGACGCGTTCGGCGAAGTCGGCATTTTCCGACAGGAAGCCATAGCCCGGGTGGATCGCTTCGGCGTCGGTGACTTCGGCCGCGCTGATGATCGCCGGCATGCTCAGGTAGCTCTGCGCGGATTGCGCGGGACCGATGCAGACGGATTCATCGGCCAGTTTCACGTACTTGGCGTCCTTGTCGGCCTCCGAGTGCACGACGACCGTCTTGATGCCCATCTCGCGGCAGGCGCGCTGGATACGCAGCGCGATTTCACCACGATTGGCGATAAGAATTTTTTCAAACATGGTATGCGGTGTTTCTGTGAGTGCCGGCGGAGCCGGATGCAACAGGAAGAAATGAATCGGGCCCGGATCTCTTTCTGAGAGTCCGGGCCTTGATGTTTGGTACTTAGCCGATCACGAACAGCGGCTGGCCGAATTCGACGGGCTGGCCGTTTTCCACCAGGATCTTGGTGACGGTGCCGGAGATGTCGGAATCGATTTCGTTCAGGAGCTTCATCGCTTCGATGATGCACAGGGTGTCGCCTTCCTTGACGGTGGCGCCCACTTCGACGAAGGCCGGAGCGCCCGGCGCCGACGAACGGTAGAAGGTGCCGACCATCGGCGACTTGACGACGTGGCCGGTCGGTTCGGCGGCTGCCGGCGCTGCGGCCGGGGCTGCAGGTGCCGGGGCGCCGGCGACGGCCGGTGCGGCGTACTGCTGGACGCCTTGCGGCGGAACCATGACCACCTGATTCTGCGGGATTGCGGAGGATTTGACGATGCGAACCTTGCTTTCGCCTTCGGTCACTTCGAGTTCAGCGATGTCCGATTCGGCAACGAGGTCGATCAATGTCTTGAGTTTTCTTAGATCCATGTGAAACCCCTTGGAATTATTTGTAGTTGAATGCGGCGCGTCAGGTGGTTAGCGCGAATCCGCACAGAATGCGTGAAGTTGACGTAGATTAACGCTCTTTGAGCGCAAAGTCGATGGCAAAGCGATATCCATCAGCTCCCAGTCCACAGATCGTCCCTTGTGCGATCGCAGACAAAAACGAGTGGTGACGAAACTCCTCACGCTTATAAATATTAGAGAGGTGGACCTCCACGAACGGGATGTCCACCGCCGCCAGCGCATCGCGCAGGGCAACGCTGGTGTGGGTCAGCCCGCCCGGGTTGATGACGATCGCATCCACTCCTTCCTGCCTGGCAGCATGGATACGGTCGATCAACGCGCCTTCATGGTTGCTCTGGAAGCAAGCAATGCTTGCTCCCACCGCTGCTGCCTGGGCAGTGGCGGCCTGCTCGATGTCGGCCAAGGTCGTTGCGCCGTACACCGCAGGCTCGCGCGTCCCCAATAGATTCAGGTTGGGGCCGTTGAGCAGCAGTAGCTTTTTCGCCATGATGAACCGTCTATTTGCCCGAAAGACAGGCATTTTGCCGTCAACATTGTGTGTTGGCAAGCGATAAAAAGCGCTCTGAATATAAGTGAACGACCGTTCGCTTGTGCGCCGCCAAAATGCCGGATGACTACAGCTTAGCGAGATCTGCCCGAAGTTGATCGAACTTCAGGCGCCCCAGATACGTCTTGCGCACCTGGCCGTCCGGGCCGATCAGCACCGTGAACGGCAGGCCGCCATTCACGTTGCCGAGTTCGCGGGACAGATCGGTGCCGCTCATGCCGCCTACATACAAGGGGTAGGACACCTTCGTCTTCTTGACGAATTCCGCGAGGTTCGCCGGCGAATCGATGCCGATGCCGATGACATTGAAGCGTTTGCCGCCATCCTTGGCCGCCAGCTCGGACAGTTCCGGCATCTCCTGCACGCAGGGCGCGCACCACGATGCCCAGAAATTCACCAGCAGCGGCTTGCCTTTCCACTGGCCCAGGGACTGGGATTTGCCGGACAGGTCGTTCAGCGACTGTGCATACAGATTGCTGACCGCGCTGTGCGGGCGGCCGTCGCTGGTCGGCGAATAGGCGGTGGTCAGGGGACCCTTGGCTTCCTGCTTGACGGCGGCGATGGCGCCGAACACGGCAAAGGCGGCCGCCAGGATGGCGTAGCCGGCCAGATTCTTCTTATTCATCTTGCTCTAAGGTCTCGTCGGTAATCATCAGGGCGCGCAGGCCGGCAGCGTCCACGCGCTGCAGGCGGCCGTCGGCGCGCGGTTTCAGGGCGCCGCGCAAGTCGTTCATTTCATACAGCTCGGCGTGGACGGTCTCCTTCTTCCATTGAAAGCTGACGGTTTCGACCGGCTCGTGGCGGCCGCCCTTGAAGTGCGGCGTTTCCGAGATGTCGATGTCGACGTTGCGGTTCAACAGGAAGATCTCGACTTCCTTGGCGCTGTCGGCGAACAGTTGCAGGTGGATGTCGTCGTGCTCGCCCGCGGTGCCGTTCAGCACGGCGCCGGTGAGGTAGGGCCGGAACTCGGCCAACTGCTCCATCACCTCGAGGGCGGTGCCGCGCAGATGCTGCAGGCGGGCGGCCTGGGCCGGCCCCTGGAACAGGGCCTGGTAACGGCGCACTTCGTCTTCGACCTGGATATTGTCCGGTAAATGGTTGGGGGAGGGCCGGTCCACGCCCAGCACCTGGCGGGCGGCCTTGGCCTTGGCGGTGGCATAGTCGGCCCCATCCTGCGCAATCATGCGCGCGGCGGTGGCCGCAATACGTGCGCGTAACTGTTGGAGGTCGTCATTTGGCGTTGGCATCATGTCCGTGATCATACTCTTGAACGGAAAATGGCATCGTGTCGGGTAAAATCGCGTATTCGCAATTTTCCCGGCAGTAGCGCCAACAAACATGCACATCCACATCCTCGGCATTTGCGGCACCTTCATGGGCGGGCTGGCAGTCCTGGCAAAAGAGGCCGGCCACCGCGTCACCGGGTGCGACGCCAACGTCTATCCTCCGATGAGCACCCAGCTCGAGGCCCAGGGCATCGAGCTGATCCAGGGCTACAGCCCGGACCAGGTGGCGCTCGAGCCCGACCTGTACGTGATCGGGAATGTGATGACGCGTGGCAATCCGCTGATCGAGGAAATCCTGAACCGCGGCCTTCCTTATATGTCGGGCCCGCAGTGGATCGGTGAACATATCCTGCGTAATAAATGGGTGCTGGCCGTCGCCGGTACCCACGGCAAGACCACGACCACCTCGATGCTGGCCTGGATCCTCGAAGATGCCGGCTATTCGCCGGGCTTCCTGATCGGTGGCGTGCCGATGAACTTCGGCATCTCGGCGCGCCTGTCGGGCGAAGCGGAATCCGACTTCTTCGTCATCGAAGCCGACGAGTACGACACCGCCTTCTTCGACAAGCGCTCCAAGTTCGTGCATTACCACGCCAAGACGGCGGTGCTGAACAATCTCGAATACGACCACGCCGATATCTTCCCGGACATCGGCGCCATCGAGACCCAGTTCCACCACCTGGTGCGCACCGTGCCGGGCGTCGGCCGCCTGATCGTGAACGGCGACGAAGCCTCGCTGGCGCGCGTGCTCAAGCGCGGCTGCTGGAGCGAAAAGGAAGCCTTCGGTGCATCCGAAGGCACGAACTGGAGCCTGGTCGAGCATCCGGGCGGGTCCAGCTTCGACGTCCTCTTCAATGGCGAACTGCAGGGCACCGTGCACTGGGACCTGACAGGGCACCACAACCGCAACAATGCGCTGGCCGCGATCGCCGCCGCCCGCCACGTCGGCGTGCCCCCGGCCCAGGCGATCGAATCGCTGGCGCGCTTCCAGAGCGTCAAGCGGCGCATGGAGGTGCGCGGCGTGGTGAAGGACGTGACCGTGTACGACGACTTCGCCCACCACCCGACCGCGATCGCGACCACGGTTGCCGGCCTGCGCCAGAAGATCGGAACAAGTAAAGCCGGCACCCCGGGCCGCATCCTGGCCGTGCTCGAGCCGCGCTCGAACACCATGAAGCTGGGTGCGATGAAGGATGCGCTGCCGGGCAGCCTGAAGGATGCCGACCTGGTGTTCGGCTTCGGCAGCCAGCAGGCGCTGGGCTGGTCGCTGGCCGATGCCCTGAAACCGCTGGGCGGCATCGCCCACAGCTTCGACCAGCTCGACTATATGGTGAAGGCCATCGTGCAGGCCGCCCAGCCGGGCGACCACATCCTCGTGATGAGCAACGGCGGCTTCGGCGGCGTGCACCAGAAGCTGCTGGAGGCGCTGGCGGAATGAGCGGTTTTCCGCATCTGTTATACCTGCACGGCTTCCGCTCCTCGCCGAAATCCTTCAAGGCGCGGGTGGTGCAGCAGCGCATGGAGCAGCTCGGCTGCGCATCGAAGCTGATCTGCTCGCAGCTGCCGGCCTCGCCCAGGGCGGCGATGGAGCTGGTGCTGACCCTGGTCGAGCGCCATCGGGACAATCTGGCCATCGTCGGCTCCTCGCTGGGCGGCTTTTACGCGACCTGGCTGGCCGAGCGCTTCGGCTGCCGCGCGGTGCTGATCAATCCGGCGGTCGATCCGCTGAAGGACCTGGACAAGCACGTCGGCGTGACCACCGCCTGGCATTCCGACGAGCCCTTCGAGTTCAAGCGCGAGTACATCGACGAGCTGGCCGAGCTGAAAGTGGCGCGGATCACGCGTCCCGAACGCTACTTCCTGTTGGCCGCCACCGGCGACGAGGTGCTGGACTACCGCGACATGGTCGCCCATTATGCCGGCGCCCGTCAGCACGTGATCGAGGGCAGCGACCATGCGGTGTCGGAATTCGAACAGTATGTCGACGAGGTGCTGGACTTCTGTAGATCGGGCACGGCGTCGTGAGGCCGGCTTCGCTGCRCCGGGCCCGCTGGCTGGGGCATCCGGATAGCGTGGGCGCCGGCGCCGCCATGCGCGACTGGCTGACCACGCCGGGCTCGCTGACCGCGCGCCTGATCGCGCACAGCCGCCAGTTCCGCGTGCAGAAGCTGCGCCAGGAGACTAATCTGTGCCTGGCGGACGAAGCCGTGGCGATCGGCCTCGCGCGGCCGCGCCGCGTGTGGGAACGCGAGGTGCTGCTGCGCTGCGACGGCGAGCCGGTGGTCTACGGCCATACCGTGGTGCCGACGAGCGCGACGGCGCAGGACTGGCCGCTGTTCTCGGCGCTGGGCGAGCGCTCGCTCGGCACCACGCTGTTCCGCGATCCGCTGGTCAGGCGCGGCCAGCTCGAATTTGCCCGGATCCGTCCGGGCCATCCCCTGCTGGCGCGCGTGCAAGCGGCGCTCGCCAGGGAGGGCCGGAGCCTGGGGTCCGATACTGTCTATCATGCACGGCGTTGCCTCTATCGCCGCCGTCAAGGCCTGCTGCTGGTCACCGAGGTATTTTTGCCCGCGGTGCTGAACCTGGCGGCGGCCGCAACCAATTTGAACACGAAATAACATGAACCTCTTTTTCGAAGAATCCGGCGACTTCAAGGTCGGCACCGTGCTGTCGCAGGCGGGCGAGGCCTACCAGGTCGAGATGCCGAGCGGTAAGCGCACCAAGGTCAAGGCCCGCGACGTGCTGCTGCAGTTCGACAAACCCGATCCTGCCACGCTGCTGGAGCAGGCCAAGACGGTCGCCGGCGACGTCGACCTCGAATTCCTGTGGGAAGTCGCAGGCCAGGAAGAGTTCGGCTTTACCGAGCTGGGCGCCGAATATTTCGGTCACGCGCCGCTGCCTTTCGAGGCCGCCGGCCTGGTGCTGGCGCTGCACAACGCGCCCATCTATTTCTACAAGAAGGGCCGCGGCCGCTACAAGGCCGCGCCGGAACAGTCGCTGCGCGCGGCCCTGGCCGGCATCGAAAAGAAGAGGCAGCAGGCCCTCGTGCAAGCCTCGTATGTCGAGGAACTGAAGGCGGGCCGCCTGCCCGCCGCCATGCAGCCGCTGGTGCAGCAGCTGCTGTTCAAGCCGGACAAGAACGGCATCGAATACAAGGCTTTGGAGACCGCCGCCAGCGAACTGCAGACCACCGCCCAGCGCCTGATGCTGAGCACGGGCGGCATCGCGTCGGCCAAGGACCTGCACATGTCGCGCTTCCTGTTCGAGCACTTCCCGCGCGGCGCCGGCTTCCCGCAGGTGCCGGTGCCAAGCGCGCCGCTTGAGCTGCCGCTGGCCAAGGTGGCGGCGTTCTCGATCGACGACGTGACCACCACCGAGATCGACGACGCCCTGTCGGTCGAGCACCTGGACGACGGTACGGTGCGGGTCGGCATCCACATCGCCGCGCCCGGCCTGGCGATCCGCCCCGACGACGTGCTCGACAAGATCGCGCGCGCGCGCATGTCGACCGTGTATATGCCGGGCGATAAGATCACCATGCTGCCGGACGAAGTGGTCGAAGCCTACACCCTGGCCGAAGGCAGGGATTGCCCGGCGCTGTCGCTGTACGCGACTCTTGATCCGGATACCTGGTCGGTGCTGTCGACCGAGACCCGCGCCGAGCGCGTGCCGATCAAGACCAACCTGCGCCTCAACGAACTCGATGCCCTGGTGACCGAGGACGTGCTGGAAAGCGGCGCCGGCGACTATCCGCACAAGGACGAACTGGGCCTGCTGTGGAAGTGGGCGCTGCAGCTCGAAGCCGGCCGCATGAAAAAGCGCGAAGCCTTTGGCCTGAAGCCTGAGCAGGGCAACCGCGTCGACTTCAACTTCTACGTCGAGGACGACGTGGTGACCATCGTCCGCCGCAAGCGCGGCGCGCCGCTGGACAAGATCGTGGCCGAGCTGATGATCTTCGCCAACAGCACCTGGGGCAAGCTGCTGCACGACTCCGGCGTGCCGGGCATCTACCGCTCGCAGGGACCGGGCGCCGGCGGCTGGAACGCCAAGATCCAGGTGCGCATGGTGACCCACGCGGCCCCGCACCAGGGCCTGGGCGTCGACCAGTACGCCTGGAGCACATCGCCGCTGCGCCGCTATACGGACCTGGTCAACCAGTGGCAGATCCTGGCCTGCGCCTCCCACGGCGTGACGGCGCCGCTGGTGGCCCCGTTCAAGCCGCGCGACGCCACCCTGTTCTCGATCGTCTCGGCCTTCGACGCCGCCTATGCGGCCTATAACGAGTTCCAGCAGAACATGGAACGCTACTGGTGCCTGCGCTGGCTGGGCCAGGAAAACGCGCGCCAGGTCGAGGCAGTGGTGCTGAAGGACGAGGTGCTGCGCCTGGTCGAGATCCCGCTGGTGATCCGCCTGCCGGGCATGCCGCAGGTGGCCCGCGGCGCCCAGGTCCGCCTGGATATCGTGCGCTGGGACGAGGTCGACCTGTCGCTGGAAGCCCGCCTGCTCGAGGTGGCCGAGCCGGCGCCGGATGCGGCCGCGGCGCTCGAGTTCGAGGAGGAGGAAGAGGCGGCGTCGACGGCCGAGGATACCGGCGAGGCGGCGGCTGTTGAAGCTGTCGAGGCCGAAGGTTCCGTTACCGTGACGGATCCGGTGACGCAGACGGACGTGCCTGCGGCTTGAGAACTTGGCGGAAGCGTGCCGGGAGCACTCTTCCGCCTTCGCGGGAATCCAAGGCGCACATGAACAGTGAGTACATTGACACTCCCTGTTGACTCTTGAATAACCGAACTTAAAACAGCAACAACCCACTGTTGCTAGCAAGACTGTTTGTTGCCGCGGGGACTAACAAAGTCCTTCTCGCGCACGGTAGAATGGGTAGTTCCGTACTCCCAACCGTCCCGTCCAGCAGCACGTGAAGAGCCTTCAACACAACCGCCCCCTGACGATCGCCATTGCCTTCTCGGTGCTGGCGCACGCCTCCCTGCTGGCGATCCGCTTCGCCGCGCCGGACGCGTTCCGGCTGCAGCCGACCGATCCGGGGCTGGAAGTCATCCTCGTCAATGCCAGGCACGAGCGCGCGCCGGTCAAGGCCGAGGCGCTGGCCCAGGCCAACCTCGACGGCGGCGGCAATGCCGATGCCGGCCGCGCCCAGTCGCCGCTGCCGGACCTGCGCAAGATCGAGGATGGCGACAGCATCAAGACCCTGCAGCGCCGCATCGCCGACCTGGAACAGCGCCAGAAACTCCTGACCCAGACCCACCCGTCCGCGTTCGCCGCCCCCCCGATCGCCCAGCAGGACAAGCCCGATCCGTCGCGCAACGGCGCCGACATGCTCGAGACCAGCCGCGCCATCGCGCGCCAGACGGCCGAGATCACCCAGCGCATCGTCGACCAGAACAAGCGTCCGAAGAAGACCTTCATCAGCCCGAGCACCCGCGGGGTCGGCTACGCCATTTATTACAAGGCCCTGCAGAAGCGGGTGGAGGAGGTCGGCACCCTCAGCTTCCCGCAGCAGAACGGCCGCAAGCTGTACGGCGAGCTGGTGATGTACATCCCGGTGTTCCAGGACGGCAGCATCTATGAAAAGGAAGGCGGACCGCGCATCGAGCGTTCGTCCGGCAACCGCGCGCTGGACCAGGCCGCGCTGGGCATCGTGCGGCGTGCGGCCCCGTTCGGCAAATTCCCGGCCAATATGCGCTCCAGCGACAAGGACGACCTGTGGATCGTCATCACGACCTTCACCTTCACCCGGGAAGGCAAGCTGCAGGCCGAACTGCGTGAAGAAAAAGGAGCATGAGCTTATATGAGCGATAAATACTGCGTGATCGGCAATCCGATCGCCCACAGCAAGTCGCCGGACATCCACGCCGCCTTCGCGCTTGAAACCGGCCAGGACATCGTCTACGAGCGCTGCCTGGCGCCGCTGGACGGCTTCAAAGACACCGTGCAGGAGCTGATCGCGCGCGGCTACCGCGGCGCCAACGTCACCGTGCCCTTCAAGCTGGAAGCGGCGGCTCTCGCCACCCGGCTGGAAGAGCGCGCGCGCCTGGCCGGCGCCGTCAACACCCTGCGCTTCGAGAACGGCGAGATCGTCGGCGACAATACCGACGGCCCCGGCCTGGTCGCCGACATCGTCCGCAATGCCGGCGTGCCCCTTGGGGCCAAGCGCGTGCTGCTGCTGGGCGCGGGCGGCGCGGCGCGCGGCGTGGTGCTGCCGATCCTGCAGCATGGCCCCGCGATGATCGTGATCGCCAACCGCACCCGCGCCACCGCCGACGCCCTGGTCGCGCAGTTTGCGGCGCACACTGCGCATCCGGGCCAGGTATCCGCTTGCGGCTTCGAGGACATCGACGCCGCCTTCGACGTCGTCGTCAACGCCACCTCCGCCAGCCTGTCGAGCGCGATGCCGCCGGTGCCGGCGCTGGCGTTTTGCCAGGACACGCTGGCATTGGATATGATGTACGGGAAAATGCCGAGCCCGTTCATGGAATTCGCCGCCAGCCATGGCGCCGCGACCCGCGACGGCCTGGGCATGCTGGTCGAGCAGGCCGCCGAAGCCTTCGCCATCTGGCGTGGCGTGCGGCCGCAGACCTCCACCATCCTGGAACAGATGCGGCGACAGCTATGATGAAAGCGCTCAGGGCGGGTCTTGCCGCCGGTGGCAAGACTGCCAGCACGGCCAGCGGCAAGAGCCGCCGGCGCTGGCTGAAATGGATCGTCCTGGGACCGCTGCTGCTGGTGCTGCTGATCCAGCTGTACTTCTTTGTGATGATTCTCTGGTGGACCCAGTTCAATCCATCGTCGACCAGCATGATGCGCCAGCAGCTATCAAGCCTGCGCGAAAAGAACCCGAACGCCAGGCTGGAACAGGTCTGGGTTCCTTACGAGCGCATCTCGGACAACCTGAAGCGCGCGGTGATCGCCTCGGAAGACGCCAATTTCACCGAACACGACGGCGTCGACTGGGAAGCGCTGGAAAAAGCCTGGCAGCGCAACAACAAGCGCCACAAGGTGATCGGCGGCGGTTCCACCATCACCCAGCAGCTGGCGAAGAACCTCTTCCTGTCCGGCTCGCGCAACTACCTGCGCAAGGGCCAGGAGCTGGTCATCGCCTATATGCTGGAGGCGGTGATGAGCAAGCAGCGCATCCTCGAAATCTACCTGAACGTGGTCGAATTCGGCCGCGGCGTGTTCGGCGCCGAAGCCGCCGCCCGCCACTATTACAAGACCTCCGCCGCCCGCCTCGACCCGACCCAGGCCGCGCGCCTGGCGGTCATGCTGCCGAACCCCCGCTACTACGACGCCCACCGCCAGACCAACTACCTGTCGCGCCGAACCGGCGTCATCCAGCGCCGGATGAACGCCGCCGACCTCCCCTGAAATTCCGCCCAAAAATTCGGGGTCAGAGCACATTATTCGCTTAATTCGGGGTCAGAGCACATTTCGCCGCTTGGCTACACGGACGCGCATTGGCTGCCTATCCGGGGCTATTGGGGCAAAAACGTTGTGCTCTTGCTGCAATTGTTCCGAGGCGTCATTTCCTCAAAATGTGCTCTGACCCCGAATTTTTGGCGGAATGTGCTCTGACCCCGAATTGATGGTGTCGTAAAGCAAATTTGTTGCCTACGGGGTGGCCGGGCTCAGGGCTTACGGGTACACTTGCGCTGTTTCCGAATCCGGCCGAGAAAGCAGCGCATGATCAATGTATTTGTCCTACAAAATGGCCGACTGAACCAGGTAGCGATTGCGTCGCGCGCCGATCTGGAGAAAGTAACGCCCGTCTGGGTCGATCTGACCGATCCCACCGACGAAGAGCGTGCCGTGGTCAAGGCCATGTATGGCGTGATCCTGCCGGGCGAGGACGAAGTTTCCGACATCGAAGCCTCGGCCCGCTATTACGAGGCGGAAAACGGCGACCTGCATCTGCGCACCGACTTCCTGCGCGAGGAAGAGGATGGTCCCTCGCGCATCGTCACCGTGGCCTTCATCCTGGCCAAGAAGATCCTGTTTTCGGTGCACAACGATGACCTGCCGGTGTTCCGCCTGGTGCGCCTGCGCGCGCGTTCGCGTCCCGGTTCGATCGAGGATTACATGGACGTGCTGCTCGACCTGTACGCGACCGACGCCGAGTACTCGGCCGACGCGCTCGAGGGCATCTACGAGAGCCTGGAAGAGGTCAGCCAGCGCGTGCTGCAGAAGGAATTCACCGACCAGGACGCGGCCTCCGCGCTGAATGCGATCGCCCACGAGGAAGACTTGAACGGCCGCATCCGCCGCAACATGATGGACACCCGGCGCGCGGTCAGCTTTCTGATGCGCGGCCGACTCCTCAATTCGGAACAGTTCGAGGAAGCGCGCCAGATTCTGCGCGACATCGAATCGCTGGACGGCCACACTTCCTTCCTCTTCGACAAGATCAACTTCCTGATGGACGCCACCGTCGGCTTCATCAACATCAACCAGAACAAGATCATCAAGATCTTCTCGGTGGCCTCGGTGGCCTTCCTGCCGCCGACCCTGATCGCCAGCATCTACGGCATGAACTTCAAGTTCCTGCCCGAGCTGGACTGGAAGTTCGGCTATGGCTGGTCGCTCAGCCTGATGCTGATCAGCGCGATCGCGCCTTTCCTGTATTTCCGCCACCGCGGCTGGCTGAAATAAGACTCATCGCACACGGGCGTAGACGCCGTCGAAGCGAACGTTGAGGCCACCGCAGCGTTGGTTGTCGTGCACGATGAGGAAGTCGCCGATGCGTGCCAGGTCGGCGTCCCTGGATGAGCAGCTCCCCTCCCAGCTGGCCTGAATTGGTCGAGGCGCCGCTGCCCCAGAATGCCATCCCGTCCACGTACCAGGCCGTGCCCTTGCGGTTGATGTCGATCTGGCCGCGTTCCCTGTAGATCTTCCAGCGGCCCGTCCAGTCGGCCGGCGCCGGTTCGGCAGCCGCCTGGATCGCCAGGTCGCGCTTGCGCACCCAAGCGACGGTCTCGTGCGACTTGCCCTGGTACCAGGCGCAGGTCCATTCCCCATGCGTCTTGCCGAGCAGGAGGCGATCACCAGGAACCACGTAGGCCTTGGTTTGGCAGGACGCGCCTTTCTGCGGACAGCCGTCCCAGTTGTCGAAGAAGTAGAGCCGGGGCGCGGCGCCGCCAATACTGCCAACATCCCGATGAACCCTTTGTTTTTCATTTGTCCCGATCTGCCGTCTGCAGCGGGACAGTATGGCCGCGCCGCCGGCCTCAATGCTTCAGGTTGATGAACATATTGACCGCGAAGGCCACGATCCCCAGCGCGGCGACGATCTCCGCCAGCGCCAGCACGGGCGCCACGCCGACCTGGCCGAACAGCAGCAGGGCCAGCGCCGACATCATCACCGGCAGCGCCAGGTTCAGCAACCAGAAGTGCAGGCGCGCCAGGCGGCTCTCGCCGGCCTTCGGAAACACGCTGTAGATCAGGCCTGCCAGCGCCATCGTGGTCCAGCCCAGCAGGTTGATGTGGGCGTGCACCGGGCGGAGAGTGAAGTTCTGGCTGGCGCCCATGGCGATGCCCATCGAAATGCCGATGATGAGGTAGACCACCGCCAGCTTCAGCCAGATGACGCCGGCGTCCGAAAAGCGCGGTGCGGAAGAGGTGACAGAGGTTTGCATGATAATTTTTCCCGTACGATATAGTTTTGGAATCTGGATCGCGAACCGATCCCCCAGTACAAGCATCGTAGGCAGGGATGGCGCCAAAGTGCAGCCCCATACGTGGGGGATGGCGCGCGGTCCTTCACCGAAAGGATGAAAATGCAACTCAGCAGGAAATCGAGTTTCGCACTGGCATGCCTGACCCTGACCCTGACCCTGGCCGCCCGGTCCGCGACGGCGCCCGCGTCATCGTGGCGTCAGCCCGGACTGCGCCTACATCGAGATCGAACAGACGCTTACGCATCACGCCGGCCCCAACGCCATCCGCTTCGAGACCCTGGACGGCCGCATCGACGACGTCCATGCCGGCCGCTGGGCCGAGGTCCAGCTGATGGAGGAAGGCAGCTAGCTCACATCGTAGCGAACATCGCCACCACCGCCACCAGCATGATGGCCACGCCGAACCAGCCGATCACGGTGTGGCGGGTGCTCAGCGTATAGCTGCCCATGATCTTGCGGTTATGCGCCAGCATCATCATGACGGTCATGATCGGCACCGCGATCACGCCGTTGATCTGAGCCGACAGCACCAGGGCCGCGATCGGATCGATCGGGGCGAAGTCGAGCAGCACGCCGCCCAGCGTCGCCAGCGCGATGATGCCGTAGAACTCGCGCGCCTCGACCACCTTCAGGTCCAGGCCATTCCGCCAGCGGAAGCTCTCGGTGACGGCATAGGCGGCCGAGCCGGCCAGTACCGGCACCGCCAGCATGCCGGTGCCGATGATCCCCAGCGCGAACAGCAGGAAGGCGAATTCTCCCGCCACCGGGCGCAGGGCTTCGGCGGCCTGGGAGGACGATTGAATATCGGTGATGCCGTGCGCGCCCAGGGTCACCGCCGTGGTCAGGATGATGAAGAAGGCGACCAGGTTCGAGAAGCCCATGCCGATCAGGGTATCGGCCCGGATGCGCCTGAGCTGGGCCTTGGCATCCTTCGGCCGGGTGCGCAGGGCACGGGTGTTGCGATCGTTGCGGATCTCCTCGACTTCCTGCGAGGCCTGCCAGAAGAACAGGTAGGGGCTGATCGTGGTGCCGAACACGGCGACGACCAGGGCCACCGAGTCCTTGGTGAAGCTGAAGTGCGGCCACACGGTGCGCGCCAGCACCTCGGTCCAGGGCATGTGCACGGCGAAGGCGGTGGCAACGTAAGCCAGCAGGCCGAGCGTCAGCCATTTCAGGTAGCGCACATAGGTGCTGTAGGGCAGGAAGACCTGTAAAAGCAGGCACAGGATGCCGAAGCCCAGCGAATACATGTGCTGCGAGCCGACGCCCGTCACCAGGCGCAGGGCTTCGCCCATGGCGGCGATGTCGGCGGCGATGTTGATCACGTTCGCCACCAGCAGGAGCAGCACCACCACGTACAGCAGCCAGGGCGGATAGGCGCGGCGGATGTTGGCGGCCAGCCCGCGTCCGGTGACGCGGCCGATGCGCGCCGACACCAGCTGGATGCCGACCATGAAGGGATAGGTCAGCACCAGGGTCCACAGGGTATTGAAGCCGAATTGCGCGCCGGCCTGGGAATAGGTGGCGATGCCGGATGGATCGTCGTCCGCTGCGCCGGTGATGAGGCCGGGGCCGAGGGATTTGAGGGTGGCGTTGTCGGTGAGACGGCGGAAGAGCTTGGGCTTGGACTTCATGGCGGCCGACGAGGATGGGTCGGCGCGGAGTGTAGCACGGCGGGAAACCCGCAAGGGGCGTCCGCCGTGAAAATAAGTCAGGCTTAAGTGATCAACTAAGCGATCGACTAGGCGATGCGCGCGAACACGCGGCGCGCCGCTTCGATGGTCTCGTCGATCACGGCGTCGTCGTGGGCCGCGGAGACGAAGCCGGCTTCGAACATCGCGGGCGCGAAGTACACGCCTTCGTCCAGCATGCCGTGGAAGAAGCGGTTGAAGCGCTCCTTGTCGCCGGCCATCATCTGGCCGTAGCTCGACGGGACGTGGTGCGAGAAGTACATGCCGAACATGCCGCCGACGGCATCGGCGCAGAAGGCCACGCCGGCTTCCTTCGCCGCCTTGCTCAGGCCGTCGACCAGGCGGGTGGTCTGCGCGGACAGCTTCTCGTAGAAGCCCGGTTCCTGCACCAGCTTCAGGGTGGTCATGCCGGCCGCCACCGCGACCGGGTTGCCGGACAGGGTGCCGGCCTGGTAGACCGGGCCGATCGGCGCCATATTGTGCATCAGCTCGGCGCGCCCGCCGAAGGCCGCCACCGGCAGGCCGCCGCCGATCACCTTGCCCAGCGCGGTCAGGTCCGGGGTGATGCCGTACAGGGCCTGGGCGCCGCCGAGGCCGACGCGGAAGCCCGACATCACTTCGTCGAAGATCAGGATCGCGCCGTACTCGGTGCACAGCTCGCGCATGCGGCGCAGGAATTCCGGCGTCGCGCGGATCAGGTTCATGTTGCCGGCCACGGCTTCCACGATCACGCAGGCGATGGTGTCGCCCATCGATTCGAAGGCGTCTTCCAGCTGCGGGATGTTGTTGTAGTCGAGGACCAGGGTGTGCTTGACGAAGTCTTCCGGCACGCCGGCCGAGGTTGGGTTGCCGAAGGTGAGCAGGCCGGAACCGGCCTTCACCAGCAGGGAATCGGCGTGGCCGTGGTAGCAGCCTTCGAACTTGACGATCTTGTCGCGGCCGGTGGCGCCGCGCGCCAGGCGCAGCGCGCTCATGGTCGCTTCGGTGCCGGAGGAGACCAGGCGCACCTGCTCGATCGAAGGCACCAGGCGGCAGATCTCTTCGGCGATCTCGATCTCGCCTTCGGTCGGGGCGCCGAAGGACAGGCCGCGGGCGCAAGCGTCCTGCACCGCCTTGACCACTTGCGGATGGGCGTGGCCGACGATCGCCGGGCCCCAGGAGCCGATGTAGTCGATGTAGCGCTTGCCGTCCGCGTCCCAGAAATACGGGCCTTCGGCGCGGGTGATGAAGCGCGGGGTGCCGCCGACCGAGCGGAAGGCACGGACCGGGGAGTTCACGCCGCCCGGCGTGGTCTGCTGGGCGCGGGCGAACAGGGTGTCGTTCCTGGAGGTGTGTTCGGTATGTTCAGTCATGGTTGTTCTTCTTGTACAGCTTGTTGGGAATGAGCCTGCCCATGCCGAAGCGGCAGGCATGCTGCAGGGTGCCGAAAGTGTAGTCCTGGGCGTAGGTCAGGGCCTCGATCGCGTCCATGCCCTGCGCCATGCGCGCCGCCAGCGCGGCCGACAGCGTGTTGCCGGCGCCGACGAAGGGACCGGGCAGGTGCTGGTTCCAGGACAGGCTGACGGCCAGGCCGTCGGGGTCGTACAGGTTGTCGGCGCGGACGCCGTCGCCGCCGCCGATGCCGGTGACCAGCACGTGGCCGCAGCCGAAGCCGGTCAGCTCGGCCGCGTCCTCGGCCACGGTGGCGATCGAACCCGGGTCGCGCCAGCAGTCGGCGAAGCGCGCCAGCTCGGGCTGGGACATCACCAGCACGTGCGCCTGCGGCACCAGCAGCTGGTGGATCAGGGTCATGATGTCGTCGTCGCGCACGCCGCAGTCCGGCAGGCCGGAAGTGAAGGGATCGAGGATCAGCGGCACCTGGGCATAGTCGGAGACGATTTCCGCGATCGCCGCGATCTGCTCCAGGCTGGCCATGGTGCCGACCTTGATCGCCGCGATCGGCATGTCCTCGAGCAGCATGCGGGCCTGTTCGACCACGCTGCTGGATTCGACCGGATGGATGTCGTCGACGCGCGCGGAGTCGGCCACCAGCAGCCCGGTCACCACCGACAGGCCATGGCAGCCGTGCATGGCGAAGACGGCCACGTCGGACTGGATGCCCATCGCGCCGACCGGATCGGCCGGCCCGAAGGTGAGGATGAGTGTAGACGGTTGGTTTTGCACAAGCGTTAGATTAAGATACCTAGCTTCCCATTTTACTAGATGGGAACCTCCATAACCTACTGCGCGTCGCTGGACCGTCCTGCGATGCTCGCCGTACCCAAGTACGGCTGCGCTTCTCGGATGCTCCAGCTTCCGCTCGCTACGGTTCTGGAGGTCCCTGATGCTTTACCTAATTTTATAAAGAAGGATTCGACGTGAGTAATGAAACGCAGGTTTACCAAACCTGGATGTGCCTGATTTGTGGGTGGGTCTACGACGAAGCCACAGGCAGCCCGGAAGACGGCATCCCGCCCGGCACGCGCTGGGCCGACGTGCCGATGAACTGGACTTGCCCGGAATGCGGCGCGCGCAAGGACGATTTCGAAATGACCGCCATCTGAGTTGTCGTTTTAGCCAGCGAAATCGGGGCATTTCCRCCTTTGGCGATGCCTTCTTGCCAAGCTTCTTGTCAAACAATCATCGTCTTGGTTTTCAGCTAGTTGACGTATAGCAACACTTCGCGCACAAGGCCAGCGCCCTATGCTATCGTGCGGGTTCATGCTGAAGTGAAACTAATATGACGACGCAAGCGACAGGCCTGAAGATCATGGTGATCGACGACAGCAACACGATCCGCCGCTCCGCCGAGATCTTCCTGACCCAGGCCGGGTATCAGGTGGTGCTGGCGGAAGACGGCTTCGATGCGCTGGCCAAGATCAACGACCATCAGCCGGCGCTGGTGTTCTGCGACATCCTGATGCCGCGCCTGGACGGCTACCAGACCTGCGCCCTGGTCAAGAAGAGCGCGAAATTCCATGCGACCCCGGTGGTGATGCTGTCCTCCAAGGATGGCCTGTTCGACCGCGCGCGCGGCGCGATGGTCGGCTCGATCGCCTACCTCACCAAACCGTTTTCCAAAGACAGCCTGCTGGCGGCCGTGCGTGATCACACGGCCGCGGCGGCATGAATACTCCGGAGCCCATCGTGGCCATACAAAAGATTCTGATCGTCGACGATTCCCCGACCGAGCGCTACTACCTGACCGACATCCTGGTGCGCAACGGCTTTACCGTCACCACCGCCGAGAACGGCGAGGAGGCGCTGGCCAAGATCCGCGCCGACCGTCCTGAGCTGATCCTGATGGACGTCGTCATGCCGGGCGCGAACGGCTTCCAGATCACGCGTTCGATCACGCGCGATCCCGAGCTGGCCTCGGTGCCGATCATCATCTGCAGCAGCAAGAACCAGGAAACCGACCGCATCTGGGGCATGCGCCAGGGCGCGAAGGATTACTTCGTCAAGCCGGTCGACGCGCAAGCGCTGCTGGCCAGGATCGCCGCCCTCGGCGCCTGACCATGGCCGGCCTCGATCCCGCCGCCCGGCGCGCCCGCCTGCGCCAGTACCAGGAAGAGTTGCTAGAGCGCGTGCAGGTCGCGCGCACCGGCAGTGGCCAGCGCACGCACGAACTGGGCGTCGAGATCGGCGGCGAGCGCTACCTGCTCGACCTGCTCGAAGCCGGCGAGATCGTGCCGGTGCCGGCGCTTACCACGGTGCCGCTGACCCAGCCCTGGTACCTGGGGCTGGCCAACATCCGCGGCAGCCTGGTCGGCGTGGTCGACCTGGCGCGCTTTCTCGGACCACAGCGCGGCGCCCAGGAAGGCGCCGCCATCGGCCCGGCGACGCGCCTGGTCACCTTCGCCCCTGGCCTCGGCCTGCCCTGCGGCTTCCTGGCGGCGCGCGTGCACGGTCTGCGCCAGGCGGCCGACATGAGCCCGCAGGACGGCCGCCTCGTCGACGCCGACGGCAATGCCTGGACGCCGCTGGCGCTGGCCGCGCTGGCGCAGGACGAACGCTTCCTGCAGGTTGGCCTTTAAACAAATAACGACAACAGGTTCAGGACTGGAGCTGGAATGGGATTCGCATCTAAACTCTCGGTGAATTTTCTCCCCAAGGACAAGGACGACGGCGCCACCGTGCTGGCTTCGCCCGACACCCAGTTCGGCGCCGGCGTGATGCCGGCCGCGGGCATCGCCGATCCTGCGCCGTCCTCCGGTTCGGCCGACGAGGCCGCGGAACGGCTCGGCAACCTGGCCGGCCGCAAGCAGCGCGCCGCCGCCGCCGCCGGGGGCGACGACGAGGACCTGCGCCTGCCGCTGATCGGCCACCTGTCGCTGCCGCGCCAGCTGCGCATCCTGCTGGTGGCCTTCGCGGTCGGCATCCTGGTCACCATCTTCTCGCTGTGGCGCAACGCCGGCAGCGGCGCGGTGGCGTCCAGCCAGACCCAGATCGCCAGCGAAGCGCTGATGCATTCGCAGCGCGTCGGCAAGGCGGCGCCGAACGCGATGCAGGGCCACCCGGACGCCTTCGCCCAGCTGCAGGACAGCCAGCTGGCCCTGGGCCGCCAGCTGGTCCTGCTGGCCAAGGGCGGCGAGTACAACGGCCACGAGATTCCGGCCGCGTCCGGCGATACCCTGGACCAGCTGGACAAGGTGCGCGCCAAGTGGAAGGGTTCGGATGCCGCCGCCGCCAGCATCCTCAAGATGAAGCCCGAGCTGGTCGGCTTCGACAAGAGCCTCAAGCAGCTCAACATCCTGTCGCCGGAAATGCTGGCGCTGACCGAAGAGATCCTGACCCAGCGCACCGCGAAGGGCGGCAGCCCGCGCGAACTGGCCGCGCTCGGCCGCCTGATGATGCTGACCCAGCGCSTGTCGCGCAGCGCCAGCGAATTCCTGACCTCGGGCGGCATCAGCCCGGAAACCGCGTTCCAGATGGGCCGCGACACCGCCACCTTCCGCGCCACCGTCGACGGCCTGCTGCACGGGAACGCGCAGCTCGGACTGGCGCCGCTGCGCGAGGACGACCTGCGCGCGAAACTGGAGGAAGTCCAGTCCAAATTCGAGATCTGCCAGAAGGTGGTGGCTTCGTTCCTGAACAACCTGTCCGACCTGACCGCCGCCAAGGCCGCCGAACAGACCATCTTCCGCGACAACGAAGACCTGCGCGCCCAGCTGACCGCGCTGCAGGGCGATTTCCGTATCGGCGAAGGGGTCAAGGGCCCCTGGTTCTGGCTGCTGGTGGCGGCCTCCATCTTCACGCTGGCGATGGCCGGCAGCATCTCGCGCGTGATGCTGCAGGACTCGCGCAACCGCACCCGCGGTGCCGACGCCCGCCGCCAGGAAGCGGAAGCGATGCGCCTGCTGGCCCAGGCCAAGGAAGAGGAGGCGAAGGCCACCAACGACCAGAACCAGGCCGCGATCCTGCGCCTGATGAACGAACTGCAGGAAGTGGCGGACGGCGACCTGACCGTCTACGCCACCGTGTCCGAAGACATCACCGGCGCGATTGCCGACTCGGTCAACTACACGGTCGAGGAATTGCGCGGCCTGGTGGTGCGCGTCATCGACACCGCCGGAAAAGTGACGCAGGCGTCGAACCAGGCGCAGAAGATCTCGAGCGACCTGCTGGTCGCGGCCGGCCAGCAGGCCCGCGAGATCCAGGACACTTCGTCGACCATGCTGAGGATGGCGGGCGAGATCACCGGCGTGTCGCAGTCGGCCAACGAATCGGCCGAGGTGGCGCGCCAGTCGGTGGCCGCGGCGGAGCAGGGCGCGACCGCGGTGCAGAACGCGATCAAGGGCATGGGCGAGATCCGCGAGCAGATCCAGGAAACCTCGAAGCGCATCAAGCGCCTGGGCGAATCCTCGCAGGAGATCGGCGAGATCACCGAGCTGATCTCGGACATCACGGAACAGACCAACGTGCTGGCGCTGAACGCGGCGATCCAGGCGGCGTCGGCCGGCGAGGCGGGACGCGGCTTCTCGGTCGTGGCCGAAGAGGTGCAGCGGCTGGCGGAACGCTCCGGCGAGGCGGCCAAGCAGATCGGCGCGCTGGTGCGCACCATCCAGACCGACACCCACGACGCCGTGGCGGCGATGGAGAAGTCGACCCAGGGCGTGGTCGAGGGCGCGCGCCTGTCGGACGCCGCCGGCGCCGCGCTGGCCGACATCTCGCGCGTGTCGAACCGCCTGGCTGAGCTGATCCAGGGGATTTCGACCGCGACCGGCATGCAGGCGACGTCCGCGAACGGGGTGGCGCACAATATGCAGCACATCCTGGCGATCACCGGTCAGGCGCAGGACGGCACGCAGCAGACCGCGCAGTCGATCCGCGAACTGGCCATGCTCGCGCAGGAGCTGAAAAACTCGGTGTCGCGCTTCCGCGTCTCCGCCGCTTAAGAACAATCCATGACCCACTCTTCGTCCCTGCCTTTGATCCAGTCCACGTCCATGGCCCCGTTCGATACCGATCCCCTGTCCTGGGTGATCGGCGAGATCCGCGACGCCCTCGAGCGTTCGGCCAAGGCGCTGCAGGATGCGGCGGGACGCAGCGCGGAAGCCCAGCCGACCCTGCTGCTGCACGCCAAGACCCACCTGCACCAGGCCCACGGCGCGCTGCAGATGGTGGACGTCGAGGGCGTCGACCGCATCACCGGCGCCGCCGAGAAGGCGCTCGACCGCTTCAAGGACGGGTCGCTGGCGGTGAACGACGAACACGCGGCGGTGGTGGCGCAGGCCTACCAGGCGCTGGTGGAGTACCTGGAAGAGCTGCTGGCCGGCGCCGGCATGATCCGTCAGCAGCCGGTGCGCCTGTTCCCCTATTACCGCGCGCTGCAGGAACTGCTGGGCGCCGAGCGCGTGCATCCGGGCGAGATGCTGGCGCTGGATCCGGGCGCGGCCCTGCCGTTGCCAGGCGGTGGTGACGAGGCGCCCGACCTGGCGGCCTGCCGCGCGCGTTTCGAGAAGGCGCTGCTGCCTTTCCTGAAGAGCGGCAGCCTGGATGCCGCAGGCGAAATGCGCGAGGCCCTGGCGCCGATCGCAGGCGCCCAGCGCGAAGCGCGTCCCCATGCCTTCTGGCTGGCGATGCAGAGCGTCGCCGACCTGGCCGCCCGCGGGCAGCTGACTGCCGACATCTATCTGAAGCAGCTGCTCGGCCAGATCAACCTGCAGCTGCGGCGCCTGGTGCAAGGCCACACCAGCCTGCCGGAAGCGATGCTACGCGACGCCCTGTTCTTCATCGCCCAGGCGGCCGAGCCCACCGAGGATGCTCGCCGGCTGCGCGATGCCTACGGCCTGGAAGGCCAGGTGCCGCATGATTACCTGGAACGCCGCTACGGCCGCATCGACCGCGAAGCGCTGAAGGATGCGAAAGAGGCGCTGGCCCAGACCAAGGAAGGCTGGGACCGCATCGCCAGCGAGGGCGCGCCCGGGCAGGAAGCCGGCTTCGACGCCGCCCTGTCCAGACTGGCCGGCGCCAGCGAGAAGTTGGGCGCTCCGCCGCTGGCGCAGCTGCTGCGCGAACTGGGCCAGGCCGCGCGCCAGGCCATGAGCGGCGGGCGCAGCGACCAGTTCAGCATGGAGATGGCGACGGCGATGCTGTTCGTCGAGCACGGACTCGACCAGGTGCGCCAGCTGCCCGAGGATTTCGACCAGCATGCCGAAGCCGTCGGCCAGCGCCTGCTGGCGCTGGCACAGGGCGAAACCCCGCCCGAAGCGCCGGTCTGGCAGGGCGAACTGGCGCGCGAGCTGCAGCAGGGCCAGACCGTGGCCGTCCTGGCGGGCGAGATCCGCACCGGCCTGCGCCAGGTCGAGAAGCTGATCGACGAATACTACGAAGACCCGGCCCGCTTGGACGCATTGGAGCAGGCCGACCCGCTGCTGCACCAGCTGGCCGGCGCCTTGTCCATCCTCGACCAGGACCAGGCCACCCAGACCATTGGCCACGTACGCGAACGCGTGCGCGAGCTGGCCGCCGGCGGCATCGATGACGCGGCCCGCAAGCAGGTCCTGGAAAACCTGGCCCAGAACGTGGGCGCGCTCGGCTTCTTCATCGACGCGCTGGCCCAGAATCCCGAGGGCGCGCGCCAGCGCTTCCGCTTCGACGCCGGCGAGCAGCTGTTCCGCGAACAGCCCTTCGATGCGGTGGCGAAGCAGGGCGCGCCGGCTCCCGCCGCCGCTGCGGCCGGCATGCCGGCTCCCGCCGCGCCCGCGCTGGCGGCCCCCGGCATCGTGCAGGCCGATGCGGCCATCGAGGCCGAGCTGCTGGACATCTTCATCGGCGAAGCCCAGGAAGTGCTGGCCGTGGTGGCCGAGACGCTGCCGGCCGCGCACGCCAGTCCGGACAGTCAGGAAACCCTGACCCGCCTGCGCCGTTCCTTCCACACGCTGAAGGGCAGCGGCCGCATGGTGGGCCTGGAGCAGTTCGCGCATGCCGCCGCCGCCATCGAAAAAGTCATGAACCTGTGGCTGGCCGAATCGCGCGCCGCCACGCCGGATCTCTTGGGGCTGCTGGACCACGCGCATGCCGAGCTGTCCGCCTGGGTGGCCGAGCTGGCCGCGGGTGCACAGCCTGCGCGCAGCGGCGAAGCGCTGGCCGAGGCCGCGGTGCGGGTGCAGGAGGGCGGGACCTTCGCGCTGGAACAGCCGGAGCAGCCTGCCGCCGAGCCGGCCGTGGAGGCGACTCCGGGCGCGTCCCATGCCGAAGAAGCCGCGCTGCCGCAGAACGTGCTCGCCTTCCCGCTGGCCGAAGAGAACATCAAGCGCATCGCCGGGCTCGAGATCCCGCTGCCGCTGTATAACATCTACCTGGGCGAGACCGAGGAATTGATCGGTACGCTGGCGCGCGACTTCGCCGAATGGCGCGAAGAGCCGCTGCGCGCGGTGTCGGCGCAGGCCCTGAAGGCCGCGCACACGCTGGGCGGCACCTCGGCCACGGTCGGCTTCCATGCGCTGCGCGAGATCGCCTTCGCGCTGGAAGAGGCGCTGCAGGTGGCGACGCCGCCGCTGGGCGAAGAGCAGTTCCAGCTGATCGAGGAAACCGTGGAGCGCGTGCGCATCATGCGCCAGGTGTTCTCGCTCGGCGAGCTGGCGCCGCCGCAGCCGGAACTGCTGGCGCGCCTGGAGCTCATGCGCGACGAGCTCGGACGCAGGAAGGCCGACAGCGTGTTCGACGGCGCCGACGAGGAGCTGGCGCAGCGCCTGGACGCGCTGTTCGCCGCCACCTACGACAGCATCCTGGCCGATCCGCCGCTGCCGGCCGGTCCGCTGCCGGTGCCGCAGTCCGACATGCCGGCGCCCGTGCCGCAGGCGGCCGAGCAGCCGCCGGTCGACCCGGTCGTGGCCGCCGTCGACGACCTGTTCGACAGCTATTTCGACGACCCGTTTGCCGCGCCCAGCCTGGAGCAGGCCGTGGCGCCTGCGCCCGAGCCCGAGCCGCAGCCCGAAACCGAACCGGCATTCGACAGCGCCGTCCTCGACGACGAATTCCCGGCCGCCGAACCGGAAGCCATCGCGCTCGATGCCGACGCCGAGGAGGCCGCGCCGGAACCGGTGCTGGCTACCGAGCCCGTCTTCACCGACGAGCTCGACCCCGACCTGCTGCCGGTCTTCAYGGAAGAGGCGGCCGACCTGCTGCCGCAGATCGGCAAGGACCTGCGCCAGTGGCAGCAGGACCCGGCCGCCAACGCGGTGGCGCACGGCCTGCTGCGCGCCCTGCACACGGTGAAGGGCAGCGCCCGCATGGCCGGCGCGATGCGCCTGGGCCAGCACACGCATGCACTGGAAACCCAGGTCGAGAACATGCTGCACGCCGGCACCACCAGCCCGGCGGCCTTCGACGAACTGCTGGCCAACTACGACCAGGCCGTGCTGCTGTTCGAACAGCTGCAGCAGCCGGCGGCGGAGCCTGTGGAGTCCGCCGAAGCAACGGCAGCCCCGCAGGCGCCGGCCGCCGCGCCGACCCAGAACCGCCGCCAGGACGACGTGCGCGCGCCGCTGGTGCGGGTGCGCGCCGACATCCTCGACCGCCTGGTCAACCAGGCCGGCGAAGTGTCGATCACGCGTTCCAAGCTGGAGACCCAGGTCGGCTCGCTGAAGTCGGCGCTGGCCGATTTTTCGGACAACCTGGGACGCCTGCGCCGCCAGCTGCGCGAGGTCGAGATGCAGGCCGAATCGCAGATCGCGTCGCGCCTGTCGATCGCCGGCGAGCGCGAATTCGATCCGCTCGAATTCGACCGCTTCACGCGCCTGCAGGAACTGACCCGCATGATGGCCGAGAGCGTCAACGACGTGGCCTCCTTCCATGAAGGCCTGAGCCGCACGGTGGACGCCGCCGTCGACGACCTGGGCGCGCAGTCGCGCCTGACGCGCGAGCTGCAGCGCGACCTGATGCGGGTGCGGATGGTGCCCTTCGCCAGCCTGTCCGAGCGCCTGTTCCGGGTCGCGCGCCAGACCGCCAAGGAGACCGACAAGCGCGTCAACCTGGATATCCGCGGCGGCGCGGTCGAGATCGACCGCAGCGTGCTGGAAAGGATGGCGGCGCCCTTCGAACACCTGCTGCGCAACGCCATCGTGCACGGCATCGAGCCGCGCGCGCGCCGCGTCGACGGTGGCAAGGAAGAAACCGGCGAGCTGCTGGTGCAGGTCAGCCAGCAGGGCAACGAGGTGCAGATCCGCTTCGCCGACGACGGCGCCGGCCTGGACCTGGCGCGGATCCGCGCCAAGGCCGAATCCAGCGGCCTGCTCGGCGCCGGCGAGGCGCTGTCCGACCTCGAGGTGGCGGACCTGATCTTCGAACCGGGCTTCTCGACCGCGGACACGCTGACGGAGCTGGCCGGCCGCGGGGTCGGCATGGATGTGGTGCGCTCCGAAGCGCGCGCCCTGGGCGGCCGGGTCGAGGTCGACAGCGAGGCCGGGAAGGGCGCCGCCTTCACCATCCACCTGCCGCTGACCCTGGCCGTCAACCAGGTCGTGCTGGTGGCCAGCGGTCCCAGGACCTATGCGCTGCCGGCCAACCTGGTCGGGATGGTAGCGCAGGTGCGCGAGGCCGAGCTGCATGCCGCGCGCGCGGCCGGCGCCATCCACGTGCAGGGCGAGGCGGTGCCGCTGCGCTACCTGCCGGAGCTGCTGAACGAGCCGGGCGGCGCCGCCGCACAGCGTTCCGTGCCGGTGCTGGTGCTGGGCGCCGGCGCCCACCGCCTGGCGCTGCAGGTCGACGAAGTGCTGGGCAACCGCGAGGTGGTGATCAAGAACGTCGGTCCGCAGCTGGCGCGCATGCCGGGCATCGCCGGCGCCACCGTGCTGGGCTCGGGCGAGATCGTGCTGATCCTGAACCCGCTGCTGCTGCCCGACCACGGCCAGGACCATGCCCACGCGCAGCCGGAGACGGCCGCGCTGCCGGCGCACCGCGCCACCATCATGGTGGTCGACGATTCGCTGACCGTGCGCCGCGTGACCCAGCGCCTGCTGGAGCGCGAAGGCTACCGCGTGCTGCTGGCCAAGGATGGCGTCGAGGCGCTCGAACAGATGCAGGCACCTGACACCCGCCCGGACCTGATGCTGGTCGATATCGAGATGCCGCGCATGGACGGCTTCGACCTGACCCGCAACGTGCGCGACAACGACGCCACGCAAGGCATCCCGATCATCATGATCACCTCGCGCACGGCCGACAAGCACCGCAACTATGCGCTCGGCCTGGGCGTGAATGCCTACTTCGGCAAGCCCTTCCAGGAAGACGCGCTGCTGGCCGCGATCGAGGGCCTGCTGGCGTAGGGTTGGCGCGACGCCTGCTCATCGTGGGCACGGCGTGCCCACCCTAGGTCTTCAGCACGCCGAAGCGCGCCAGCGTGCGTTCGCGCGCCTGTTCGTGGTCGACGATGGGATGCGGATAATCCCGTCCCAGCACCAGGCCGGCGCGCTCCAGCAGCGCCGGCCTGGCCAGCCAGGGCGCGTGGATCGCCGTCCTGTCGAGTCCGGCCAGCTGGGGCAGCCAGCGGCGGATGAAGGCGCCGTCCGGATCGAAGCGCTTCGACTGCGTGACCGGATTGAAGATGCGGAACCAGGGCTGGGCATCGCAGCCGGTCGATGCCGCCCACTGCCAGCCGCCGTTGTTGGACGCCAGCTCGTAGTCGTTCAGGTGCTGCGCGAAATAGCGCTCGCCGTGTACCCATGAAATGCCGAGGTCCTTGGTCAGGAAGCTGGCCGTCACCATGCGCAGGCGGTTGTGCATGAAGCCGCTGCGGTTCAGCTGCGCCATCGCCGCATCCACCAGCGGATAGCCGGTGCGGCCCTCGCACCAGGCGGCGAAGGCGGCGTCGGCTTCAAGACCTTCTTCCCAGCGCAAGCTGTCGAAAGCCGCCTTGAAGGAGTGCGTCACCACGCGCGGATGGCGCTGCAGGATCGCCATGTAGAACTCGCGCCAGATCAGCTCCGACAGCCAGGTACTGGCACCAATGCCGCTCCGTTCCCGCAGCAGGCGCACCAGGGCGCGGACCGGCAGCGTGCCGAAGCGCAGGTGCACCGACAGGCGCGAGGTGCTGTCGAGGGCGGGAAAGTCGCGGTCGGTATGGTAGCCGTCGATGCGTTGCAGGAAGGCGTCCAGCAGCGCTTGCGCGCCGGAGATGCCGGTCGGGACGACGGGGTCGGCATGCGGCGTGAAGCCGAGCTCGCCCAGGGTGGGCAGGGCATGCCCTGCGGGTGCGGGCGCCAGTGCGCCGGCCCAGGGCGCGGTCTCCCAGGCATCGGCCGCTTCCGGATGGGCGGCCAGCTGTTTCAGCCAGGCATTTTTGTACGGCGTGAAGACCGAGAAGGGGCCGCCGGCCTGGGTCAGCACCTCGTCCTGCTCGAAGATCACCTGGTCCTTGAAGGTCTGCAGGCTGCGGCCGGCTTCGCGCAGGCGTTGCTGGACCTCGCCGTCGCGCGCCAGCGCCTGCGGTTCGTGGTCGCGGTTGGCGAATACCGACTCCACGTCCAGCTCGGCAGCCAGGCGGACGATCTCGTCTGCGGCGCGCCCCTGTCGCACGATCAGGTAAGCTCCCCATGCACGCAGGCGGGCGTCGAGTTCGCCCAGGCTGGCATGGATGAACTGCACGCGGCGGTCGTCGCGCGGCAGGCCGGCCAGGATGTCGGTGTCGAACACGAAGGCACAGAACACACGATCCGACGATCTCAGTGCATGGTGCAGCGCAGCATGGTCCTCGACCCGCAGGTCACGCCGGAACCAGACCAGAGAGTTTCTTAGAGTCATCTTTTGTGTGCGGAGTCAAGGTAAAGGGCAATTTTACTGTCTACCATTCTTTCGACCTGGAGGGGCGTCCGAACGTGCCTTCATGGCCGCGTAAGCAAATGGGTGTAAACTAGCGAAAAACCCAAGCTTAGCGTGTGGACCACCAGCGGTCGGAGAGAGTGAGCCAACAGAGAGTATGAGTATGAAGAAAAGTAAGGTCGGCAAGCCTCTAATCATGCCCGGAATGCCGCAGGAGGCTCCCGAGCGCCTGATGCAACCGGTTTCGGTCCAGTCCGAGCTGAACCTGGCTAATCATTTCCTGATCGCCATGCCGTCGATGAATGACCCGATCTTCGGCGGCACGGTCGTCTATATCTGCGAACACAACGACAAGGGTGTCCTCGGCGTCGTCATCAACAAGCCGACCGACATGACCATGGACGTGCTGTTCGACCGCATCGACCTCAAGGTCACCGACACCCTGCGCCCCAACGTGGTCGACGAACCCATCATGTTCGGCGGCCCGGTGCAGGACGACCGCGGCTTCGTGCTGCATTCGCCGGGCGGCCGTTATTCGTCCTCGCTCAGCGTCACCGACGATGTCGCCTTCACCACCTCGATCGACGTACTGGAAGCCGTCGCCAACGGCACCGGGCCGCAGCGCATGCTGGTCTCGATCGGCTATGCCGGCTGGAGCCCGGGCCAGCTGGAAGAGGAAATCGCCCGCAACGGCTGGCTCACCGTGGGCGCCGACGCCCGCGTGCTGTTCGACCTGCCGATCGAGGAGCGCTACGTCGCCGCCATCAAGCTGCTGGGCATCGACCCGCTGATGCTCGCATCGGAAGCCGGCCATGCATAAAGGGATCCGGAAGGGGATCGTGTCCCTGTAATGGTAGAGATCGTTTTCGGATTCGACTTCGGCGTGAAGCGCATCGGCATCGCGATGGGCAACACGCTGACCGGACAGGCACAGCCCTTGTCCGTCATCAAGGCCATCGACAACGCAACCCGTTTCAAGGTCATCGGCGAACTCATCGAGCAATGGAAGCCGGCGCTTCTCGTCGTCGGCGAGCCGCGCCATCCCGACGGCGCCGAGCACGAGATGACCCAGCGTTCGCGCCGCTTCGCCAACCAGCTGCACGGCCGTTTCAACCTGCCCGTCGAGCTGGTCGACGAACGCTACTCGTCGGCCGTGATCCCCGCCAGGCGCGGCGAGATCATCGACGCCAAGGCCGCCGCCATCATTTTGCAACAATACTTTGACGACCATGCCAACAACTATTGAAACTCCGGACTTCGATGCGGAGGCGCTGTACCGGACCCTGCTCGAGCAGCTGCGCGCCGGGCTTGCCGGTCTGCCCGATGCCGCCATCGTCGGCATCCATTCGGGCGGCGCCTGGCTGGCCGAACGGCTCGCCGCCGACCTCGGCCTGCAAAACCGCCTGGGCTTCATCGACGTCTCGTTCTACCGCGACGACTATGCGAAGAAGGGCCTGCACCCGGACGTGAAGCCGACCCGCATCGACTTCAATGTCGACGGCGCGGCCATCGTGCTGGTCGACGACGTCCTGTACACCGGCCGCACGGTGCGCGCCGCGATCAACGTGCTGTTCGACTACGGCCGCCCGCAGCGCATCATGCTGGCGGCGCTGGCCGACCGTGGTGGCCGCGAGTTGCCGGTGGCCGCCGATTTCGTCGGCTCCCACGCCACGCTCCAAGCCGGCCAGTCGCTGTCCCTGGCGCGCGACGCCGCCGGCCAACTCTCGCTCACGATCGAAGACGACAATGCATAACCCGCAACTCAACAAGAACGGCGAGCTGCAGCACCTTCTCACCATCGAAGGCCTGCCCAAGTCCATCATCAACCACATCCTCGATACCGCATCGAGCTTCGTGAGCATCTCCGACCGCGAGGTCAAGAAGGTGCCTCTCATGCGCGGCAAGAGCGTGTTCAACCTGTTCTTCGAGAACTCGACCCGCACCCGCACCACCTTCGAGATCGCCTCGAAGCGCCTGTCGGCCGACGTCATCAACCTGAACATCGCGGCTTCCTCGACCAGCAAGGGCGAGTCCCTGCTCGACACCATCGACAACCTGGCGGCCATGCATGCCGACATGTTCGTGGTGCGCCACTCGCAGTCGGGCGCGCCCTACCTGATCGCCAAGCACCTGAACGACACCAGGCAGAACCACGTGCACGTGGTGAACGCCGGCGACGGGCGCCATGCGCACCCGACCCAGGGCCTGCTCGACATGTACACCATCCGCCACTATAAAAAGGACTTCACCAACCTGCGGGTGGCGATCGTCGGCGACATCCTGCACAGCCGGGTGGCGCGTTCGGACATCCACGCGCTGACCACGCTGGGCGTGCCGGAAGTGCGCGCCATCGGTCCGCACACCCTGCTGCCGGGCGGCCTGGAACAGATGGGCGTGCGCGTCTTCACGAACATCGAAGAGGGCCTGAAGGACGTCGACGTGATCATCATGCTGCGCCTGCAGAATGAACGCATGTCGGGCGCGCTGCTGCCTTCGGCCGGCGAATACTTCAAGAGCTACGGCCTGACCCCGGAACGCCTGGCGCTGGCCAAGCCGGACGCGATCGTGATGCACCCGGGCCCCATCAACCGCGGCGTCGAGATCGATTCCAGGGTGGCGGACGGCGCGCAGGCGGTGATCCTGCCGCAGGTGACGTTCGGCATCGCCACGCGCATGGCGGTGATGAGCATTCTGGCAGGTACTCACGGATGAACTCGGGCATGAAACTACATATCAAGAACGGCCGGGTGATCGACCCGGCAAACGGCATCGACGCCGTACAGGACCTTTTCATCGCCGACGGCAAGATCGCCGCCGTGGGCAGCGCGCCGGAAGGCTTTGCCGCCGAGCGCACCATCGACGCCGGCGGCCTGGTGGTGGCGCCCGGCCTGGTGGACCTGTCCGCGCGCCTGCGCGAGCCAGGCTACGAATACAAGGCGACGCTGGAATCGGAAATGCAGGCGGCGGTGCAGGGCGGCGTGACCACCCTGGTCTGCCCGCCGGACACCGACCCGGTGCTCGACGAGCCGGGCCTGGTCGAGATGCTCAAGCACCGCGCGCGCATCCTGAACCAGGCCAATGTGCATCCGCTCGGCGCGCTGACCGTCGGCCTGAAGGGCAAGGCCCTGACCGAGATGGCCGAGCTGACCGAGGCCGGCTGCATCGGCTTTGCCCAGGCCGAGGAGCCGATCGAGGACACCACGGTGCTGCTGCGCGCCCTGCAGTACGCCAAGACCTTCGGCTACACGGTCTGGCTGCGTCCGCAGGACCCGCACATCGGCCGCGGCGGCATCGCCCACGCCGGCCCGCTGGCCTCGCGCATGGGCCTGTCCGGCGTGCCGGTGATGTCCGAGACCATCGCCCTGCACACCATCTTCGAACTGATGCGCGCGACCGGCGCACGCGTGCACCTGTGCCGCATCTCGTCCGCCGCGGCGCTGGACCTGATCCGCGCGGCCAAGCGGGAAGGCCTGCCGGTCACCTGCGACGTCGGCGTGCACCACCTGCACATGACCGATGCCGACATCGGCTTCTTCGACCCGAACGCGCGCCTGACCCCGCCGCTGCGCAGCCAGCGCGACCGCGAGGCGATCCGCGCCGCACTGCTGGACGGCACCATCGATGCCGTCTGCTCCGACCACACCCCGGTCGACGACGACGAGAAGCTGCTGCCCTTCGCCGAAGCCTCGCCCGGCGCCACCGGCCTGGAACTGCTGCTGTCGCTGATGCTGAAGTGGGCCGAAGAGCAGCACGGCCAGGCCGATGCGCTGCCCCGGGCGATCCGCAAGATCACCGCCGATCCGGCGCGCACGGCCGGCCTGTCGGCGGGCACGCTGTCGGTCGGCGCCAGCGCCGACGTGGTGCTGTTCGATCCGCAGGCGCGCTGGCTGGTTGCGCCGTCGGCGCTGGCCAGCCAGGGCAAGCACACGCCTTTCCTCGGCTACGAGCTCTCCGGCCAGGTAAAGGCGACCGTCGTCGCCGGCCACCTTGCCTGGGAGCGTTGAGCAGCGCCCCCACGGTGTGAAGATCCGGCTCGCGTGGCGCCTCGCGCGCATCGTACTCCATCTGTTGCAAGGCCTGCTTACCTGCGCGCTGGCGTTCCCCTGGGCCGGCGCGCCGCTGCGCGAGCGCCTGGTGCGGCACTGGTCGGCGCGCCTGCTGGGCATCTGCCGGGTGGAGCTCGAGCGGGGCGGAGAGGGCATGCCGCTGCGGCACGCCCTGATCGTGTCGAACCACATCTCCTGGCTCGACATCTTCGTCATCAATTCCCTGCACCCCTGCCGCTTCGTGGCCAAGGCCGAGATCCGCGCCTGGCCGGTGGTCGGCTGGCTGGTCGCGCAGGCCGGCACCGTGTTCATCGCGCGTGGCAACCGGCGCGACCTGCGCCACATCTTCAAGGGACTGGTGGACGCGCTGGCCCAGCACCAGCGGGTGGCCTTCTTCCCGGAAGGGACCACGGCCAGCCAGGGCAGCCTGCTGCCTTTTCACGCCAACCTGTTCGAAGCGGCGATCGACGCCCGGGTCCCGGTGCAGCCGGTGGCGCTGTCCTACCTCGACGCGGGCGGTGACTGGCATCCCGCCGTGGACTACACCGGTGAGACCACGTTCGTGGACAGTATCTTCCGCATCCTGGGCGGCGAGCCGGTGCGGGCGCGGCTGGCTTGCCTGGCGCCGATCGAGACGCAGGGGGCGCACCGGCGCGAGCTTGCGCGGGCGGCGCATGATGCGATTGCGGGTTCGCTTGGGGTGGCGGTAGTCGAGAAATAGAACGTCATTCCCCTTTCGCGGGGGTGACGTGCAGGAGCCAGCGAAGGCTTCATTTTTTACCGCTATGCTCCCGATACGCGGGACAATCCACCTGCAGCAAAGTCCGGTCATCCAGGCACACCGCAGTCAGCTTCCCACCCCACACGCAACCGCTGTCCAGGCCCACCAGATTCGGACGCAGCACCAGGCCCAGCGCCGACCAGTGGCCGAACACCACGGTGACGTCGGCGGTGCGGCGGCCCGGCACGTCGAACCAGGGCAGCAGGTCCGAACCGTCCGGTCCCTTGTCGCTTTCCTTGTGCTGGAAGTCCATGCGGCCGCTTGGGTCGCACAGGCGCATGCGGGTGAGGGCGTTGACGATGCAGCGCAGGCGGTCGATGCCGGTCAGCGCCTCGTCCCAGCGGTCCGGTTCGTTGCCGTACATTTGCGCCAGGAAGTCGGTCCAGCCGTCGCCGCGCAGCACCGCCTCGACCTCGGCCGCCAGCCGCATGGTCTGCTCCGCAGTCCATTGCGGCGGCACGCCGGCGTGGACCAGCAAATGCGCATCGACGAACATCGCCAGCGGGCGCCGGCGCAGCCAGGCGATCAGTTCGTCGCGGTCGGGCGCGGCCAGGATCTCGTCCAGGGTATCCGAGCGGCTGGTCTTCTGGACTCCGGCCGCCACTGCCAGCAGGTGCAGGTCGTGGTTGCCGAGCAGGGCCTCGACCCTGCCGCCGCTGGCTTCGGACAGCGTCTTCATGCGCCGCAGCGCAGTCAGCGATTCCGGACCGCGGTTGATCAAGTCGCCGACGAAAAGAACGCGCGCTTCCTCCATCGAGTGCGCATCGGCGGCAATACGTTCCAGGAGCAGGCCGGCTTCATGGGCGCAACCCTGCAGGTCGCCAATCACATAAGTTTTCATCATGAAGCCATACTAATGTATTTGGACGAATTGATGCAGGGCCGTCATGAGTTCATTTCTAAATGTAACTAGTCGACCGCTGCCTGGCGGTGCCGGGGAAAATACCGATCTCCGTCAATCGGAACAGGACATGCGCGCGTAAACTGCTCGGTTCCGGGACGCTTCGCTTAATCCAGTACAATGGCGTTTTGCCGCAGCCTGCATCGAATAGGTGTAAGGAAGCGGAAGCCAGCACAATATTCGGGCCCGGTGCGCGGCTTGCATGCGGATTGCCTGGTCGGCTATTGCATTTGAAGAATAATAAATGTTTTCATTCCTTGTGAGCTTTGTCTCCTCTGCACTGCTGACCCTGCTGGTCATCAAGCATTCGAAATTGCATGGACCTGCGCTCGACAACAATTTCAGCGGTGTCCAGAAGGTCCATTTGCACGACGTGGCGAGGATCGGCGGCCTGCCGATTTTCCTGGCGGTTGCCATCAGTGCGGGCATTTCGGTATGGCGCCAGCCCTCCCTCGGTTATTGGCTGCTGGCGCTGCTGGTGTGCTCCTCGATCGCCTTCGCCGGCGGAATCGTCGAAGACTATACCGGCAAGGTGAGGCCGTCGCGGCGACTGGTATTAACCATGATCGCGGCCCTGTTCGGATATCTGGTACTGGACGCGAAAATCGCGCGGCTGGATATGCCGTTCATGAGCTGGAGCCTGCTCTCGCCATGGATCGTGCTGCCGCTGACGGTGCTGGCGGTGGCCGGGATCGCGAATGCGGTGAATATCATCGACGGCTTCAATGGCTTGGCCAGCGTGGTCACGATATTCATGCTGGTATCGCTGGCGTATGTCGCCATGCAGGTGGGCGACATGTTCATCGTGGTGGCGGCGCTGACGGTGGCCGGCGCGACCGCGGGTTTCCTCATCTGGAATTATCCGGTCGGCCTGATCTTCCTCGGTGACGGCGGCGCCTACTTCATCGGTTTCATGCTGGGCGAACTGGCCCTGCTGCTGGTGATGCGCAATCCCTCGGTGTCGACCTGGTATGCGGCGTTACTGTTGATTTATCCGGCTTTCGAAACCCTGTTTTCTGCCTATAGGCGCATGTTTGTACGGGGAAAATCTCCCGCAATGCCAGACGGTATTCACCTGCATAGCCTGATTTTCCGGCGCATCGTTCAATGGACGGTCGGTCGCAAGGAAGCGCGCGCACTCATGAAAAGAAACGCCCGTACTTCTCCTTACCTGTGGCTGTTTTCATTGACTGCGGTTATTCCGGCAACCGTGTTCTGGCGGAATACAGGCGCCCTGATATTCTTCTGTTTGTTGTTCATTATCAGTTACGTTTGGTTGTACGCGCGTATTGTTCGATTCAAGTCCCCGCGCTGGCTGATTTGGAACAAAAAGAACTAACAGATTATTGCAAATGGTGTATATTGCGACAATTGGTGAGATTTCGATAAAATCTGTTTCAACTTAACATTGATAAAGGAACGATGATGGATCTGTCTAATATGTCCTTGGGCGATTTGCGTAACCTGCAGGAGCAGATCAAGCAGGAAATGAAACAGCGTGAACAGCAGGAAGTACAAAAAGCTCGCGAACAGATCATTGCGATCGCGCAAAGCGTTGGCGTTCCCCTGAAAGACCTGATCGCCACTGGTGGCCGCGGCGCCAAGGCCGGCGCCAAATCGGGTACGGGCTCGGTCGCCGTTCGTTATCGTAATCCGGACAATGAATCCCAGCAGTGGACCGGCCGTGGCCGTCAGCCGAAATGGGTGAAGGAATGGGTCGAAGGCGGTAAATCGCTGGACAAACTGCGCGTCTGATCCGAATTCCGCGCTCGCCGCCGCCTGATCAGCGGCGGCGGATTTCCGGCGTCGATTCCGATTGCCGATCATTTCTGCCGTATCCCCGCATTACACCTCCCGCATTACATCTCCCGCTTTACACTCCCCGCGTTACACTTCCGATTTGCCGCCGCACACCAGGGACGCATCGTTCCCAAGCCTCGTGCTTGCCATTACAATGAAGCTCTTTTTCCATCAAGGTATAGGCAATGGTCCCTCTCTCGAAAACGATCTTCAAGGCATACGACATCCGCGGCGTGCTCGATAGCACGCTCGACGCAGGCATCGCAAGGAAGATCGGGCAGGCCTTCGGCGCGGCAGCGCTGGCCAAGGGAGAGCGCAAGGTCGTGATCGGCCGCGACGGCCGCCTGTCCGGCCTCGCATTGGCGGCGGCATTGGCCGAGGGCCTGCGCGAAGCGGGCGTCGACGTGATCGACCTCGGCATGGTCGCCACCCCGATGGTGTACTTCGCCACCAATGTGCTGGACGCGCACAGCGGCATCATGGTCACCGGCAGCCACAACCCGCCGGATTACAACGGCTTCAAGATGGTGCTGGCCGGCGAAGCAATCTACGGCGACGCCATCCAGGCCCTCTACCAGTCCATCGAGCGCGGCGATTTCAAGCCGGCAGCAAGCCAGGGCGCCTATGCCACCCACGATATCAAGGATGAATACATCCAGCGCATCGCCGGCGACGTCAGGATCGCCCGTCCGATCAAGATCGCGGTCGATGCCGGCAACGGCGTGGCCGGCGCCTTCGTCGGCGAGCTGTATCGCGCGATGGGCTGCGAGGTGACGGAACTGTTCTGCGAGGTCGACGGCCACTTCCCGAACCACCATCCGGACCCGGCGCATCCGGAAAACCTGGAAGACCTGATCGCCGCGGTGCGCGACGGCGACGCCGAGATCGGCCTGGCCTTCGACGGCGACGGCGACCGCCTCGGCGTGGTGACCAAGGATGGCCAGATCATCTTCCCGGACCGCCAGATGATGCTGTTCTCGGCCGACGTCCTGTCGCGCAACCCGGGCGCCGAGATCCTCTACGACGTCAAGTGCACGCGCCACCTCGGCCCCTGGATCGCCCAGCACGGCGGCCGCCCGCTGATGTGGAAGACCGGCCACTCGCTGGTCAAGGCCAAGCTGAAGGAAACCGGCGCCCCGCTGGGCGGCGAGATGAGCGGCCACATCTTCTGGAAGGACCGCTGGTTCGGCTTCGACGACGGCCTCTATACCGGCGCGCGCCTGCTCGAGATCCTGACCCGCTCGGCCGATCCGTCCGCCGTGCTGAACGCGCTGCCGAAGGCCAGCAGCACGCCGGAACTGCACCTGCACCTGCAGGAAGGCGAGAATTTCGCGCTGATCGAGAAGCTGCGCAAGGAGGCGCAATTCCCGGGCGCGCAGCAGGTGGTCGACATCGACGGCCTGCGCGTCGAGTATGCCGACGGCTTCGGCCTGGCGCGCGGCTCGAACACGACCCCGGTGGTGGTGCTGCGCTTCGAAGGCGAAACCCCGGAAGCCCTGGCGCGCATCCAGAAGGAATTCGCGCGCGTGATCCTGGCCGCCAAGCCCGACGCCAAACTGCCGTTCTGAGCGAGTCCAAGTTGAAGATCCTGCTGGTGCGGGTGTCGTCCCTCGGCGACGTCCTGCACAACCTGCCGATGGTGGCCGACATCCTGCGCCACCATCCGGACGCCCAGATCGACTGGGTGGTGGAAGAGGGCTATGTCAGCCTGGTGCGCCTGAACCCGCATGTGCGCAAGGTGATCCCGTTCGCGCTGCGGCGCTGGAAAAAGGGCTTGAAGGACAAGGCCGTGCGCGCCGAAGTGCGCGCCTTCTTCCGCGACCTGCGCGCGGAACAGTACGACTACGTGTTCGATACCCAAGGCCTGATCAAGACCGGCCTCGTGATGGCGGCCGCGCGGGTGGGCCGCGGCGGCCAGAAGATCGGCATGGCGAACGGCACCGAGGATTCCGGCTACGAGGGCGCCTCGCGCATCTTCCATACCCGCAGCATTCCGGTGGCGCTGCGCACCCATGCGGTCCAGCGCGGCCGCGAAATCGCCGCAGCAAGCCTCGGCTATGCGGCCGACACCCCGCCCGACTTCGGCCTGCCCGCGCCCGACCCAAGCCGGCGTCCGGACTGGATGCCGGCCGCGGATTACGCCGTGTTCTTCCATGGCACCGCGCGCGATGCCAAGAAGTGGGCGCCTGCCAACTGGATCGCGCTGGGCCAGGCGCTGGCGCCCATGACGATTCTGCTGCCCTGGGGCTCGCCGAAGGAGAAGGAAGAAGCCGAGCGCCTGGCCGCCGCGCTGCCGAATGCGCGCGTGCTGCCGAAGCTGTCGATGATGGACGCGGTCGAGCTGGCCCGCCACGCGGCGCTGGCGGTCGGCGTCGATACCGGCCTGACCCACATCGCCGCCGCTTTCGTCCGGCCGACGGTCGAGATCTACTGCGATTCGCCGCGCTGGAAGACCGAGGGCAACTGGTCGCCGCGCATCGTGAATCTCGGCGATACCGGCCGGCCGCCCTCCAGCGACGAGGTCATCGCCGCCGCGCGGCGCCTGCTGGAGCAAGCGCGATGAGACTGCTGTATTCCCTGCTGTGGTGGCTGGCGCTGCCGCTGGTGCTGGGCCGCCTGTGGTGGCGCGGACGCCGGGAGCCCGGCTACCGCCAGCACCTGGGCGAACGCCTCGGCTTCTACGGCCCCAAGCCAGGACCCGACCGGCAGCTGAAACGCACCATTATGGTGCATGCGGTCTCGGTCGGCGAGACCCGGGCCGCCGAGCCCCTGATCGAAGCTTTGCTGCGCGAATGGCCGGCCTGCCGCATCCTGCTGACCCACATGACGCCGACCGGGCGCGCCACCGGCAAGGCGCTGTTCGGCAAACACGGCGACCGCGTGGTCCAGGCCTTCCTGCCCTACGATACCGGCTTCATGGTCGGGCGCTTCCTGCGCCATTTCGAGCCCTCGATCTGCATCCTGATGGAGACGGAAGTGTGGCCGAACCTGGTTGCCGTCTGCGATCGCTACGAGGTGCCGGTGGCGCTGGTGAACGCCCGCCTGTCGGAACGCTCGCTGCGGCGCGGGAAGCAGTTTGGCGGACTGATGATGGAAGCGGCGCGCGGCATCACCCTGGCCGCGGCCCAGACCGAGGCGGATGCGGCCCGCATCGCCTCGCTGGGCGCGCCCGAGGTCGCCGTCACCGGCAGCATCAAGTTCGACGTGGTGCCGCCGGAAAGCGCGCTGCAGACCGGCGCCATGCTGCGTTCGCGCTTCGTCGAGCGTCCGGTGCTGCTGTGCGCCTCGACCCGCGAAGGCGAGGAGGCGCTCATCCTCGACGCCTGGCGCGCGCTGGCCGCTGACCTGGCCAATAAGCCGCCGGGCATGCTGCTCCTGCTGGTGCCGCGCCATCCGCAGCGCTTCGACGAGGTCGCGCGCATGGTGGAGGAACGCGGCCTGAGCCTGGCGCGCAGGTCGGCCTTGCCCGAGCGCGTCGATGCCGACGTGCTGCTGGGCGATTCGATGGGCGAGATGTTCGCCTATTACGCGGCCTGCGACTGCGCCTTCATCGGCGGCAGCCTGATGCCGCTGGGCGGCCAGAACCTGATCGAAGCCTGCGCCGTCGGCAAACCGGTGTTGGTCGGCGAACACACCTTCAACTTCCTGCAGGCCACGGATGAGGCCGTCGGGGCCGGCGCGGCCCTGCGTGTGCCCGATGCCGGCGCGCTGATGAGCGAAGCCGCCCGCCTGCTGGGCGACGGCGCCGCCCGTGCGCGCATGGGCGAGCAGGCGCTGGCATTCGCCGGACGCCATCGTGGCGCGACCGCGCGCACTGTTGAACTCTTGCGACAACTTATTGCATAGCTTTTGTTACCATTCTCTTTAGCTTGGTAAACGAAAGGGGATGCACATGTTGTGGTCTAATCGTGCGCGAGCGGGCGGCAACGTGGATGGCGGCGCCGCGCTCATGGACGCGCCTGAAATGAGGGATCTTGGAGCCGACGCAATGCCGCCGGCGCCGATTCCGGTAGTGCATCCACCCGCAGCGCGTTACAGCCTGCATTTCTGGGTCCGCTACTCGCTGATGGAGTATGTACGCTTCATGTGGGAACACGGCGGCTACCTGATCCGCCGCCGCCGCATCCGCCGGCCGATGGGCCTCTACCTGCGCATCAAGAGCACGCTGGCGGCCGCCACCCACTTCGTGCTGCTGCGCCGCGGCCGCCGCACCTACGAGTTCACCATCGACCAGCACGGCATCGTGCGCACCAGCGATACCGGTGTGACGCTGATCGGCTGGGACGACGTGGCGCGCATCCGTACTTACACGAACGGCTTCATGATGGTGCTCAAGCGCGGCACGCTGCCGATTCCCTTCCGCTGCCTGAGCTCGAAAGAGGTCGATGCGATGAAGGGAATCGCCGCGGCGCGCGCGGCGGGTGAGTTGCAGTTGCGCGGGTCGGTGTAAGTCGGGCATCCAGCCCGGCTCACTCCGGGAACAGCACCGGCATCTCGATCGACCGCTTCCTGAGGCCCGCCTTGGCGCCCTCGTAATCCGGGAAGACGTCGCCCACCACGGCCCAGAATGCCGGGCTGTGGTTCATCTCGCGCAGGTGGGCCAGTTCGTGCACCACCACGTAATCCAGCAGCGCCAGCGGATAGTGGATCAGCTTCCAGTTCAGGCGGATGTTGCCGGCCACCGTGCACGAGCCCCAGCGCGTGCCGGCCGAGGACAGCGCGAACGCGCTATACCTCACGCCGACGCGCGGCGCATACAGGTCCAGGCGTTCGCGGAACAGCTTCCTGGCTTCGTCCTGGAACCACAGCTTGACCCGTTCGCGGATCTGCCATTCCTCCAGTCCCGGCGTCACACTGAGGCGCAGCTCGCGCAAATCCGCATCGAACACGCAGTGGCTGCGTGCGGCCGGCTCCAGGCGCAGCACGACATCAAAGCCCAGGTAGGGCAGGCAGGCGCCGTCGACCCATTCGACCGGCGGCTGCTTCCCGCGCATGCTGCGCCGCTCGCTGCGTTCGAACAGCTTGGTGAGGATCCAGTTCTGCTTGGCGCGGATGGCGCGTTCGACGTCGTCCATCGGAGCACGCCGCGGCGAGGTCACGTGCAGGCCGTCGTCGCTGATCATGAAGCCGTGGGAGCGCCGCGCCGAGCGGCGCAGCAGGTAGTGGACGGTGTGGGAGCCGAGCTGGATCTTGCGCAGCGGTCCGTCGTTCGGACCAACCGGCGGAATCGGCAGGGTGCGCGTCGGCGCGGGCGGCGCCTTGAACAGCGGGACCGGCGGCTTGGGAGCCGCCGGTGGCGATGCGACGGGTTTGAGCGCCGCAAAAAATTCTTGCGCAAACAGCTCGAGCTGTGTCGCGTCGATCTTCGGGGAGGTCATGGAGGGCTGCAGCGTTGGTACTCTGGATGGTGCTGTGGTCTGCTCGCCCAGTTCGTCCAGGTACCTCAGTAGGCGTGGGGCGAAATGACGCGCATTTCCGATTCTATCCAATTTTCGACCTCTTGCATCAGACTGTCGGGAGTGTGGTTTTCCGGCGATATCGGCTTGCCAATCGAGACCGTGATCAGGCCCGGACGCTTGATGAACGAGTTCTTGGGCCAGCATTCGCCCGAATTGTGCGCGATCGGCACGACCACGGCGCCGGTGGCGATCGCCAGGCGCGTGCCACCGCTCTTGTACTGGCCTTTCTGGCCGACCGGGATGCGGGTCCCTTCCGGGAACATGATGATCCACTGGCCGTCGGCCAGGCGGCGCTTGCCGTGCCGGATCACGTCGGCGAAGGCGCGCTTGCCGCGCTTGCGGTCGATCGGGATCATGCGCAGCAGCGCCATGGCCCAGCCGAAAAAGGGGATGTACAGGATTTCCTTCTTGAAGACGAACACCAGCGGGTGCGTCATGTTCGGCAGCAGGAAGATGGTCTCCCACGCCGACTGGTGCTTCGACAGCAGGATCGCCGGGCCTTGCGGCAGGTTGTCGTAGCCCTTGAATTCATAGCGGATGCCGCACAGGACCTTGGCGAGCCAGATGACGAAGACGTTCCAGCGCGAGGTCACCCAGAAGCGCGTGTTGTACTTGAAGGGCGCGGCGAGGAAGCAGACGCAGGCCCAGACCACGGTGGCGACGATCATGACAATCGTGAACAACAGGGAGCGCAGGAACAGGATGGCAGTACGCAAGGAACAGTCTCCGGATGGATCGGCAATGGTTGTTGCTCAGCTCAGCTTAGCAGATCAGGCGGCTGCTGGGCTAGAGGCAGGTTGCTTGAGGAAGGCGGTGACCATCGCCGCCAGGTCCGGGAAGACCTGGGTGCCGGGCGGCAGGCCGCCGGTGGCATAGGTCTTCTCGCCCTTGCCGGTCAGGACCAGGTAGGGAGAGCAGCCGCTGATGAAGCCGGCCTGCAGGTCGCGCAGCGAGTCGCCGACGGTCGGCACGCCCTTCAGGCTGAGCTTGAAGCGCTTGCTGATCTCCTCGAACATGCCGGCCTTCGGCTTGCGGCAGTCGCAGTTGTCGATCGCCGCATGCGGGCAGAAGAAGATGGCGTCGATGTCGGCGCCGACCAGCTGGGCCGCCGCGTGCATCTTCTGGTGGATGGCGTTCAAGGTGGTGATGTCGAACAGTTCGCGCGCGATGCCGGACTGGTTCGAGGCCACCACCACGCGGTAGCCGGCCTGGTTCAGGCGTGCGATCGCCTCGAGCGATCCCGGGATCGGGATCCACTCGGCCGGCGACTTGATGAACTCGGGGGAGTCGTGGTTGATGACTCCGTCCCGGTCGAGAATGATCAGCTTCATGGTGCGTCTTGCCTATGCCGCCAGTTTGGAGATGTCGGCCACGCGGTTCATCATGCCGTGCAGGATCGCCAGCAGGGCCAGGCGGTTGTTGCGCAGCTTGACGTCTTCGGCCATCACCATCACGTCGTTGAAGAAGGCGTCGACGTCGTCGCGCAGCTGGGCCAGGGTCTTGAGCGTGCCGCTGAAGTCGCCGCGCGCGAAGGCGGCATCGACTTCCGGCTGCACGCGCTGCACGCTGGCGTACAGCTGCTTCTCGGCCTCGTCCTGCAGCAGGGCGGGGTCGACCGAACCCGCTTGCGCCAGCGCTTCCTCGTTCTTCTTGAGGATGTTGGTGATGCGCTTGTTGGCGGCCGCCAGCGAAGCGCTTTCCGGCAGCGCGGCGAAGGCCTGCACGGCTTCCAGGCGCTGCACCACGTCGTCGACGCGGTCCGGGTTCTGGGCCAGCACCGCTTCCACCTCGTTCGGCGAGAAGCCGCGGTCGCGCAGCATGCCGCGCAGGCGGTCCAGCATGAAGGCGCCGACTTCCACGCTCGGGTCCTTGAAGGACGCCATGTAGTCGAACACGCCGGTGGCGTCCTTCAGCAGCTCGGAGATACCCAGCGGCAGGCGCTTCTCCACCAACATGCGCATCACGCCCAGGGCGTGGCGGCGCAGCGCGAAGGGATCCTTCTCGCCGGTCGGCTGCAGGCCGATCGACCAGATGCCGACCAGGGTTTCCAGCTTGTCCGCCAGCGCCACGGCCAGGCCGGTATTCGTCGACGGCAGGGCGTCGCCCGAGAAGCGCGGCTGGTAGTGTTCGGAGGCGGCCAGCGCCACTTCCTCGTTCTCGCCGTCGTTGCGGGCGTAATAGGTACCCATGATGCCCTGCAGTTCCGGGAACTCGCCGACCATGTCGGTCAGCAGGTCGGCCTTGGCCAGCTGGGCGCCGCGCTCGGACAGCAGCACGTCGTAGCCCAGGCGGCGCGCGATGGCGCCGGCCAGGCGGGTGACGCGCTGGGTACGTTCGGCCTGGGTGCCAAGCTTGTTGTGGTAGACCACGTTGGCCAGCAGCGGCAGGCGCGATTCCAGCGACTTCTTCTTGTCCTGCTCGAAGAAGAACTTGGCGTCCGACAGGCGCGGGCGCACCACGCGCTCGTTGCCGCCGACGATGGCGCTCGGGTCATCGGTCTCGATATTGGACACGATCAGGAAGCGCGAGCGCAGCTTGCCGGCGCTGTCCGTCAGCGCGAAGTACTTCTGGTTGGTCTGCATGGTCAGGATCAGGCATTCCTGCGGCACCGACAGGAACACGTCCTCGAAGCGGCATTCGTAGACCACCGGCCATTCGACCAGGGCCGCCACTTCGTCCAGCAGCGATTCCGGCATCAGCACCTGGTCGCCGCCGGCCTTGGCCAGCAGCTGGGTGCGGATGGTGTCCTTGCGGTCTTCCGGGCTGGCGACCACCTTGCCCTGGTCCTTCAGCACGGCGGCGTACTGGTCGGCGTGTGCGATGTCGAAGGGCCGGCCGTCCGACAGGAAGCGGTGGCCGAGGGTGGCGCGGCCRCTGGCCAGGCCGAGCAGCGACAGCGGCACCACGGCCTCGCCGTGCAGGGCCAGCAGGGAGTGGACCGGGCGCACGAACTGCACGGTATCGCCGCTTGGCCGCTGGTAGCTCATCACCTTCGGGATCGGCAGCTTGGCGACGGTTTCCTCCAGCACCGGCTGCAGGCCGTCGGCCAGCTTGCTGCCCGGGGCGGTATGGCTGTAGAAGAAGCTCTCGGCCTTGCCGTCCTGGGCGCGTTCCAGGTCTTCGATCTTCAGGTCGGGGAAGCCCAGCGCGGCCAGCTTCTTGGCCAGCGGCGCGGTCGGCTTGCCGTCCTTGTCCAGGGCCACCGCAACCGGCAGCACTTTTTCGCGGATCGCCTTGTCCGGCGAGGTCGGGCGCACGTTCGTGATCGACACGGCCAGGCGGCGCGGGGTGGCATAGGCGGTGACGACGCTTCCGGCGTCGAGGAAGTCGCGGGCCTTCAGGCCATTGGCGATGCCGTTCGCAAAAGCGGCGCCCAGTTTGACGAGGGCCTTCGGCGGCAGCTCTTCGGTCTGCAGCTCAATCAGCAAGGTCTGAGCGAGTAGGGTCTGGTTCATGGTCTTCTATTCTTTGTTCTGGGCTTAGCCGACTTTGACGTCTTCGGCATTCACATCTTTTCCAGTTCGCGCCTCGGCGGCCCCCAGCATCGGGAAACCGAGCTTCTCGCGCGAGTCGTGATAGGCCTGGGCGACCATGCGCGACAGCGTGCGCACGCGGCCGATGTAGGCGGCGCGTTCGGTGACGGAAATCGCACCGCGCGCGTCCAGCAGGTTGAAGCTGTGCGACGCCTTCATGATCTGCTCGTAGGCCGGCAGGGTCAGCTCCAGTTCGATCAGGCGCTTGGCCTCGCTCTCGTGGTTATTGAAGGCCTGGAACAGCAGTTCGGTATTCGAGTGCTCGAAGTTGTAGGTCGACTGTTCGACTTCGTTCTGGTGGAAGACGTCGCCGTAGGACAGGCGCTTGGTTACCGGTTCGCCGGCCGCCCCGTTTTCTTCCCACTCGGTCCAGACCAGGTCGTACACGTTCTCGACGCCCTGCAGGTACATCGCCAGGCGTTCGATGCCGTAGGTGATCTCGCCCAGCACCGGCTTGCAATCGAGGCCGCCGACCTGCTGGAAATAGGTGAACTGGGTCACCTCCATGCCGTTCAGCCAGACTTCCCAGCCCAGGCCCCAGGCGCCCAGGGTCGGGCTTTCCCAGTCGTCCTCGACGAAGCGGACGTCGTTCTTCTTGAGGTCCAGGCCCAGCGCGGCCAGCGAGCCGAGGTAGAGGTCGAGGATGTTTTCAGGCGCGGGCTTGAGCACCACCTGGTACTGGTAATAGTGCTGCAGGCGGTTCGGGTTCTCGCCGTAGCGGCCATCCTTCGGGCGGCGCGAAGGCTGCACGTAGGCGGCGCGCCAGGGCTCGGGGCCGATCGCGCGCAGGAAGGTGCCGGTATGGAAGGTGCCCGCGCCGACTTCCATGTCGTACGGCTGGAGCAGGGCGCAACCTTGCTTGTCCCAGTAGGTTTGCAAGGTCAAAATGATTTGTTGGAATGTAAGCATTTTTGGGCGTGGAGCTAAATATCGGCGTCGGGCACGCTGGCCGCGACCGCGGTGAGTTTGCTAAAAGGCCAATTTTAGCGGGTTTTCACGGCTGACTCGAAACGAATCGCGAAATCAGCCGGCGGTTTGGTCACTTTTCTTCGGCATCCGGCGCGAACGTCCGGCCAGCCAGGCGCCCAGCAGCATCAGGGCGCCGAGCGCCAGGAAGGCCAGATTGCCGAAGCGGATATACGGCGTGCTGCCGGCCATGCCCTGCACCCTGGCCGTCAGGACGTCCTGGCGGTAGTAGGGAATCACCTGCTGGACATTGCCGCGGCCGTCGATGATGGCGGTGGCGCCGTTGTTCGTCGCGCGCAGCATCGGTCGCCCGGTCTCGAGCGAGCGCATGCGCGAGATCTGCAGGTGCTGCGGGATCGCCACCGACTCGCCATACCAGGCCAGGTTCGACACGTTCAGCAGCAGCGTGGCCGGACGGGGGGCGTCGCGCAGCTGCCTGGCGATCTCTTCGCCGAACACGTCTTCGTAGCAGACGTTGGGCAGCACCAGCTGGTCCTTCACGGCAAACGGCGCCTGCACCGCCTGGCCGCGGGTGAAGTCGCCCAGCGGGATGTTCATCAGGTTCGTGAACCAGCGGAAGCCGGCCGGGATGAATTCGCCGAAAGGCACCAGGTGGTGCTTGTCGTAGCGGTAGGTCTGGCCCTGCGGACCGATGCCGGCCACGCTGTTGGCATAGGCGTCGGGACCGTCGGCCAGCGGGATACCGAACATGAGGAAGCTGCTGCTGCGCTTCGCATAGTCGCCAAAGCCGGCCAGGTAGTCCGGCGGCAGCTGTTGCGGGAACACGGGAATGGCGGTCTCCGGCGCGGCGATCAGGTCGGCCGGCGCGGCCGTGATCATGTCGCGGTAGCGCGTCAGGATCTGGTTCAGGTAGGCGGAGGCGAATTTCTCGTCCTGGCGGATGTCCCCCTGCAGCAGGCGCACGCTGATCGGCTGGCCGGCCGGATGGGTCCACTCCACGTGGCCGAGGCCCCAGCCGGCAAGCAGCACGCCGGCCGCCAGGCCGAGCGCCGGCAGGCGTCGGCGCTGGGTCAGCATCACCAGGCAGGAGGCGCACAGGGCCACCAGCACGCCGATGCCGTAGACGCCGAGGATGGGCGCGAAACCGGCGAGGGGCGCGGTGTTGTGCGCATAGCCGGAAGCGGCCCAGGGAAAGCCGGTGAAGACCCAGCCGCGCATCCATTCCGACACGCCCCACAGCACCGGGAATACCAGCAGCAAAAAGGCCGGCACCGGCAGCGACCAGCGCTTGCGCAACCAGCTCGAGGCGCCTGCCGCGAACGCTGCGAACAGGCCCATGTAGAGACCGAGCAGGGCGATGGCGGCGGCCGACAGCGGCGCGGCCAGGCCGCCGAAACGGTTCAGGGCGATATACAGCCAGTGCATGCCGCCAATCGACCAGCCGAAGCCGAAAGCCCAGCCGAGCCACAGCGCACGGCGGGTCGAGCTGCCCATGCCGACCTGGTAGAAGAAGTAGGCCAGGCAGAGGAACTGCAGCGGCCACCAGCCGAAGGGTTCGAAGGAGAACAGGCTCGCCGCGCCGGCGATGGCGGCAAGGGCGAGGCCGATGGGGGAGGGGCGGGTGCCGCGCAGCGCCGGGTCGGGCGCGGTGGCGGTCTGGGTACGGCGGCGCAGGATCAAGCGTGGGTCCAATTCATTAGCTAATTTGTCGTTCCCGGCATTGCCGGAAACGACTCCCCGCCTGCGCGAGGACGACGACATTCAGTCGTGATCGGCGTCACCGTCGCGCGAAGGCAGCTTTTCGACCAGCAGTACATGGATCTGGCGCGCGTCGGCGCGCAGCACCTCGAAGCGCAGGTTGTCCAGGTCGAAGACCTCGCCCTTGTGCGGCATGCGGCCCAGGTGGCTGGCAACCAGGCCGCCGATGGTGTCGACGTCGTCCTCGGGCAGGTCGACCCCGATCTCTTCGTTGAACTGGTCGATCTCGGTGAGGGCCTTGACGCGCCAGCGCGGGCCGAACTGGCCTTCCTTGATCGACAGGACGTTGTCCTCTTCCTCGTCGAAGTCGTACTCGTCCTCGATGTCGCCGACGATCTGCTCCAGCACGTCCTCGATGGTGATCAGGCCGGCCACGCCGCTGTACTCGTCGACCACGATGGCCATGTGGTTGTGGTTCGCGCGGAAGTCGCGCAGCAGCACGTTCAGGCGCTTCGATTCGGGGATGAAGATGGCCGGGCGCAGCATGTCGCGCACGTCGAAGGATTCCTCGGCGTAGTAGCGCAGCAGGTCCTTGGCCAGCAGGATCCCGACCACCTTGTCGCGCTCGCCCTCGATGGCGGGGAAGCGCGAGTGCGCCGTCTCGAGCACGATCGGCAGCCATTCCTCGATCGGCTTGGTGATGTCGATGACGTCCATCTGCGAACGCGGGACCATGATGTCGCGCACCGACAGGTCGGATACCTGGAACACGCCCTCGATCATGGAGAGGGCATCGGCGTCGATGAGGTTGCGTTCGTGGGCGTCGTGCAGCACTTCGAGCAGCTCGGCGCGATTTTCGGGCTCGGGGGAGATCAGGGCGGTCAGCCGTTCGAACAGCGACCGGTGGGTTTTGACGTCGTTACGGACGTCAGCAGGGTGCTCGGGCATAGTTGGCGTGAAGCCGTTGTTGCGATGGGCATTAGGATACACCAAAAGCGCGGATGCCTGTTTTTTATGCAGCTCACCTAGCCCGGCGAATGTGTGCGCCCTTCTGTCCGCCGCTTGTCTTATAGTTGTTCATTCGCTACCGAAGGAGTTCTTCATGCCCGCCCTGGACATCAACGGCACCACCACCAATCTCGACATCCCCGACGACATGCCCCTGCTGTGGGCCATCCGCGACGTGATGGGACTGACCGGCACCAAGTTCGGCTGCGGCGTCGCCCTGTGCGGCGCCTGCACCGTGCACCTGGACGGCCAGCCGATCCGCTCCTGCGTGACGCCCGTCTCGGCGGCGGCCGGCAAGAAGATCACGACCATCGAGGCGATCGGCAACGATCCGGTCGGAGCAAGGGTGCAGGACGCGTGGCGCCAGGTCGACGTGGTGCAGTGCGGCTACTGCCAGTCCGGCCAGATCATGTCGGCCACCGCGCTGCTGCAGGCTACGCCGAAGCCGAGCGACGCCGACATCGACAGCGCCATGGCCGGCAATATCTGCCGCTGCGGCACCTATGGACGCATTCGGAAAGCGATCAAGATCGCGGCCGGCATCCCGTCGCCCGCGGTGGCCCCAGCCGCCCAGCCGCAAGCACCCCGCAAGGCCTGAACCGAGGAGCGCACATGGAAACCAAGGAAAAAGTATCGGGTTCGCGCCGCGGCTTCATGAAAGCCGGCGCGGTGGCGGGCGGCAGCCTGGTGTTCGGCTTCTCGCTGTTCGGCTGTCATCGCACGGGTGAYGGCAAGGATGGGCACAACGACCGCAAGGAGAAACCGTCCGAGACCGCGGTCGGCCAGGCCGCCACCGCGGCATCCGAGCCGGCCGGCCTGGCCCACGACGCCTTCATCCGCATCGACCGCGACGGCCTGGTCACCCTCATCATCCACAAGGTCGAGATGGGGCAGGGCACCTTCACCTCGATGCCGATGCTGCTGGCCGAGGAGCTGGGCGCCGACCTGTCGAAGGTGAAGCTGGAGCAGGCGCCGGCCGACAACAGCCTGTATGCCGATCCGATGCTGGGCGGCCAGGTAACCGGCGGTTCGACCTCGGTGCGCGGCGCCTGGAAGCCGCTGCGAGAGGCCGGCGCCAAGGTGCGCACGGTGCTGGTGCAGGCCGCCGCCCAGACCTGGAAGGTGGACGAGAAGGAGCTGAAGGTGGTCGGCGGCACCGTGCGCCACGATGCCTCGAACCGCTCGGGCCATTTCGGCGAATTCGTCGACGCCGCCTCGAAGCTGCAGTTCCCCAAGACCGTGACCTTGAAGGACGCCGCCGACTTCACCCTGATCGGCAAGTCGATGAAGCGCCTGGATTCGCCGGTCAAGGTGAACGGCCAGGCCCTGTTCGGCATCGACGCGCGCCTGCCGAACATGGGCATCGCGGCGGTGATGGCCTCGCCGGTCACGGGCGGCAAGGTGGCGGCGGTGGACGAGCAGAAGGCGATGGCGGTCAAGGGCGTGCGTCAGGTGCTGCGCATCGAAGGCGCGGTGGCGGTGGTCGCCGACAATTTCTGGACCGCTAAACAGGGCCTGCTGGCCGCCGCGCCGCGCTTCGACGACGGCCCCAACGCCAAGGTCAGCACGGCTTCGATCGTGGCCGACATGGCCAAGGTCTCGCAGGGCACCGGGGCGATCGCCACCAACAAGGGCGATGCCCTGAAGGTGCTCGGCCAGGACGGCGGGCGCCGCATCGACGCCATCTACGAGATGCCCTTCCTGGCCCACGCGACCATGGAGCCGATGAACTGCACGGTCGACCTGCGCGCGGATGCCTGCGAGCTGTGGGTCGGCACCCAGGTGCCGGCGCTGGCGCAGGGAGCGGCGGCCAAGATCACCGGCCTGCCGCTCGAGAAGGTGAAGGTGCACAACCATTACCTGGGCGGCGGCTTCGGGCGCCGGCTGGAAGTCGACAACGTGATCCAGGCGGTGGCCTTCGCCAAGCTGGCCAAGGGGCCGCTGAAGGTCATCTGGACCCGCGAGGAAGACATCCAGCACGATATGTACCGCCCCTATTATTATGACCGCCTGTCGGCCAAGCTCGACGACAAGGGCATGCCGCTGGCCTGGTTCCACCGCGTGACCGGCTCCTCGATCATGGCGCGCTTCGCGCCGCCGATGGTCAAGAACGGCGTCGACCCGGACGCCGTGGAAGCCGCCGCCGACCTGCAGTACACGATTCCCGACATGCGGGTCGAGTACGTGCGCCACGAGCCGCCCGGCGTGCCAACTGCGTTCTGGCGCGGCGTCGGTCCGACCCACAATGTCTTCGTGGTCGAGAGCTTCATCGACGAGCTGGCGTATGCGAGCAAGACCGACCCGGTTGCGTTCCGGCGCGCGCTGCTGCAAAAGTCGCCGCGTACGCTGGCGGTACTGAACCTGGCGGCCGGGAAGGCGGGCTGGGGCCGGCCTTTGAGGCCGATCGCCGGCCGCAAGGTCGGCCGCGGCGTGTCGGCGCAGTTTGCCTTCGGCAGCTATATGTCGCAGGTGGCGGAAGTCTCGGTCGGCCCGGACGGCGACGTGCGCGTGCACCGCGTGGTGTGCGCGGTCGACTGCGGCCAGAACATCAACCCGGACACCATCATCGCCCAGATGGAAGGCGGCATCGTGTTCGGCGCCAGCGCCGCGCTGTGGGACGAGATCACCCTCGACAAGGGCCGGGTGCAGCAGACCAACTTCGGCGATTACCGCGTGATGCGGATGAACGAGGCGCCGACGGTGGAGGTGTACATCGTCAACAGCCACGACGAGCCGGGCGGGATCGGCGAGCCGGGAACCTCGGGGATTGCGCCGGCGATCGCGAATGCGGTGTTCGCGGCGACCGGCAAGCGGGTGCGGAAGCTGCCGATTGGGGAGCAGCTCAAGAAGGCTTGATAAGGCCTGTGGCCTGAAAACCGTCGTCCCCGCGAAGGCGGGGATCCAAGTTTAGCGGCGGATCATAGAAACCTGGGTTCCCGCCTGCGCGGGAACGACGGGTTAATGATTAATCCTCCGCGTACGGATCCGGATACGCGAGCGCCTCCATGATGTCGCGCTCCAGCTGCTCCATCTCCTCGGCCTCTTCGTCGTTCTCGTGGTCGAAGCCCTGCGCGTGCAGCACGCCGTGTACCACCAGGTGGGCCACGTGTTCCTCGACCGTTTTCTTCTGCTCCTCGGCCTCGCGCTCCAGCACGTCGGTGCAGAGGACGATGTCGGCCTGGGTAGGCTCGTCGTCGTCGATCTCGGCGCCTTCGTTGTAGGCGAAGGTCAGCACGTTGGTGGCGTARTCCTTGCCGCGGTAGTCGCGGTTGAGCTGCTGGCCTTCGGCGGCGTCGACGAAGCGGATCGCCAGTTCGGCCGGGCCGAGCAGGGAGGCCTGGACCCAGCGTTCGATCATCGCGGGCGTGATCGAGGCTTCCAGGCGGGTGTCGGCGTACTGGACGTCGAGTTCGAGTTTATGCTTTTTTTCTTGCATTTCGGGTCACGGGTTTGGCCACGCCGGGCAGGGCGCCAAGCTCCTGCATCGACGCGGATTTTTCATAGGCATCGACGATGCGTCCGACCAGCGGATGGCGCACCACGTCGGCACTGGAGAACTGGGTGAAGGCGATGCCGCGCACGTCCTTCAGTACGTGCACCGCGTCGACCAGGCCGCTGCGCTGGGTCTTGTGCAGGTCGACCTGGGTCACGTCGCCGGTGACCACGGCCTTGCTGCCGAAGCCGATCCGGGTCAGGAACATCTTCATCTGCTCGACCGTCGTGTTCTGGGCTTCGTCCAGGATCACGAACGCGTGGTTCAGGGTGCGGCCGCGCATGAAGGCCAGCGGGGCGATCTCGATCACCTGCTTCTCGAACAGCTTCTGGGTGCGGTCGAAGCCGAGCAGGTCGTACAGCGCGTCGTACAGAGGGCGCAGGTAGGGATCGACCTTCTGCGCGAAGTCGCCCGGCAGGAAGCCGAGGCGCTCGCCGGCTTCGACGGCCGGGCGGGTCAGGATGATGCGCTTGACGGCGTCGCGCTCCAGCGCATCGACGGCGCAGGCGACCGCGAGATAGGTCTTGCCGGTGCCGGCCGGACCGATGCCGAAGCTGATGTCGTGCTCGAGCACCGCCTTCAGGTACTGGATCTGGTGCGGCGTGCGGCCGCGCAGGTCGCTGCGGCGGGTCTTCAGCATCGGGCTGACGAGCTCGCCGGCTTCGTCGCGTTCGAGGTTTTCCGCTTCCGCGCTGACCGTTTCGCCCGGCTCTTTTTTCGCTTCGGACGCGGCGGGGGCATCGGCGGCGGCCGGCTTCAGGCCGGCGCGCTGCTCCACCAGGGCCAGCTGCACCTCTTCGATCGGCACGACCTTGTTGGCCACCGCGTAGAAGCGTTCGAGCAGCTCGACCGCGCGTTCGGCATTGGTGCCGCTGACGATGAACTTCTCGCCGCGGCGGAAGATCGTGACGTCGAGGGCGGCCGAGATCTGGCGCAGGTTTTCGTCGAGCGGGCCGCAGAGGTGGGCGAGCCGCGTGTTATCGAGCGGCTCGGGGAAGAAATACGAAGGCTGGGTAGGCGTTTTCAACTGGCTTTGGCAATCGAGTCAAGGCTGGCGACCAGGTCGCCGCGCAGGGTGTAATCCAGGCTTTCGGTGATGCGCACGTCGACCAGCTGGCCGACCAGCGTTTCACCAGGCTCGCCGGGGGCGAAGTTGACGACGCGGTTGTTCTCGGTGCGGCCGGCCAGTTCTCCCTGGCCCTTCTTGGCCGGACCTTCGACCAGGATGCGCTGCACGGTGCCGACCATGCTCGCGCTGGTCTTGCGGGTGTTCAGGTCGATCTGGGCCTGCAGGCGCTGCAGGCGCGCCAGCTTGACCTCGTGCGGGGTATCGTCTTCGAGATTGGCGGCCGGGGTGCCGGGGCGCTTGCTGAAGATGAAGCTGAAGCTGTTGTCGAAGCCGACGTCTTCCACCAGCTTCATCATCGCTTCGAAGTCGGCATCGCTCTCGCCGGGGAAGCCGACGATGAAGTCCGAGGAGATCGAGATGTTCGGGCGCACCGCCTTGATGCGGCGGATGATGGATTTGTATTCGAGGCCGGTGTAGCCGCGCTTCATGGCCTGCAGGATGCGGTCGGAACCGTGCTGCACCGGCAGATACAGGTGGTTCACCAGCTGCGGGATCTTGGCATAGGCGTCGATCAGGCGCTGGGTGAATTCCTTCGGGTGGCTGGTGACGAAGCGCAGGCGCTCGACGCCGGGGATCGCCGCCACGTATTCGAGCAACAGGGCAAAATCGGCAAACTGCGCCGCGCCCTCGCCACCCTCCATCAGGCCGCGGTAGGCGTTCACGTTCTGGCCCAGCAGCATGATCTCCTTCACGCCCTGGGCGGCGAGGCCGGCGACTTCGGTCAGCACGTCCTCGAAGCGGCGCGAGACTTCCTCGCCGCGGGTGTAGGGCACCACGCAGTAGCTGCAATACTTGCTGCAGCCTTCCATGATCGAGACATAGGCGACCGGGCCCTCGACCTTGGCCGGGGGCAGGTGGTCGAACTTTTCGATTTCCGGGAAGCTGATGTCGACCTGGGCCGAGCCGCTGGCGCGCCGCGCCTGGATCATTTGCGGCAGGCGGTGCAGGGTCTGCGGGCCGAACACCACGTCGACGTGGGGCGCGCGCTTGACGATCGCCTCGCCTTCCTGGGAGGCGACGCAGCCGCCGACGCCGATCACGAGGTCCGGCTTGCCACGCTTGAGCTCCTTCAGGCGGCCGAGATCGGAAAAGACCTTTTCCTGTGCCTTTTCGCGGACCGAGCAGGTGTTGAAAAGGATGACGTCGGCATCCTCGGGGCTGTCGGTGCGTACGAGTCCTTCGGACGCGCCGAGCACGTCAGCCATCTTGTCCGAGTCGTACTCGTTCATTTGGCAACCAAAGGTCTTGATGAATACTTTTTTCTGCATGGCTGATGCTTTGACAAGTGAATTCCAGTTTACCGCAAATCGGAAACATGCCCGGAAAAGGGCGTGTGCGCCTGGTTTCGGTACTGCCGGGAACGGTTAATTTCCAAAATAAAATTTTTGATACAGTCAGTTACATTGTTAAATATTGATTTCTGGTTGCTAACTGTTATGTTTGTGATTGTCGGAACGATTTTTTTATTTCTTCTTGTAAATCAAATAGTTCCTGTGTTCTGGAAATTGCAAAATTAGTTCAAGAAAACTCTTGCGTGCGCCACAATCTGTCACCATGTGCTGAAATGACTGTATGACAAGCTTTCCCGACGATAGCTTGATTTCGGCCAATGATTTCAGTGCTCAGGTCGAGTGTGAACGCGACGTATGAGTTTGATAATTTGTTCGAAATACAAGTGCGTAACGGAAGCGAGTTAGGGAGCGCACGGGGTCCGGTGACGTTGTCGACGCGCAGTCGATTGACCGTTCGGTAACGTGTCCGGGAACTTATGTTGACGAAACGAAGTCTTTAACAAAGTTCGTAAGAGAACTATTTTAACCACTCACGAGGTAATCATGGCACATCACGCTCTGTCTTCACAGGAAAGCTACAACCCGAACCACTTGCTGGACATCCTGCTCGGCAAGATGCAGCTGAAGAACGACGCCGCGCTGTCGCGCATGCTGGAAGTCGCTCCGCCGGTGATCAGCAAGATCCGTCACCATCGCCTGCCGGTCGGCGCGTCGCTGCTGATCCGTATGCACGAAGTGACCGGCATGAGCATTCGCGACCTGCGCGACCTGATGGGCGATCGCCGGACCAAATATCGCCTGTCAGACGCCCAAGGCCGCCCGAAGCCTGAAGAAAAAGCCGCCAAAGAAGCTGCTGCACAGCAAGCTGCTGCACAACAGCAACAAGCCCAGCCGCAAGAGCAGAGCGACGCTTCCAAGTCCGGTAATTATGCGCACTGATGCCGCGGGCATGACGGCCGGTCCCGTCATGCCTTCGGCTCGACCCGGCAGCGGGCTCGCGTCCGTCAGGAACGCGTCCGCTGCCGTCACTTACAGGCCGTCCTGAGCCTGGAGGGTGAAAACCCTCACGCCATCAGGATGGCCGACATTTCTTCCAGCTGCTGTTCCGTCTCGCGGAACAGGTCCAGATAAGCGTCTTCGTTCAAGCCCATTGCATCCCAGGCGATGCTGGACAGCGCCGGTACCAGTTCCTCCTCCTCGCCCGCCAGGTCGAGCGCATGGACGACCGCGTTGGCGACGTGAACGATGGCGGCAAGAAATCCCGCGCCCGGGGTCTCGGGCGCGTGGTGAAACGCGATCGCCTGGCGCATCGTGTCCGAAAAATTCCAGTGCTCCGCCAGGGCCACGCCGGCGTCGACATGGTCGATGCCCAGTACGGCGCGCTCCGCCTCCAGCCATTCGCCGTCATGCCTGCGGCGCCAGGCCAGCACCTCGCCATAAGCCTGGGGATGGCCGGTCACCAGTACCAGGCGCCCTATGTCGTGCAGCAATCCCGCCGTGAAGGCGACATCCTGGTTGAAGCGCAGGCGCCGCGCCAGCGAACGGGCGCAGACGGCGGTGGCGATCGAATGGCGCCAGAAGGCTTTGTCGTTGAAACCGGGGCACTTGCCATTCGGGAAGCAGCCGGTGACGGCCGCCGCCGTGATCAGGTTGCGCGTGGTCTGGAAGCCCAGGAAGGTGATCGCCTGCTGGATCGTCGCCACCTTGACTTGCAAGCCATAGGAGGAGGAGTTTGCCAGGCGCAGGGTCTTTGCCGTCAGTGCTTGGTCATAGGACACTTTTTTTGCCAGCACCGAGATATCGATGTTTTCCTGTTCGATGCTGCCCAGCAGTTCCATGACGACCGCGGGCAGGGAGGGCAGATCCTGTACGCTCAGGGCCAATTGTTCCGGAGACAGCATGCTCATTGCCCCACCTCGCGGCCCAGGCGGAAATCCTCGATGTACTGGCGCAGGATGCCGGTTGCCCAGTCGCCATGGTTGCCGCGCTCGTGCTTGCGGAACACCCGGTCCAGCCTTTCCCGGACCAGGGCCGGGTCGACAGGCGCTTCGGCGCGCGCGGCGCCGAGGATGGGCAGCAGTTCGATCCCGTGGCGCGCCAGCGAAGCCAGCATGCCCTCGGTCAGCACCACGCCCTGCGCCAGCAGCACATTCCCATTTCCGTCGCGCAGCACCTCGCCCAGGACCATGCCCGGCGTGGCCTCTGCGAGAGGTGTCAGCTGGTAAGCCCCGTTCATTCTTCCCTCTTGCTTTTTGTTAACGTATTTATATTACCATCCGGCACGGATCAAGGTCCCGTGCCAGCCGGCAAGATACCGCAAACTGTTGTATTCTCGACCGGTTTGTATTTGATAGGACAATCATGAAACTGTATTTCAGCCCCGGCGCCTGTTCGCTCGCTCCCCACATCGCACTGCTCGAGGCAGGCCTGGACTTCACGACCGAGAAAGTCGACATCCGCGCCAGGCAGACCGCCAGCGGCGCCGACTTCCTGGCAATCAATCCGAAGGGCTATGTGCCCGCCCTGGAGCTGAAGGATGGCGCCGTGCTGACCGAAGGCCCGGCCATCGTCCAGTTCATCGCCGACCTGGTCCCGGACCGCCAGCTGGCGCCCGCCAACGGCACCCTGGAGCGCTACCGCCTGGTCGAATGGCTGAACTTCATCTCGACCGAGCTACACAAGAGCTTCAGCCCGCTGTTCCGCCCGACCTCGACCGAGGACATGAAGGAAGCGGCGCGCGCCCACCTCGGCAACCGCTTCGGCTGGCTGGCCAGCCAGCTGGAAGGCCGCGACTACCTGATGGGTTCGCAGTTCACGGTGGCCGACGCCTACCTGTTCACGGTGCTGGGCTGGGCCGGCTTCGTGCACTTCGACCTGTCGCCGTGGCCGGTGTTTGCCGCCTATACGCAGCGCGTGGCCGCGCGTCCGGCGGTGCAGCAGGCGCTGCGCGACGAAGGCCTGCTCAAGTAATCCGATAAGGACCGTGCGCTGCGCCGTCGACGGCGCGGCCACGGTACCATGCGCGCCATGAAAAGCAAACGCTACGTTGCCCTGCTGAGGGGTGTGAATGTCGGACGCGCGAAACGCGTCGCCATGGCCGACCTGCGCAAGCTGGCCGGCGACCTGGGTTACGACGAGGTGCGCAGCGTCCTCAACAGCGGCAACCTGGTCTTCAGCGGCCCGGCCAAGCCGCAGGACCAGGTCGCCAGCGAGATCGAGGAGGCCCTGGTGTTGAAACTGGGCGTGGCCGCCCGCGTGCTGGTGCTCGACGCCGACGAGCTGGCGGCCATCGTCGCCGGCAACCCCTTGCTCGACCAGGCCGGCGACCACTCGCGCCTGCTCGCCTTCGTCCTGTCCAGCCCGCATGCCACACCGCAGGCACGCGAGGCGCTCGAAGCCCTGTGCGGCCGCGACTGGCAACCCGGCGCCGTCGCGTTGAGCGAGCGTGCCGCCTATGTATGGTGCCCGGAAGGCATCCTCGCCAGCGCCGCCGCGGCCGCGCTCGGCAAACAGCTGGGCGATGCGACCACGTCGCGCAACTGGGCGACGCTGCTCAAGCTGCACGCCCTGTGCGCCGGACCCTTGTAATTTCCGATCCCGTCCCCATATATAAAACCTGGGCGCGCACCCGCCCAAAACGACAACGGCGCCCCGCAGGCGCCGTTTCTTCTCCCGGCCTTCCGGCCAGGCGTGTTTCTTGACTTATTTCTTGAACTTCTCGCTGCTGTCGCGGCTCGCGCGGTAGCCGATCAGGATCAGTCCCACCAGCATCATCGCAAACACTTCGGGTTCGGGCAGTTCGGACATGGAAGGCGAGGGCGGTGACACCACTTCGGTACGCGCGACCGCCGAGACATCGGCAATGCGATTGGAGCGGATGGCGTGGGAGTCGAGGTCGATGGCGGCCGCCTGGGCGGCGCCGGCGAAGAGCAGGCTGAGGGCTGAACTGATTGCTGCGGCAAGAAAGATTCGTTTCACGGTCATTCCTTCCAAATGTCCACCTCGGAGAGCGCATCCGGGTACCTATTCAGCATAACAAAAACACAGGTGGAAAAGCGCTCGTTACGTCTTGTTATCTGTTACTCAGCAATTACTGAATACGTAAGCTGCAATTACTCTGCAATTAAAAATTAAATATTTTTTAATTATGGAAATAGAATCAGTTATCCATAAATTACTTATTTAACATGCAAATAATCATCGAATCTTTGCGATTTACTTAGCTAACTTATTGAAATCACAAAGAAAATCGATATCAATTTGATCAGTTGTGTTGTGTCCCAAAGTTTTTTCATCGCACGGTATACACCTGTCTTTTCTTTGGGGGTATAGTCTCCATATCCCCATTGCCTTCGGGCATCAAAACAATAGCAGACGCATACGTTTGCATCCCATAGCGGTCCCATGCACCGCCGCCTTTCGCGTCCACTCGGCACTTCGGAAGGCACGCAATATCAATGTCGTGAAGCACCTTCAGATTAAAGAGTACTGATATATGCCCAATTTTGCTCGACTCCAAATTGCCTTTAAGAATGTTTATGTCCGTATTCTGACTGCCGTGCTGTTGGGTATGCTGGTGGGCTGGTTCGTTTACAAGGCCGACGTTCCGCAGGATCCGTCGCCGGTCGTCCACTCGCAGAACATCTCCGAGATCACCGAACTGGCCGCACAGAAGGACAAGCTCGACTACCTGTTGGTGGCCCGCCCCCTGTCCGACGCACCGCGTTATATCTACAAGTTCAAGGGCGCGCCGCAGCTGCACGTGGTGAAGGTGCCGAGCACCTCCCACCTGTCGCTCGAGCGCGAAGTCCTGCTGAAGAACGCGATCCCGTATTCGATCGCCAAGGACGATTACCTGGCTTCCCACAAAGCCGTGCTGCAGGACGAGAACGAAGGCTTCGTTTCCGACGTCGTCTCCTTCATGAAACGCCATGCGCTCGACCTGACCGTGCTGGTGCTGATCCTGTACGCCCTGAAGTTCGGCATCCCGGGCATGAACGGCGGCGCCCAGATGATCTCGCCGGACAAGCTGAAAGGCTCGATGGACGACCTGATCGGCATGGAAGACATCAAGCAGGAAGTGCTGCACCTGGAAGACATGATCCGCAACCGCGAGTTGTACAAAGAGCACAACATCGACAAGCCCTTCAATGTGATGCTGACCGGTCCTGCCGGTACCGGCAAGACCAAGCTGGTCGGCTACCTGGCCAAGCGCCTGGACATCCCGCTGATCCAGGCCTCGGGTTCGGCGCTGGAATCGGGTTACGTCGGCGGCGGTTCGAAGGCGCTGAACGCCCTCTACCGCAAGGCCTCGAGCAAGGGCCGCTGCATCATCTTCCTGGATGAAGCGCAGAGCCTGTTCATGCCGCGCGGCCGCAGCGAAAAGAAATGGGAAGACGATACCGCCAATACCCTGCTGGGCCTGCTGGACGGCGTCAAGAGCGACAAGGGCCAGGGCGTGATCTGGGTGGTCGCCTCGAACTTCGACGATGCCTCGACCGAGATGGACGAAGCGATGCTGCGCCGCTTCTCGGTGAAGATCAACTTCCGCCTGCCGAACAAGGCCGAGCGCAGGGAACTGCTGCGCAGCTTCCTGTCGCGTAAAAAAGAAGGTCTGGTCGATTACAACGACCTCGATCTCGACCAGGTGGCCGAGATCACCCAGAACCTGAGCCCGGCGCTGCTGGAATCCGTGGTCGAGCGCGCATCGATGCTGTCGATCCAGGAAAAGGTCATCATCAACACCGACCTGCTGTTCCGTGCCTATGAGCGCGCCACCATCGGCCTGACCGACCGCGCCACCACCGCCGAGAAGCACAAGCAGCGCGAGCGCATCGCCGTGCACGAGCTGGGCCACTTCTTCATGCAGATCGACCCCTTCCTGCGCGCCGGCATGAGCCTGGACGAAGTGAAGGAGAAATCGCACCTGCTGAAGATCAGCACCGAAGCCGTGTCGAAGATCGGCGCCCTGGGTTACGTGCTGCAGTCGGGCGACGACATGTCGCTGCGCACCCTGGAAGAGCTGGAGCGCGACGTGATCGGCCTGTACGGCGGCGTGGCGGCGGAAGAGCTGTTCTACGGCGCCCGCGGCATCTCGGTCGGCAGCCAGAACGACATCGAGAAGATCACCAAGATGCTGAACCTGATGGTCGGCCGCCTGTCGATGTACTCGCGCGCCAAGATCGACTACAGCCAGCTTGCCAACGACGCTTCCGGCGAGCATACCCTGCGCCAGGTCGAGGAGAAATCCGATGAGCTGTACAGCTACACGCTGGACGCGATCCGCGACTACGAGAAGGTGATCGCCGCCATCAAGGACACCCTGCTCGAACAGTACGTGCTGTCCAAGGACGCCGTGTTTGCCCTGCTGGAAGAGCACAAGGATGCCCTGATGGCCGGCCTGAAGGCCCAGCGCCACGCCAGCCTGAAGCTGTGCGCGGAAACCGGCGAAGCCGTGGCCTGAGCAAACGATAGCTGATGGACCGCGGGCCTGGCCCGGTTCGAAAGGCGGACAGCGATGTCCGCCTTTTTTATGGTTTGTCCGGCCTCGCGGTCTCGGCCCGCAGTGCGCGCAGGGTGTCGTCGATGTCCGTCAGCCAGCGCGCGGCAAGTTGGGAGGGGATGGCATTGCCGGCCCGGGGGCGGATCGCTTCTTCGGCATCGGGCGGATCGCGCCGCTCCGGCTCTTCGAACAGCGCGGCCGCCTGTTCCAGCCTGGGCGCCAGGGCGCGGGCAGCCGTGTGCAATGCCGGCGACCGCGTCAGCTGCGGCGCGAAATTCACGACCAGGTCGCAGCAGTGACGCACGCAATAGGCGATGCGCGACAGCCGCCGCAGATGCTGCCGGCGATGCTTTTTCGATCCCGGATACTCGGCGCCGGTGACCGGGCCGAGCGTCTGGCGCAGCGCCTGGAGCTTGCGGTCCAGTTCACGGATCTCCTCGTGCCGCGGCGGCGAATCCGGATCCGCCCATGCCGCCCGCAGCAGGCGGCCGGCGGCGCGCAGCAGCTCGGCGCTCTTGCCGCGCGATTCGTCGCGGGTGTGGACCGGCAGCACCAGGCTGGCGCTGAGGACGGCGGCTGCCGCGCCGATCAGGGTTTCCTCGAGCCTTAGTATCAGCAGGCCCGGGCTGTTCATTCCCATCAATTCGTACAGCATCGCCAGCATCGCGCTCAGCAGCACCACATACACGTTCTGCAGGCCGCGGAAAGCATAGAAGCCGCTCCCCACGAAAGCGAACAGCAGAACCAGTTCGACCGTGCGGTTGCCATGCACGAGCTCCGCGGCGGCGATCCCCACGCAGACGCCCACCACCGTGGCCAGCACCTGGCGCCACGCGCCGGACAGCGTCTGCCCGATGGTGACGGTGCGCGTGAAGACGACGAAGGCGGCGAACACCGCCCAATACCAGTGCGAGGGCGACAGGGCGCGTCCGGCCACGATGGCGCCGAGGGCGGCCGCGCAAGCCTGCAGCGCGCGCCGGGTGGTGTGGTCGAACCAGGAACGCTTCTCGTCCTTGTCGTCCGCTTTCTTGTCGGCGCCTTCGGCGGGCGGCGGCTTGCGCTCGTCGCGCATCGGCGGCAAGGCCTCGCGCGGCGAGGGCAGGCAGGCCAGCACGCGCAGCGCCTGCTCCAGCCGCCAGCGCAGCGCAGCTGGCAAGGCCGCGCCGGCTTCTTCGCTATCGTCGGCATCGGCAGCGGCTTCGCCGCCGGGGCTGCGTTCCAGCGTCCGCAGACGGTTCGCCAGCACTTGCCGCTCGCCGGCGCCGGCCCTGGCGGCCGCCCGCACGACCGCCGCCAGGGCTTCCGCGGCCAGTTCGCCGCGCAGCACCTGCCCGCGCAGCCGGTCGGCCGGGCCGCCGTCGCGGCCGGCGTCGCAGGCGAAATCGGCGAGCCGCGTTTCCAGTCCCAGCGACTGCGCGTTCAGGCGCTCGAGCTGGGCTTCGATCCGCTTGCAGCCAGCTTCCTTTCCCTGCTCCAGCTGGCCGGCCAGGTCGTGGAGCAGGGCCCTGATGCGGGCGCGCCAGGCGCGCAGCTCGCTGCGAAGCATGCGGCCCGGATGCTCGGGCACCAGCCAGAAGCGGATCGCATAGGCGACGGCGCAGCCGACCAGGACGAACAGCGGCAGCCACTGCGCCTTGTCCGGCGGCGTCTTCAATAGCAGGGCGTAGAAATAGGACTGGTAGGCGAGGGCGCCGAGGCCGCTGCCGCGCGGCCCGAAGCGGCGCGCCTGGAAGGCGGCGAAGATGATGATGAGGAAGCAGCCGCCGCTCAGCCAGGGATGGTCGCCCACCAGGCTGCCGAGGACGAGGATGGCGCTGGCGAGGAAGGGCACCCAGGCCATCGTCCGCTGTTGCTGCTTCCTTCCGGGGTCCTGCAGGGCGACCGCGGCGATCACCGCCACCAGGATGCCGGCCAGGGTCAGCTCGTATTTCAGGCCGAGCAGGCGCGGAACGAGGAGGAACAGGGCTGCGAGGATGGCGGCGGTGAGCAGGGCGCGCAGTCCGCTGCGCAGCCGCTCCAGGGCTGGATCGGAAGCGAGGAAGAGATCGAGTAAATAAGCGAACAGATGGTGGGCGCGATGCATCTCGATAGTCGAAGTCCGGCAGTGGCCGAGCAGTTACTGTACAAGATGACAAGAGCCCGGCACGCACGCTTGCCGCCTGGACAAGCGTGCGCCGCGGCGATGCCTCAGTGCGCCGCGACCGGCGCTTCGGCCAGGCCCTGCAGCACGTGGCGCGACATGCTGGCCGCCAGTTCGTGCTCGCCGATGAAGACGGTGCCGCCGGTGTCTTCGCGCAGCAGGCGCGCTTCCTCTTCGTTGTGGCTGCGCACCACGCAGCGGATGCCCGGGTTCAGGGCCTTCGCTATCTCGACCATCGCGCGCACGTGGAAGGTGTCCGGCGTCGCGATCACCAGCATCGACGCGCGGGCGATGTGGGCCTGGATCAGCACCGCCGGGTCGGCCGCGTTGCCGGCCACCGCCGGCTGGTCCTTGCGGCGCAGCTCCTCGACCACTTCGCGGTTCTGTTCCGCCACCACGTAATGGATGCCCTGCCTGCTCAGTTCCTGGGCGATGCGCCGGCCCACGCGGCCATAGCCGACCAGCACCACCTGGCCGGTCAGGTGTTCGTGGGTGACCGTCACCGGCAGTTCGGCCAGCGGGTCGGCCGAGCGCTCCAGCCGGCGCGCGAGGTCCGACTTCGAACGCAGCCAGTCCTGCAGCGGGTTGATCGCCTTGAACATCAGCGGGTTCACCGCGATCGAGATGATGGCGCCGGCCAGGATCAGGTTCTGGCCGAGGTCCGGCAGCAGGCCCAGCGACATGCCCAGCGCCGCCAGGATGAAGGAGAACTCGCCGATCTGGGCCAGGCTGGCCGAGACGGTGATGGCCGTGTTGAGCGGATAGCGCAGCGCCAGCACCAGCACGAAGGCGGCCAGCGATTTGCCGAACAGGATGATGGCGACCACCGCCAGCAGCTCGAGCGGATGCTCGACCAGCACGCGCGGATCGAACAGCATGCCGACCGAGACGAAGAACAGCACGGAGAACGCGTCGCGCAGCGGCAGGGTCTCCTCGGCCGCGCGGTGGGAGAGCGCCGATTCGCGCAGCACCATGCCGGCGAAGAAGGCGCCCAGCGCGAACGAGACGCCGAACAGCTCCGACGAACCGTAGGCGATGCCGACCGCGGCCGCGATCACGGACAGGGTGAACAGCTCGCGCGAGCCGGTCTTGGCCACGCGCCACAGGAACCAGGGGAAGAGCTTGCGGCCCACCAGCAGCATGAAGGCGACGAAGGCGCCCACCGACAGCAGGGTCTTGCCGAGCGCCAGCCACAGCGAATCGCCGGCAGCGTGGCCGTCGCCGCCGGCGTTGCCGCCCAGCGGGCCGGCCAGCGCCGGCAGCAGCACCAGCACCAGCACCGTGACCAGGTCTTCGACCACCAGCCAGCCGACCGCGATGCGACCGTTGAAGGAATCGAGCTGGCCGCGGTCTTCGAGCGCCCGCAGCAGCACCACGGTACTGGCCACCGACAGCGCCAGGCCGAACACCAGTCCCGCACCCAGGCTCCAGCCCCACAGATGGCTGACCCCGATGCCCATCAGTGTGGCCACCGTGATCTGCAGGATCGCGCCGGGCAGGGCGATGCCCTTCACTTCCAGCAGGTCGTCGAGCGAGAAGTGGAGGCCGACACCGAACATCAGCAGCATCACGCCGATCTCGGCCAGCTGGGAGGCGAGCGCAACGTCGGCCACGAAGCCGGGCGTGGCAGGGCCGATCAGGACGCCGGCGGCGAGATAGCCGACCAGGGCCGGCAGCCGCATGCGGACGGCGAGCATCCCGAACAGCAAGCCGAAGCCGAGAGCGGCGGCAATGGTGGTGATCAGACTGATGTTGTGGTGCATGCGGACGAGGCCCTCCTTGTAAAGATAAACCTGTCCAGTATAAGCGACGATGGGCCTTCATCCGGCCGCGGGGCGAAAAAAATTAGCGGAGGATGAAGGGGCGATCCGATGCGAACGCGGCAGATCGCGGCGTGTTAGGGCATGGTTGCCAGTGTGAGAAGTGCCTTGCGCAGCGCTGCCCGCACCTCGTCGAACTGGGCGCGGCGGCGGCGCTTATCCAGGCGGAACAGCATCAGGCCCTCGATCTGGGCCACCATCAGCACCGCGCGCCGCATGGTCTCGTCGTCGGAAATGGCCGGGTTCAGGCCGCGGACCAGGTTGTAGACGGTCTTGCGCTCGCGTCCCAGCATCTTGTCCATCAGCTTCGAGGCGAAGGGGTTGCGCGAGGCCAGCGCCCAGATCTCGAAGAACAGAGCGTGGGTGACGGGATCGGTGATCTCTTCGAGGAACATGTCGACCGTGGTCAGGAAGCGCTCCAGCTGCGAGCGCTCGCTCATGGCGGCGGCGATGGCGTCCATCTTGCCCTGCACCAGGTCCATGGTGGTGAGCAGCAGCGCTTCCAGCAGCAGGTCCTTGCTGCCGTAGTAGTGCTGCACGTTCGACAAGCTCATGCCGGCCTCCGCAGCCACCCGCCGCATCGACAGCCCGGCATAGCCTTCGGCGGCGAGCAGGGAGCGCGCCGCCTGCAGGATGTCCTGCGCCCGGCCCAGGCCCTTCTCGGTGGTGCCCGAGACCTTGTTCTTCAGCGTGCTGTCGAGTGTCGTTTCCATGTCGCGATTATACTTTATCGACTAGTACAGTTGACCTATAATTGTCCAAAACCGGTCGCGTGACCGAGAAAACCAGGAGACAGCGATGAGTCAGAAAGTATTCGTCAGCGGCGTGGGCATGATCCCCTTCGCCAAGCCGGGCGGAAGCAGCCCCTATCACGAGATGGGCGCCCTGGCGGCCCGCGCCGCGCTGGAAGATGCCGGCATCGCCTACGAAGACGTCGAGCAGGCCTATGTGGGCTATGTGTATGGCGATTCGACCTGCGGCCAGAAGGCCCTGTACGGCGTCGGCATGACCGGCATCCCGATCGTCAACGTCAACAACAACTGCTCGACCGGGTCGACGGCGCTGTACCTGGCGCGCCAGGCGGTGCAGAGCGGCGCGGCGGATTGCGTGCTGGTGCTGGGCTTCGAGCAGATGAGCCCGGGTGCATTGGCCTCGGTGTTCACCGACCGTCCGGCGCCCTTCGACGACTTCGACGCCGTCACCGACCGCCTGGTCGGCAAGCCTGAGATCCCGCTGGCGCTGCGCTACTTCGGCGGCGCCGGCCTGGCCCACATGGAAAAATACGGCACGCCCCTGAACGCCTTCGCGCGCATCCGCGCCAAGGCCAGCCGCCACGCCGTCAACAACCCGCTGGCCCTGTTCCGCAAGGAGGTGACGGAACAGGACGTGCTGGACGCGCCGGAGATCTGGCCCGGCGTGATGACCCGCCTGATGGCCTGTCCGCCGACCTGCGGCGCCGCCGCCGCGGTGCTCGTTTCGGAAGCCTTCGCAAAGAGGCACGGCCTGCGCACCCACGTCCACATCGCCGCCCAGGCCATGACCACCGACAGACCGAGCACCTTCGATGCGAACGACATGATGCGCCTGGTCGGCTACGACATGAGCAGGGAAGCCGCGCAAAAGGTCTACGCCCAGTCCGGCGTCGGCCCCGAAGACCTCGACGTGGTCGAGCTGCACGACTGCTTCGCGCACAACGAACTGATCACGTACGAGGCCCTGGGCCTGTGCCCGGAAGGCGGCGCCGACAAATTCATCCGCGACGGCGACAACACCTACGGCGGCCAGGTCGTCACCAACCCGTCCGGCGGCCTGCTGTCGAAGGGCCATCCGCTGGGCGCCACCGGCCTGGCGCAATGCTTCGAGCTGACCCACCAGCTGCGCGGCAGCGCGGGCGCGCGCCAGGTCGAGGGCGCAAGGGTCGCGCTGCAGCACAACCTGGGCCTGGGCGGCGCCTGCGTCGTCACCATGTACCGCGTGTAAGGAGGGCACATGGACTACGTCTCTCCCTGGATGGACGCCGAACTCGAAGGCTTTCGCGATGCCGTGCGCCGCTTTATCGATCATGAGGTGGTCCCGCACCAGCAGCGCTGGCGCGAACAGCAGCACGTCGACCGCGAGGTCTGGCGGAAGGCCGGCGAGATGGGCCTGCTGCTGGCCGACATCCCCGAGGAATACGGCGGCTCGGGCGGCAGCTTCGCCCACCAGTGCGTGGTGTTCGAAGAGCTCTGCCGTGCCGGCGACACCGCCTTCGGCCTGCACGTGCACGCCATCGTCGCGCACTACCTGCTGAACCAGGGCACGGAAGAGCAGAAAGTCAAATACCTGCCGCGGCTGGCGCGCGGCGAGACGATCGCGGCCATCGCCATGTCCGAACCGGGCGCCGGCTCCGACCTGAAGGGCATCCGCACCACGGCCACCCGTACCGGGGACGGCTACCGCCTGAACGGTTCCAAGACTTTCATTTCGAACGGCTATATGGCCGACCTGGTCCTGGTGGTCGCCAAGACCGACCCGGCGGCCGGCGCGAAAGGCGTTTCGCTGCTGCTGCTGGAGACCAGGGACAATCCCGGATTCCGCGTCGGCCGCATCCTGGAGAAGGTGGGACAGAAGGGCCAGGACACCTGCGAGCTGTTCTTCGACGACGCCCACGTGCCGCTGCAGAACGTGCTGGGCGGTGGGGAGGGCCACGGCTTTGCCCAGCTGATGACCGAGCTGCCCTACGAGCGCACCATCGTCGGCGTGTGCGGGGTGGCCTCGATCGAGCGTGCGATCAAGCTGACGGTCGAGCATGCGAAGCAGCGCAAGGCCTTCGGCCAGGCCCTGATCGAGATGCAGAACACCCGCTTCGTGCTGGCCGAAGCGAAGACCGAGGCCTTCGTTGCGCGCGTATTCGTCGACCGCTGCATCCAGGATGTGATGACCGGCCGCATGGACACGGTGCAGGCCTCGATGGCCAAGTACTGGATCACCGACCTGCAGTGCAAGATCGTGGACCAGTGTGTGCAGCTGTTCGGCGGCTACGGCTACATGCTGGAGTACCCGATCGCGCAGATGTATCTCGACGCCCGCGTGCAGCGCATTTATGGCGGCGCCAACGAGATCATGAAAGAGATCATCGCCCGTTCCTTGTGATGTGAGACATCCATGCCAGGACCCCTGAAAGGATTGAAAGTAATCGAAATGGTCGGCATCGGCCCATGCCCCTTCGCCGCCATGATGCTGGCCGACATGGGCGCGGACGTGATCCGCATCGACCGCAAGCCCGATCCGGCGGCGCCGAACCCGTATCCGATGCTGGGCACGAAGTTCGACGTGATGGCGCGCGGCCGGCGCTCGCTGGCGCTGGACCTGAAGGACCCGCGGGCCCGCCAGCTGCTGCTCGACCTGGTGGCGAAGGCCGACGTGCTGGTCGAAGGCTTCCGCCCCGGCGTGATGGAGAGACTGGGACTCGGCCCCGATCCCTGCATGGACCGCAACCCGCGGCTGGTGTATGGCCGCGTTACCGGCTGGGGCCAGACCGGGCCGCTGGCGYAGGCGGCCGGGCATGACCTCAACTATGTGGCGCTGTCCGGCATGCTGCATGCGATCGGAAGGGCGGACAGTCCGCCGACTCCGCCCCTGAACCTGGTCGGCGACTTCGGCGGCGGCGCCATGATGCTGGCCTTCGGCGTGGTCTGCGCCGCCTTCGAAGCGAAGAGTTCGGGCCGGGGCCAGGTGGTCGATGCCGCCATGACGGACGGCGCCGCGCTGCTGGGTTCCATGATGTATGGCCTGCGCGCCTTCGGTTCCTGGAGCGATGAACGCGAAGCCAATCTGCTCGACGGTGGCGCTCCCTTCTACGACTGCTATGCCTGCGCAGATGGAAAGTTCATCTCGATCGGCGCGATCGAACCGCAGTTCTATGCCCAGCTGCTGGAGCTGAGCGGCGCCGACGATCCGCAATTCCGCAAGCAATGGCGGCAGGCCGGCTGGCCCGGGCTGAAGCGCAGTTTCGCCGCGCTGTTCGCCACCCGCACCCGCGACGAATGGTGCGCGCTGCTGGAAGGAACCGACGTCTGCTTCGCCCCCGTGCTCGACATGGACGAGGCGCCGCGCCACCCGCACAATGCGGCGCGCGCCACCTTCGTCGAGCGCGACGGCGTGACCCAGCCGGCGCCGGCGCCGCGCTTTTCGCGCACCCCCGCGGAGATCGGTCCGGCGCCATCCAGTCCCGGCCAGGATGGCGCCGCCGTGCTGGCCGACTGGGGCTGGAGCGCGGCCAGCGTCGAGGCACTGCTGCGCGCCGGCGTCGTCTAGGCTGAGCTAACATGGAGGCATGAATACAAAGAGTGCGGAACTTCGCCAGTCGAAGCGGCTGGCGCTGTCCTTCTTCGGCGGCGCGGCCGCGCTGTTCGTGCTGTCCTTGTTCCTTCCACAGAACTGGTGGACCGGCCTGCTGAAAGCCTTCGCCGAAGCCGCGATGGTGGGCGCGCTGGCCGACTGGTTCGCGGTTGCCGCGCTGTTCCGGCGCATCCCGATTCCCTTCGTTTCGCGCCACACCGAGATCATCCCCGCCAACAAGCACCGCATCGCCGACAACCTGGGCGCCTTCGTGCACGAGAAATTCCTCGACACCGATTCCATCGTGCGCCTGATCCAGCGCCACGACCCGGCGCAGAAGGTGGCTGACTGGCTCACGCACCCCGAGAACACCCGGCAGCTGGGACGTTACCTGGTCAGGACGGCCGGCTGGGCGCTCGACTTCATCGAGGACGCCGCGGTGCAGAACTTCGTGCGCCGCGCCGTGCACGGCATGATCCAGGCCGTCGACCTGTCGAAGACCGCCGGCACCATCCTGGAGAGCGTGACGCGCGACGGCCGCCACCAGGAGCTGCTCGACGAAGGCATCGTCCAGCTGGCGAAACTGCTGGCCAACGAGGAGACCCAGGCCGTGATCGCCCACGGCATCGTCGACTGGCTGCGCGAGGAATACGCCTTCATGGAAAAGATGCTGCCCTCGGAACTCATCGGCAGGAAGGGCGCGGACCTGACGGTCAAGCTGGCCGCCGGCATCCTCAAGCGCGTCAGCGAGGATCCGCAGCACCCGCTGCGCCAGCGCTTCGACGCCTTCACGGCCGACTTCATCGCGCGCCTGCAGGACGACCCCGCCTTCCTGGAGAAGGGCGAGGACATCAAGCGCTACCTGATCGGCGACGAGACCCTGAACGGCTATCTCGGCTCGCTGTGGAGCGACCTGAAAGCCTGGATCAAGGCCGACCTCGAGAAAGAAGATTCGGTGCTGCGCCGGCGCCTCGAAGCGACCGGTGCCTGGGTCGGGCGCACGCTGGCCGAGGATCCGCTGCTACGCGCCTCGCTCAACGAGAACCTGGAGCTGGCGGCGCGCGGCGCGGCGCCCGAGTTCGCGGGCTTCCTGACGCGCCACATCGCCGACACCGTCAAGAACTGGGACAGCCGCGAGATGTCCGAGCAGGTCGAGCTCAACATCGGCAAGGACCTGCAGTACATCCGCATCAACGGTACGGTGGTCGGCGGCCTGATCGGCGTGGTGCTGTATCTGTTGTCCGCGCTGCCGATGCTGCTAAGATGAATACACAGCCGTCGATCTTCAGGGAGCCGTCATGACACACGCATTGAATGCACTGCTGGCAGGCACGCCGGAGGCCGGGCTGCTGCCCGGCCGCGATCTGCTCGAACTCGCGCGTTATCTGATCCCCATGGAAGCCAGCCTGGTGCAGGGCTGCCTGGTCGCGGCCGGCGTCCCGGCGGTGCTTGCCGATGCCAACCTGGTACAGACCGACCTGCTGCTGGCGCCGGCACTGGGCGGGGTGCGCATCCTGGTGCCGCAGGAGCATCTGACGCAAGCCCAGGCCGTACTCGAGGCTTTCCAGCGCGGCGAGTTCGCGCTGGGAGAAGATGCCGACGTCGGCGAGGAATGACTCAGGCCGACAGCTTCTGCATCTCGCGGAACAGGTCCGCCTTGCCCTCGAAGCCGATGCCCGGCAGGTCCGGCATCGTCACATAGCCGTTCTCCACCTTCACGCCGTCCGGGAAGCCGCCGAAAGGCTGGAACAGGTCCGGATAGGACTCGTTGCCGCCCAGGCCCAGGCCGGCCGCGATGTTCAGCGACATCTGGTGGCCGCCGTGCGGAATGCAGCGGGTGCGCGACCAGCCGTGCTGGTGCAGCATGTCCAGCGTGCGCAGATACTCGACCAGACCGTAGGACAGGGCGCAGTCGAACTGCAGCCAGTCGCGGTCCGGGCGCATGCCGCCGTAGCGGACCAGGTTGCGCGCGTCCTGCATCGAGAACAGGTTCTCGCCGGTCGCCATCGGCTTGTCGTAGTAGTTGCGCAGGGTCGCCTGCAGCTCGAAGTCGAGCGGGTCGCCGGCTTCCTCGTACCAGAATAGGTCGTACTGCGACAGCGCTTTCGCGTACCGGATCGCGGTGTCGAGGTCGAAGCGGCCGTTGGCGTCCACCGCCAGCTTCTGGCCGTCCTGCAGCACGGACAGGATGGAGTCGATGCGGCGCAGGTCTTCATCCAGCGAGGCGCCGCCGATCTTCTTCTTGACCACCGTGTAGCCGCGGTCGATGTAGCTGCGCATCTCGTTCTTCAGCGCCTCATGGTCCTGGCCGGGATGGTAGTAGCCGCCGGCCGCGTAGACGAAGACCTTGCGGTCGGGCCGGCCGTTGCCGTAGCGGTCCGCCAGCAGCTGGAACAGCGGCACGCCTTCGATCTTGGCGACCGCATCCCACACCGCCATGTCGATGGTGCCGATCGCCACCGAGCGCTCGCCGTGGCCGCCCGGCTTCTCGTTGGTGAACATGCAGTCCCAGATCTTGTGCGGATCGAGGTTGTCGCCCTTGTCGTTGACGAGGGAGCCTGGCTCGGCTTCCAGGATGCGCGGGATGAAGCGCTCGCGCATCAGTTTGCCCTGGCCGTAGCGGCCGTTCGAATTGAAGCCGTAGCCGACCACCGGCTTGCCGTCCTTGACCACGTCGGTGATCACCGCCACCAGGCTCAGCGTCATCTTGCTGAAGTCGATGTAGGCGTTGCGGATGGAAGAGCTGATGGGGAGGGTCTGTTCGCGGATCTCGACGATTCTCATGATGGCTGCCTGCGTGGGTGTCAATGAAGTCCCCAGCTTAGCCCCTGCCTCCCCGTCTATAATTTCCCCGCGTCGAATTGATTATTAACTTGAGGTAAATGCCGGATGAAACCCGACCACACGGCCGACATGGAATTCTTCACGCTGGTGGCGCGCCACGGCAGCCTGGCCGCGGCCGCGCGCGCCCTCGACCTGACGCCGCCCGCGGCCACCAAGCGCCTGGCCCAGCTGGAGGCGCGGCTCGGCGTGCGCCTGGTGAACCGCACCACGCGCCGCATCAGCCTGACCAGCGAAGGCGAGACCTACCTGGCGCACGCGGGCCGCATCCTCGCCAGCATCCGCGAGATGGAGGACGCGGTGTCGAGCGGCCGCGCGGCGCCCAAGGGCCTGCTGCGCGTGAACGCGACCCTGGGCTTCGGCCGCACCACGATCGCACCGATCGTCTCCGAATTCGCAAAGCGCTACCCGCAGGTCGAGGTGCAGATGGAAGTGACCGACCGCCCGGTCGACCTGGTCGAGAGCGGCTACGACCTGGCGATCCGCTTCGGCGCGCTGCCGGATAAACGCCTGAACGCGCGCCGCGTGATGAGCAACCGGCGCTTCCTGTGCGCCTCGCCCCTGTACCTGCAGCGGCATGGCGTGCCGGCGTGCCTGAGCGACCTGACGCGGCACCGCTGCATCGTGCACCGCCAGAACGAAGAGGCGCACGGCGTCTGGCGCTTCTATTCAGGCGAGGGAGAGGAGCAGAGCGAGGTGGTGAAGGTGCATGGCGCGCTGTCGAGCAACGACGGCGACATCGTGCTGGGCTGGGCGCTGGACGGGCACGGCATCCTGGTGCGCTCGGAGTGGGACCTGGCGCGCTATGTGGAGAGTGGACGGCTGAAGATCGTGCTGCCGGCGTACCGGCTGCCGTCGGCGGATCTGTTCGTGTATTACCTGAACCGGCGGAATCAGGCGGCGCGGAGCAGGGTGTTCATTGATTTTCTGGTTGAGCATTTCAGCCAGCCTTCGGCGATGGCCTAGCTCTCCATCGAGATCTCGTCGACCTTGCCTTTGGCGTCGAAGCGCACGCTGATGACGTAGTCGGTCACCTTGCCCGGCAGGGTGAAATCGAAGTATTCCATGTCGTCGTCTTCGCCTGAGTAGCCGCGCAGCTCGAGGATGTCGAGCACGGCGGCGGGATCCGGGCGGCTTGTTCCCATCTTCTCCTGCCAGTATCCGGGCGGGAGCTCTTCGAGATGGAAGGCGACGAACATGGCGACGCCGGAATCCTCGTCTTCCATGTCGAAGCCGTTCTTGATGGCCTGGCGGGCGGCGGCTTCGCGGCGGGTCGGTTCGGCGGTGTGGTCGGTCATCGGGGTGCTCCGTGAATGTTTGCGCAAGGCTGGCATTTTTGGAAAAGAAAAAACCGCCGGCTCCTCGCGAAACCGGCGGTTCTTCATGTCTGGTGGTGATAGGTGGACTTGAACCACCGACCCCAGCATTATGAGTGCTGTGCTCTAACCAGCTGAGCTATATCACCATCTAAAACGGTACTAAAAACAAAATGGCCTAGCCTTTGAGGAGCCAAGCCATCTCGCTTGAAATCTGGTGGTGATAGGTGGACTTGAACCACCGACCCCAGCATTATGAGTGCTGTGCTCTAACCAGCTGAGCTATATCACCAAAGCGGAGGGCATTATGYCGTCCGCACACAAGACTGTCAAGGTTACGCGCTTCGAATGTGCTTGTCCAGCACGCCCAGAACCTGGGCCGTTGCATCTTTCGCCAGACAATCGACCACGATCCGCTCCGGCATCGAACGCAACCAGGTCAGCTGGCGCTTGGCCAGCTGGCGAGTGGCGACGATGCCGTTCTCGCGCAGCTGTGCGCGGTCGTACTGGCCGTCGAGGTATTCCCAGCTCTGCCGGTAGCCGACGCAGCGCATCGACGGCAAGCTCAGGTCCAGGTCGCCGCGGGCGCGCAGCCTTGCCACTTCGGCCACGATGCCTTCGTCGTCGCGGCTGCCCAGCATCTGGTCGAAGCGCTGTGCGATGCGCTTGTGCAGCACCGCGCGGTCGGACGGCTCCAGCGCGAACGAGAGCAGTTCGAAGGGCAGCTCGGTCTTCTCGCGCCTGGCCAGCAGTTCGGACATCGGCTTGCCGGACAGTTCGATGATCTCCAGCGCGCGGTTGATGCGCTGGGCGTCGTTCGGCGCCAGGCGGTCGGCCGTGGCCGGATCGAGTTCGCGCAGCCTGGCGTGCATGCCGGGCCAGCCGATGCGCGCGGCTTCCTCATCGATGCGGGCGCGGACCTCGGCATCGGCGGTCGGCAGGTCGTCGAGGCCGTCGACCAGCCCTTTAAAGTACATCATCGTGCCGCCGACCAGCAGCGGCAGCTTGCCGCGCGCCTGGATCCCGGCCACCAGCCGGATCGCGTCTTCGCGGAACTGCATGACGGAGTAGGACTCGAGCGGGTCGATGATGTCGATGAGGTGGTGCGGCACGCTGGCCAGTTCTTCGGGGCTCGGCTTGGCGGTGCCGATGTCCATCTCGCGATAGACCAGGGCCGAGTCGACCGAGATGATCTCGACCGGCATCTCCCTGGCGATCGCCAGTGCGGCGGCGGTCTTGCCGGACGCGGTCGGGCCCATGATGGCGACCGCCATCGGTTTGTGATTCATATTCATAAATAACGAGGCTATTACTGGCCGCGCAGGAACAGCTTGTCCAGTGCGGAGATCTCGAGCTGCACCCAGGTCGGGCGGCCGTGGTTGCACTGGTCGGCGCGTTCGGTCGCTTCCATCTGGCGCAGCAGGGCGTTCATCTCCTGCACCGACAGGATGCGGTTGGCGCGCACCGCGGTATGGCAGGCGAGGGTGCCGAGCAGCTCGTTGCGGCGCTCGATCAGCACGCGCGAGCCGCCGTATTCGCGTACGTCGCGCAGCACGTCGCGGGCCAGCGTCTGCGCATCGGCGTTCTTCAGCAGGGTCGGTACGGCGCGCACTGCCAGCGTGGTCGGCGAGACCGCCGTGATGTCGAAGCCGAGCGCCTGCAGCGTCTCGCGGTTTTCTTCGGCGGTGCCGACTTCGACGGCGTCGGCGAAGAAGGTCACCGGGATCAGCATCTGCTGCACCTGCATCTGTTCGCCGCCGGCCTGGGCGTCGAGGGCATTCTTCAGCTGCTCGTAGAGGATACGCTCGTGGGCCGCGTGCATGTCGACCAGTACCAGGCCCTTGCGGTTCTGGGCGAGGATGTAGATGCCGTGCAGCTGGGCCAGGGCGAAGCCGAGCGGGAAGTCGTCGTCGTGTGCCGGTGCGGTGGTGGCGGGCAGCGGCATTTCGAAGCCGGACGGTGCGGACTTGGCCTGCGCGGCATCGGCGTCCTTCACGCCGGCGAACAGGGCGCCGTAGCTTTCGGTGCGCTGGGCCACGCCGGCGCCGGAAGGCTGGGCATCCCAGCGGCTGCCGGCCGGGTGGGGCGAGGGCGAGAAGGTCGAGGCATACGGCGACCCGGGTGTCAGCTGCGAGCCGAACGAGGTCTGCTCGTGCGGGCGGCGCCAGGCCGGGGTGCCGCCGATGCTGGAATCCCGCCCGAAGCCGCCACCCCAGGACGCGCCCGAGGGCGCGATCTCGGCCGCGCTGACCGGCGCCGGTGCGTTGCCGTGGGCCGTGGCCGAGGTCTGGGCGAGCGCGCGCTGCACCGCGTGGAACACGAACTGGTGGACGGCGCGGCTGTCGCGGAAGCGCACCTCGATCTTCGAGGGGTGCACGTTGACGTCGACCATGGCGGGGTCCAGCTCCAGCGACAGCACGTAGCTGGGGAAGCGGTCGCCGTGCAGCACGTCCTGGTAGGCGGCCTTCACCGCGTGGACCAGCAGCTTGTCGCGCACGAAGCGGCCGTTCACGTAGAAGAACTGGCCGTCGGCGCGCGCCTTGGAGGCGGTCGGCAGGCCGACGTAGCCATGCAGGCGCAGCGGGCCGGCGGCTTCGTCGAGCTGCAGCCTGGCTTCGGCGAAGTCGTTGCCGAGGATCTGGGCGCTGCGCTTGGCCGGTTCGCTGACGTTCCAGTGGTCGATGGTGCGGCCGTTGTGGGTCAGGCTGAACGAGACGTCCGGACGGGCCAGCGCGATGCGGCGCACGACTTCGGCGCAGTGGCCGTACTCGGTCTGGTCGGATTTCAGGAACTTGCGGCGCGCCGGCGTGTTGAAGTACAGGTCCTGCACGTCGATCGTGGTACCGAAGGCGCCGGAGGAGGGCGAGACCGTGCCCTGGTGCGAGCCGACGATCTCCCAGGCGTGGGGCGCGTTCGGCGTGCGCGAGGTGATGCTGACCGCCGCCACCGAGGCGATCGAAGCCAGCGCCTCGCCGCGGAAGCCGAGGGTGTTGACGTTTTCGAGGTCGGTCAGCGAGGCGATCTTCGAGGTCGCGTGGCGGGCCAGTGCGAGCGGCAGCTCTTCCGGCGGAATGCCGCGGCCGTTGTCGGTAATGGCGATGCGCTTGACGCCGCCTTCCTCGAGACGGATCGTGACCTGGGTGGCGCCGGCATCGAGTGCGTTCTCCAGCAATTCCTTGACCACGGCCGAGGGCCGCTCGACGACCTCGCCGGCGGCGATCTGCGAGATGAGCTGGTCAGGAAGCTGCTGGATGGGGCGGTGGGTGGGGGCCGGGGCGTTCATTCACAAATTATAGCTCGCCGCCACATGGCAAAGCATGGCTGTCCGATTTTTCCAAAATTCGGGGTCAGAGCACATTTTTCTGCAAATTCGGGGTCAGAGCACATTTCGCCGGACGGCTGATCGGCCCGGTTCAAGTAGCGCCACCGTCGTGCCGCAGAGGGAAACTGGCCGGTTGAGTTACCTTCTAACCATTGCCCGAAAAAGTGCTCTGACCCCGAATTTCAGCGGTAATGTGCTCTGACCCCGAATTTATTTTTGCTCGCGTACCGGGATTTGGGCGTTGCAGAGGTCGAGGTAGTTCGGTGTGTACTTGGTCCAGGGGCCGCCGCGGTTGCGTTGGGCTTCGAGGACGGACTGGTAGGTGGCGCTGTCGGTGCGCATCACTTCGAGGCGGCTGCGTTCGGCTTCCGGGACGTCGGCGGCGACCTTCACCGCGCCGATCGGCAGCTGCTGCCCCGGCTGCTCGTAGAAGCCCATCGGCGCCGGGCCGCGCGGCAGGGTCGACAGCAGCGGCATGCCCGATACCACCCGGCCGACCACGGTGATGTTGCGGTCGAGCTGGCGCGGCGCCTGGCCGGTGACGACGTAGAGGCTGGTGCCGCCGCCGCTGTCGGACTCGTTGCCGCGGGCGACGCCGACCATGGCGTAGCAGTGGGCCAGCCAGGTGCGGCCCGCCTTCGGATCGCGGCCGACCGGGAAGCCGCCCGAATGGCCGATCTGGGGCGCGAAGCCGTCGATGTCGCGCATGCGGACGAAGTGGCGGTCGTTTGCCAGCGACACCGTGAATTCGGCCGGCAGGGTCCGGTGCGCGCCCTTGACCTTGCGCGCCTGCTCGTCGTCTTCGTGCGGATCGCCCCATTGCACCACGAAGTTGTCCTGCGAGCGGATGATGGCCAGGCCGTCGTAATAGTGTTCGCGCGCCAGCGCCTTGATGTTCCTGACGTGGTTGGGGGCGAAGTCCGGCGCCAGTTCGATCACCACGCGGCCGCCCGGCAGCTCCATATAGAGCGTGTTGTCGGGGTCGAGCGGGCGCCAGTCGCCCGGTGTCGAGCCTTTCAGTACGTCGCCGACGCTGGGTTTGGGCGGCAGTTCCTTCTCCGCCTTCTTGTCGGCGGCGCCTGCGCCCGTTGCCATCAAGGCTGCAATCCCGAGCAGCACGGCGTGGTGAAGCTTCCGGTAAGCCATCTTTCTCTCCTTGTCATTCTTATTCGAACGATTGTAATCCGGAAAGTACAAATTCTCTCCATGATCTTGACCCCGGGGCCATTTTTTGAAGACGGTCTGATGGTATGATTCGGCGCTACCATTTAGGATGATTATGGATCTGATGCAACTCTTCGGCATGCTTCTGCACGTCGATAAGACCTTGGGCACCCTGCTGGCCCAGTACGGTGTGTATGTCTATGCGGTCCTGTTCGCGATCGTGTTCTGCGAGACCGGTCTCGTGGTGCTGTTCTTCTTCCCGGGCGACACCCTGCTGTTCATCGCCGGCGCCTTCTGCGCCACCGGCGAGATGAGTTATCCGCTGTTGATGGCGCTGCTGATCATTGCCGCCGTTACCGGGAATACCCTGAACTATTACATCGGCGGGGCCATCGGTCACCGCGTCTTCACCCATGATTACCGCTGGCTGAACAAGGATGCGCTGCAGCGCACCCACGATTTCTTCGAAAGGCACGGCGGCAAGACCATCATCCTGGCGCGCTTCGTGCCGGTGGTGCGGACCTTCGCTCCCTTCGTGGCCGGCATTTCGGAGATGACGCATGCGCGTTTCCAGATGTTCAACATCACCGGCGCCGTCCTGTGGGTGGCCGGTCTCGTGACCGCCGGTTACTTCTTCGGCAACATTCCCATCGTGCGCGATCACCTGACCGCCATCGTGCTGATCGGTGTCGGCGCCGCCGTGGTGCCGCTGGCCCTGGGCGGCATCTACAAGTTCGGGCGCCGCATGCTCAGCCGCTGAAAGCGCACCTTGTCATTCCTGCAGCGCGCCGCTTCGACGGCGCGCTGTGTGTTTACGGCGCTCAAGTTTACCCTTGCCCGCGCCGATAAAGCATGGGACAGCAACACTACTGGAATCCCATGCGTAACCTGATCGCCCTGTTCGCTTGCAGCTGCGTCGTCCTGAGCGCAAGCGCGAACGATCCTGCCCCCGCCGCGGCAGCCAGACTGGCGGCCTCCGTGTCGAAGCCGGCGTCGGCCTCGATGCCGACCAAGGAACAGATGGCCAAGGACGCGGCCAAGGAACCCTTGCCGGGCAAGAAAGAGGCCCCGGCCAAGAAGGCCGCCCCCGCCCCACAGGATGAGGAAGCGGCCGAAGTCGCCCTCTCGGCCAAGATCGCCGAGCGCCTGGCCGAACTGCGCGAACGCCAGCAGGCCCGCGCCAGCGCGGCCTCACGCGCAAAAAAGGCCGCCGACGCCAGGCGCCGCGAGGAAGAGAAGGCCGCCTCCGCCGCTGCGATCCTGGCCGCCGCGCCCAAGCATGGCACCGTCTGGTCCTACGAGGGCGAACTCGGCCCGGCCAACTGGTCCAAGATCAATGTCGACTGGGCCAAGTGCGGCACCGGCAACCGCCAGTCGCCGATCGACCTGCGCGACGGCATCAAGGTCAACCTCGAGCAGATCGGTTTCGACTACCACCCGTCCTCGTTCAACGAGGTGAACAACGGCCACACCGTCCAGGTGACGGTCGGCGGCGGCAATTTCATCACGGTCGGCAACCAGACCTACGAGCTGCAGCAGTTCCACTTCCACCGTCCGTCGGAAGAGCGCATCAACGGCAAGGGCACGGAAATGGTCATGCACCTGGTGCACAAGAGCTATGACGGCAAGATCGCGATCATCGCCGTGCTGCTCGAACGCGGCCAGCCGCACAGCCTGGTGCAGACCATCTGGGACAACCTGCCGCTCGAAAAGAACGAGGTCGTATCGCCCTCGATCGTGATCGACCCGAAGGATGCGCTGCCTGAAAAGCGTGAATACTTCACTTACATGGGTTCGCTCACCGAGCCGCCCTGCACCGAAGGCGTGCTGTGGCTGGTGTTCAAGCAGCCGCGCCAGGCCTCGCCGGCCCAGATGGCGCTGTTCTCGCGCCTGTATCCGCTGAATGCGCGCCCGGTGCAGTCGACCTCGGGCCGGATGATCAAGGAATCCAACTAAGCTCCTCGCCATGACCCTGACTGCCCGCATCCTGGCGGCGGCGCTGTGCGCCTGCGCCGCCATTCCCGCCTTTTCCCAGACCCCTGCCGCGCCGACCCGCGTGCCCGCCGAGATGGCCGCCTTCTTCGGCGGCGAATGGAGCGGCAAGGGCGCCTTCGCCTCCGGCCGCCCGATCGAGGCCGAGGTCAGCTTCACGCCCGAACTGGACGGCCAGTGGTTGCAGTACCGCCACACCGACCGCGCGCCGAACAGCTACAAGGCGCTCGGTCTGTGGGGCATCGAGAGCGGCTCGCGCAAGCTGGTCATGACCGTCAACGACAACGGCGGCGGCGCGCGCACGTTCGCCAGCGAGGGCTGGCAGGACGGCAAGGTGGTGTTCGTCCGCACGATATCAAGCGAGCCCCTGCGCGAGGAGCGCTTCGTGTTCGAGCGCAAATCGGACGACAGCTTCCACATGGCCTATGAAGTCCACGCCGGCGACAAGCCGTGGCGGATGATCGACCAGCTGAGCTTCGAGCGCGTCAGGAAGTAGCCGGCCCCACCCGGTATTCGCCCTTCCAGCTGCCGCCCGGTTCCAGGGTCTGCGGCTGGAGCAGGGCCGGTTCGATGCAGACGAAGCGCCGGTACTCCTCGTCTTCGAGGTCGGACAGCGCGGCGGCATCGGCCGCGCCCGGATTCCACACCACCGCATCGGTGAAGCCGCTCTGCTGCAAGAGCAGCTTGTCGGCGCCGTTGTCGAAGGTGATCGCCCCGGCGATGCGCTCGAATACCTGGTCCAGCTTGTCGGTCAGGGCCAGGGTCTCGGCCTGCACGCCGTCGATGCGCACGGCTTCGACGTCCTCGACCAGGTGGTAGGTGTGCAGGGCGCTGGAGAAGGAGAAGGGGTGGGTGCCGGTGTTGCGCACTTCGAGCGACATCGCCAGGCTGGCGCCTTGCACGCTCACCCGCAGCGCCAGCTCGAAGGCATAGGCCCAGGCGCTCGAAGCCTGCGGCGACAGGTCGTCCTGGTTCAGGCCCAGCAGGGCAAACGCGGCGCCGTCCTGTTCGCCGCTGTCGAGCAAGCGCCAGGTGCTGACGCGGGCGAAGCCGTGGCGCATGCCTTCGCCGCGTTCTGCGAATTGCGGAAAGATCACCGGCACGCCGCCGCGGATGGCGCGGCTGCCGTCGAGCGCGGACAGGCTGCTCATGAACATGCGCTCCGGCCCGGCTTCGCCGGGCTGCCCTTCGCGGCCAGCGCTGTGCGCTGGCCTCCAGGACACCAGGTGGGCGCCGTACAGGGTGATGGTGGCTTCGGCGCCGTCCGGCGCGCGCAGCAGCAGGGCGGGCAGTTGCCCGAATTGAGTAGTAGTAACGCTCACGTCAAAACCCTCCAGGCTGAGATCAGGTCATTCGGCTCTTCGCCAGCGGCGGATTGTACGCGAAGTAGCGCTTGATGCCTTTCGTGATCGCGTCGGCGAGCTGGTTCTGGTAGGCGTCGTCCTTCAGCCGCGCTTCCTCTTCCGGGTTCGAGATGAAGGCGGTTTCGACCAGGATCGAGGGGATGTCCGGGGCCTTCAGCACGGCGAAGCCGGCCTGCTCGACCGAACCCTTGTGCAGGCGGTTGATGCCGCCGATCTCGCTCAGCACGGCCTTGCCGAGCTTCATGCTGTCGTTGATCTGCGCCGTGGTCGACAGGTCGAACAGCACGCTGGCGAGCTGCTTGTCGTGGGTGCCGAGGTTCACGCCGCCGATCAGGTCGGCCTTGTTCTGGTCGGCCGCCAGCCAGCGCGCCGCGCTCGAGCTCGCGCCTTTTTCCGACAGCACGAAGACCGAGGAGCCGCGCGCGGAGGGCTGGATGAAGGCGTCCGCGTGGATCGAGACGAACAGGTCGGCCTGCACCTTCCTCGCCTTTTCCACGCGCTGGCCCAGCGGCACGAAGAAGTCGGCGTCGCGGGTCAGCATCACGCGCGTGTTCGGCAGCTCTTCCAGCTTGCCCTTCAGGCGCTTGGCGATCGCCAGCACGATGTCCTTTTCATGCACGCCGGTGGCGCCGGTGGCGCCCGGATCCTCGCCGCCATGGCCGGGATCGAGGGCGATGGTCACCATCCGCATCACCTTGCCGCCGGGCGCGTTCTTGSCCTGTGTCGGCGCTTGCGGCTGGGGCTGCGCCTGCGGTGCGGTCGGCTGCGGCTGGGCCGGGGTGCTGCCGGCGCGGGCGGCGTCGGCTTCCAGCCTGGCGATGGCGTCGGGGCCGGCCTGGCCGACCGTCGGCGCGCCCGGCTGCTGGGCCGGCGCCGGCGTCGCCGCGGGCACTTCGGTGGCGCGCGCGCCGCCCTCGGACCAGTTCTCCCTGGCGATCATGGCGGACAAGGGATCGACCGGATGCACCGGATACAGGTCGAAGATCAGGCGATGGCGGTAGCCGCCCACCGGGGCCATGGTGAACACCTGGGGCTTGACCTCTTCCTTGAGATCGAACACCAGGCGCACCACGTTCGGGCGGTTCTGGGCGACCCGCACCTGCTTGATGTAGGGGTCGTTCGATTCGATCTTGGCGACCAGGCTTTTCAGCGTCTCGTTGAGCGCCAGGCCGTCGATGTCGACCACCAGGCGCGGCGGATCGGCCAGCATGAAGTGGGAGGCATTCAGCTCGCTGTCGTTTTCCAGCGTGACGCGGGTGTACTCGTCGGCCGGCCAGACACGCACGGCCATGATCTGCGCGGCCGACGCCGGCAGCGGAGCGAGTACGGACAGCAGCAGCGTGCCGCCGGCCTTCAGCACCGCGCGGCGCTTCGGGGAACCGGGGATCAGGGAGTCGGGGGGTAGTGCAGGCGTTCGAGGCATAGCAGGCCCAATTCAGACAACGCCTGCAATTCTACAGCACGGCCGTGGCCGCTGACCGTAAGCAACACCCGGACGTCGGGCGGGGGCAACACCGGCTCGCCTTTTTCCGGCCATTCGACGACGCAGATGTTCCTGCCGTCGAAGTCTTCGCGGAAGCCCGCATCGAGGAATTCTTCCGGGCTCGACATGCGGTACAGGTCGTAGTGGATCAGGTTGACGGCCTGGCCGTCGAGCGCGATCCGGTAGGGCTCGGACAGCGTATAGGTCGGGCTCTTGACCGCGCCCTTGTGGCCGGCCGCGTGCAGCAGGGCGCGCGTGAGGGCCGTCTTGCCGGCGCCGAGGTCGCCGTGCAGATAGATCACGAGGCCGGGGCGCAGCGCGCGCGCGAGGGCGCCGCCCAGGGCCTGGGTGGCGGCTTCGTCCGGAAGATAAGCGTTGAATGAATGCTGCATCGAATAGAATATCGGGTTTGTCGTACCAACCAGCCAGTGTCCGTCCCGCCATGTCCCCATCCCAGCCTGACCTGAACGAACTCGCACGCGCCATCAAGGCGTGGGGCGTAGAACTGGGCTTTGCCGAGGTGCGCATCACGGACGTCGACCTGGCGCGCCACGAGGCAGGGCTGCAAGCCTGGCTGGACGCCGGCCACCATGGCGAGATGGATTATATGGCAAGCCACGGCATGAAGCGCGCCCGGCCGGCGGAACTGGTGCCGGGCACGGTGCGCGCGATCGTCGCCCGCATGGACTACCTGCCCATCTCGGGTGGCAACAGCGCGGACGCCGACTGGCGCGCCCGGGAACGCCTGCGCCAGCAGGATCCGGGCGCCGCCGTGGTCTCCGTCTACGCCCGCGGACGCGACTACCACAAGGTGCTGCGCAACCGCCTGCAGCAATTGGCCGAACGCGTGCGCGGCCTGGCCGGCGAGTACGGCTTCCGCGTGTTCACGGATTCGGCGCCGGTGATGGAATTGCCGCTGGCGGAAAAGGCGGGGCTGGGCTGGCGCGGCAAGCACACGCTGCTGCTGTCGCGCGAGGCCGGTTCGACCTTCTTCATCGGCGAGATCCTGGTCGACCTGCCGCTGCCCGTCGACGATGCCACCGGCGCCCATTGCGGCCAGTGCGAAGCCTGCATCGCCGCCTGCCCGACCGGCGCGATCCTGGGGCCGGGCCGCCTCGATGCGCGGCGCTGCATCTCCTACCTGACGATCGAGCTGAAGGGCAGCATTCCGGAAGACCTGCGGCCCTTGATCGGCAACCGCATCTACGGTTGCGACGATTGCCAGCTGGTCTGCCCGTGGAACAAGTTCGCCCGGCGCGCCGTGCTGCCGGATTTCGACGAGCGCAACGGCCTGGGCGCCGCCGGGCTGGTGGAATTGTTCGGCTGGGAAGAAGAGGAGTTCAACCGCCGCATGGAGGGCAGCCCGATCCGCCGGATCGGGCATGAGCGCTGGCTGCGTAATCTGGCGGTAGGCATGGGGAACGCTGCCGCTGAGGCCGGGGCCAAGGGCGACCCGCGCATCGTGGCCGCGCTGCGGGCCCGGCTGGAGCATCCGTCGGCGCTGGTGCGCGAGCATGTCGCCTGGGCATTAGCCCGTCACGCAGCCTGAGTCTGCTTTAAATCTCGATGCGCTTCAAGCGCAGTGCCGACCAGTCGCCGTCGATCGAGATCATCGCCACGCCTGTGATACCGTTTTCCTTCGCATAAGCGTTGATTGAGTCGCGATTGATATCAGTGGCCTTCGACGCGGTCTGCTTCAGATAGGCCACCCACAGCGATCCTTTCTCGCCCATGCGCTCCTTCGCGGTGGGGAAGTATTGTTCGAGTTCCTTGCGGTTCATCGCGAACAGCAACACCACATCCACCTTGTCCTGGTCGTCCTTGATCAGGTCGGGCGGGATCTGCGACACCATGCCGGGATGCACGTTCCCGTTCAGGATCAGCATCGATTTCGCGTTCCTCAAGAACATTTTGTCTGCAATTGTCTTTTCGCTCATCTGCGTTCCCTAAGAAAATATTTGCATGGTCAGTTTGACCATGGCGTGTTCAGCTTGATTTTACAAGCGAACTTCAGAAAAGCAGGGCGCGAAACCTGCCGTGCGCGGGGTTCCGGAACGAAAAGCGAAGGAAGTTTTATTTCAACAGGCCGGCCAGCTCGACCGCCGTCTTGACCTGCATCTTGTCGAAGATGTGGGCGCGGTGCACTTCCACCGTGCGCATGCTGATGCCCAGCTTGTCGGCCACGACCTTGTTCATGTTGCCGGCCAGGATCAGGTCGAGCACTTCGCGTTCGCGCGCCGACAGCGTGGACAGGCGTTCGCGCACCGCGCTGGAGGCGGCGGCCTGGCGCGATTTGGCCAGGGCTTCGTCGACGCGGTCCATCAGCTGGTTGTCGTTGAAGGGTTTTTCGAAGAAGTCGAAGGCGCCGCGCTTGAGCGAATCGACGGCCATCGGCACGTCGCCGTGGCCGGTCAGGAAAATCACCGGCAGGCGCGCCAGCAGGCCGCGCGCGACCAGCTGGTCGAACACGGCGATGCCGTTCATGCCCGGCATGCGCACGTCCAGCAGCACGCATTCGCCATCCCCGGCGGTCCCGCTACCGGTGGCGGCATCAAGACCGGACTGGGCGTCGAGGGCGTCGAGAAAGGCCTGGCCGCCGGCATAGCCGCGCGCGGCCAGCCCGCGCGATTGCGCCAGCCATTCGAGGGCGTCGCGGATGACGTCTTCGTCGTCGACGATGTGCAGCATGGAGTCTCCTTCGTAAGTCCTGCTCTTCAGGTCGGCATTGTAGCCTGCGCCTGCTGCAAGGTGAACGTGAACACGGTGCCGCCGCCGGGATTGTCGGCGTGGGTGAGGGTGCCGCCGTGGAATTCGATCGCCGTGCGGCAGATCGACAGGCCCATGCCCATGCCCTCGGCCTTGGTCGAGAAGAAGGGCGAGAACAGGCGCTCGGCCACTTCGGGCGGGATGCCGTGGCCGTTGTCGATCACCGACACCGCCACCCGGCCCTGGTCGTCGGCATCGAAGCGCGCGGCCTCGATGCGCAGCACGCGGCGCTCGCGGTCGATGTCCTGCATCGACTCGATCGCGTTGCGGGTCAGGTTCAGCAGCACCTGCTCGAGCAGCACGCGGTCGGCCAGCACCGGCGGCAGGTCGGGCGGCACTTCGACCTGCAGGGTCACGTAGCTCTGGCGCGCCTGCAGCTCGACCAGGGCGCGGATGCCCTCGATCACCTGCGGCACCATCACGCTCTCGCGGCGCGGCTCGCGCTTCTTCACGAATTCGTGCACGCTGCGGATGATCTGGCCGGCGCGCCGCGCCTGGGTATTCGCCTGTTCCAGCGCGCGTTTGAGCATGCCGGCATCCAGCGGGGCCGCATGGTCGCTGGCGCGCCCCAGCACGTTGAGCGCGCCGGCGGTGTAGCTGGAGATCGCCGCCAGCGGCTGGTTCAGCTCGTGCGCCAGCATCGACGAGATCTCGCCCATGGTCGCCAGGCGCGCGCTGGTCTCCAGCTTTTCCTGCTGCTGGCGGGCCAGCTCCTCGGCGCGCTTGCGGTCGGTGATGTCGAGGATGGAGCTCATCCAGCCGGTGTGGCGCCCAATGCTGTCGACCAGCGGCGCCTCGAACACCAGCACCGGCACCCGGGTGCCGTCGGGGCGCAGGAACACGGTCTCGAACTGCGGCGTGGCCTGGCCGGCCAGGATCTTGCGGAAGCGCTCCTCGTACTCGTCGGTTTCCTCCGGCGCCCAGTAGGGCATGGGCGGGGTCCTGCCGAGCAGTTCGCCGGCCGGCAGGCCGACGATGCGGCAGAAGGCCGGATTGACGTAGGTGACGCGGCCTTCGAGGTCGCGCGCGCGCAGGCCGGTCAGCAGCGAGTTTTCCATCGCCGTGCGGAAGGCCATCTGCTGGCGCAGCGCGTTCTCGGCGGCGATGGTGCGCGCGATGTGGCGCCACAGCGCGGCCAGCGACAGCACCAGGCCCAGCGCCAGCAGGATCACCGAGCCGACCAGCAGGTTGGGCAGCAGCCTGGGCGCGCCCTTGACGCTGTCGGTGGCCAGCACGATCTGGCCGCCGGGCAGGTCGAGCGCGCGCTTGTGGGTGTAGACGCCGCGCCCGGGGCCGCCGGCGGCGCGGTGGGCCACCACGTGGTCGTCGCGGTCGAGCAGGGACAGCGAATTGTCCTGGGCGAACCACCAGGGCACGTTCTCGTCCAGCAGGGTCTGCAAGTCGTAGGTGGCGACCAGGCTGCCGACGAACCTGCCTTCGTGGTAGAGCGGAAGGTGGTAGTCGACCAGGCCGGCATCTGGCCCATACCTGGCCGGACCGAGGCTATACGGATCGGAGTAGCGGCCGTTATGCGTCTTGCGCGCCATCTCCTGGGCATCGCGCGAGGAGGCGGTCAACGCGCCGTGGGCCAGCTCGGCGCCTTGCACCGCCAGCTGCCGGCCGCCGGCGTCGAGCCAGGCGATGCGGCGCAGTTCGTGACCGTTCTTGAACATCTGCGCCATGCGCGCCTCGACCACGTCGTGCGCGGGCGGGCTGTCGGCGGCCAGGTCGGTGCCGAGGGTCGCCAGCACCTCCTCGCTGCGCGCCAGTTCGAAGCGCAGGGTCTGCTCGACCCAGAGGGTGTCGGCGATCAGCTGTTCCTGGCGCTCATTGCTCTCCATCTGGCGCGCCTGCCAGGGCAGCCACAGCAGGACCAGCAGGAAGAGCAGCACCAGCAGCACCGGCACCAGCCAGCGCCAGGGGCCGTCCGGTACGGGACGCGGCATCGAAAAAGGGTTTTTCATGCGATAACGTGATACTTTTATTGCTGAGCGAACAATTGTGGTTTTCCACAATAGCTTGTTGTTAAGAAGCTCAGCAGACTCGTGGCAAATATAAAAAAATAAAACCTATTCTTATTGGAGAGGAGACTCATGAAGATCAAATCCGTCGTGGCAGCACTTGCCCTGGTCGCCGGCGCCGGCTTCGCGTTCAGCGCAGCGGCCCAGACCCCCATCGTCATCAAGTTCAGCCACGTGGTGGCGACCGACACGCCGAAAGGCCGTGCCGCCGAGCGCTTCAAGGAACTGGCCGAGAAGATGACCAATCACCGGGTCAAGGTCGAAGTCTACCCGAACAGCCAGCTGTACAAGGACAAGGAAGAACTCGAAGCCCTGCAGCTGGGCGCGGTCCAGATGCTGGCGCCCTCGCTGGCCAAGTTCGGTCCGCTGGGCGTGAAGGAATTCGAAGTCTTCGACCTGCCGTACATCTTCCCGAACAAGGCCGCGCTGTACACCGTGACCGAAGGCCCGATCGGCAAGAGCCTGCTGCAGAAGCTGGAGCCGAAGGGGATCACCGGCCTGGCCTACTGGGACAACGGCTTCAAGGTCATGTCGGCCAACAAGCCGCTGCACATGCCGGCCGATTTCCGCGGCCTGAAGATGCGCATTCAGAGCTCGAAGGTGCTGGACGCGCAGATGCGCGCGCTGGGCGCAAACCCGCAGGCGCTGGCCTTCTCGGAAGTCTATCAGGCGCTGCAGACCGGCGTGGTGGACGGTACCGAGAACCCGCCGTCGAACATGTACACCCAGAAGATGCATGAGGTGCAGAAGCACGTGACGGTCTCGAACCACGGCTACCTGGGCTATGCGGTCATCGTCAACAAGAAGTTCTGGGACGGCCTGCCGGCCGACATCCGCACCCAGCTGCAGCAGGCCATGAACGACGCCACCAAGTACGAAAAGGCGATTGCCCAGCAGGACAACGACCAGGCCCTGGAAGCCATCCGCAAGGCGGGCAAGACCACCATCTACAACCTGAACCCGCAAGAGCAGGCGGCATGGCGCAAGGCCCTGCTGCCGGTGCAGAAGCAGATGGCGGACCGGGTTGGCCAGGATCTGATCAATTCGATCAACAAGGCGACTGCTTCGGTGCAGTAATCGCACCGGCACGTATTCGTTAGCTCGTAAACGTCGTCCCCGCGAAGGCGAGGATCCAGGTTCGATGCGCCGTCGAGGTGCATGCAGAACTTGGGTTCCCGCCTGCGCGGGAACGACGATTAAAGCCGCCTGCCTCACCGGCAGCCCGGCTCCTCTCCGAGATCACCATGAAAATCCTCGATCGCCTCGAAGAGTGGCTCATCGCCAGCCTGATGGCCGGCGCCACCTTCATCATCTTCATCGCGGTGCTGCACCGCTACCTGTCCGGCCTGCCCCTTGGCGGGCTGCAGGACTGGTTCATTTCCCTGAATACCAGCTGGGCCCAGGAGCTCAGCACCATCATGTTCGTGTGGATGGCCAAGTTCGGCGCCGCATATGGCGTGCGCACCGGCATCCACGTCGGCGTCGACGTGCTGGTCAACCGGCTGTCCGAGCGCTGGCGCAACAAGCTCATCGTGCTGGCGCTGCTGGCCGGCGCCCTGTTCACTGGCATCATCGGCACCCTCGGCGCCAGCTTCGTCTACCGCATGGCCGGCACCGCGCAGACCTCGCCCGACATGGAAATCCCGATGTGGATCGTCTACCTGGCGCTGCCCCTCGGTTCCTGGCTGATGTGCTTCCGCTTCCTGCAGGTGACCTGGCATTTCATCCGTAATGGCGAACTGCCGAAGCATGACCACGCCTACGTCGAAGGCCTGGACGACGAAATCGAAGAAGCAAGGAAATCCTCATGAACGCCGCCATTATCTTTGTCCTGCTGATCCTGCTGATGCTGACCGGGATGCCGGTCTCGATCGCGCTCGGCCTCACGGTGCTGACCTTCCTGTTCACCATGACGCACGTGCCGATCGAGTCGGTGGCGATGAAGCTGTTCACCGGTATCGACAACTTCGAGATCATGGCCATCCCGCTCTTCATCCTGGCGGGCAATTTCCTCACCCACGGCGGGGTCGCGCGGCGCATGATCAACTTCGCCACCTCGATGGTCGGCCACTTCCATGGCGGCCTGGCGCTGGCCGGCGTGTTCGCCTGCGCGCTGTTCGCCGCAGTATCGGGTTCCAGCCCGGCGACCGTGGTGGCGATCGGCTCGATCATCCTGCCGGCCATGGTCAAGCAGGGCTATCCGAAGCGCTTTGGCGCCGGCGTGATCACGACCTCGGGCGCGCTCGGCATCCTGATCCCGCCGTCGATCGTGATGGTGATGTACTCGGTCACGACCAATACCTCGGTCGGCCAGCTGTTCATGGCGGGCGTGGTGCCCGGCCTGCTGCTGGCGTTCATGCTTGGCCTGACGACCTGGTTCCTGGCGAAGAAACACGACTATCCGCGCATGCCGCGCGCCACCTGGGTCGAGCGCTGGACCGCGTTCCGCCGCAGTGCCTGGGGCCTGTTCCTGATCGTGATCGTGATGGGCGGTATCTACACCGGCGTGTTCACGCCGACCGAAGCGGCCGGCATCGCGGCGGTGTACGCCTTCGTGATCGCGGTGTTCGTCTACAAGGACCTGAAGCTGAAGCAGGTCGGCAAGGTGCTGCTGGATTCGGCGGCGATGTCGGCGATGCTCCTGTACATCATCACCAATGCCGTGCTGTTCTCCTTCCTGATGACCAGCGAGAACGTGCCGCAGGCGATGGCCGGCTGGCTTACCGGCCAGGGCCTGGGTCCGATCGGCTTCCTGATCGTGGTGAACCTGCTGCTGCTGCTGGCCGGCAATGTGATGGAGCCATCGTCGATCGTGCTGATCATGGCGCCGATCCTGTTCCCGGTCGCGACCCAGTTGGGCATCGACCCGGTCCACTTCGGCATCATCATCGTGGTCAACATGGAAGTCGGCATGTGCCATCCGCCGGTGGGCCTGAACCTGTACGTCGCCTCCGGCATCACGAAGATGGGCATTTCCGAGCTGACGGTGGCCGTGATGCCCTGGCTGCTGACGATGATTGGTTTCCTGCTGTTAATAACCTATGTCCCGGCAATCTCCTTATGGCTTCCGAGAATGGTTTATGGCTGACATATATTTCGTGAATGTATATAAAAAACTACGCTATTCTTATTCGAATGCGTTATGATGGCGCAGCTTTGGCACCACCATGGTGCGTTCGAAAGCCCGGATACGAATTTTGGGGAGAAGCAAAAAAGCGGTAATCCAGCATTGGAATACCGGAGAATGATGAGGAGACGCACGTTTTATAGATGCCGCCGGCATTGACCGAGTGGCCGCAAACGTGACCCATACTGAAAACGCACCTCACGAGGGTGCGTTTTTTTTTGCTACACTGGATCAATGAACACACAACAGGGCAGCGAGCTTTTCAGCGCCATCGTCGCGGCGCCGTTCGGGGCGATGGGCATCCGTACGGAAGATCAACGCGTGCGCGAGCTGGTCTACCTGCCGCCGCATTACGAAGAAAAAGCGCCGCAGGATGCGGTGGCCGAACAGGCCGCCGAGCAGGTCGTGCGTTATGTCGCCGACGCCGATTTCCGTTTCGACTTGCCGCTGGTCGATGCCGGCAGCGAATTCCAACGCCGCGTCTGGGAAGCCATCTGCGCGATCCCGCGCGGCAGCGTGCGTACCTACGGCCAGGTCGCCAAGCTGCTCGAGTCGCATCCGCGCGCGGTAGGCCAGGCTTGCGGCGCCAACTGGTTCCCGCTGGTGATTCCCTGCCACCGCGTCACCGCGGCCGGCGGCCTGGGCGGCTTTGCCAGCAGCGACGACGAACACGGCTTCACGCTCACGGTCAAGCGCTGGCTGCTGCGCCACGAAGGTGCGCTCCCCGCCGACGTCCCATGGCAGCAGCAATCAATCTTTCCCTGATCGACGGCTTCTGCGACGCCCTCTGGCTCGAGCACGGACTGGCCAGGAATTCGCTGGATGCCTACCGGCGCGACCTGCGCCTGTTCGCCGGCTGGCTCGAGGCCAGGCGTCCGGAGCGCAGCGACCTGCACGCGGTGCAGCCGCAGGACATCGCCGCCTACTTTGCCGAGCGCCACGAGGACACCAAGCCCAGCTCGGCCAACCGGCGGCTGTCGGTACTGAAGCGCTTCTACCAGATGGCGCTGCGCGAGCGCCGCATCGACCACGACCCCTGCCTGAACATGGCTTCGGCCAGGCAACCGACCCGCTTCGTGCACACCCTCTCCGAAGCCCAGGTCGAGGCCCTCTTGAGCGCGCCGGACGTCTCGACCCCGCTGGGCCTGCGCGAGCGCACCATGCTCGAGCTGATGTATGCGAGCGGCCTGCGGGTATCGGAACTGGTGACACTGAAAGTGGTCGAGCTGAGCCTGAACGACGGCGTGCTGCGCATCACGGGTAAAGGCAGCAAGACCCGGCTGGTGCCCTTCGGCGAGCAGGCGCGCCACTGGCTGGAGCGCTACATGAAGGAGGCGCGCGGCGTGATCCTGAACGGGCAGATGGACGACGCCCTGTTCGTGACCGGCCGCGGCGGACCGATGACGCGCCAGATGTTCTGGATCGTCATCAAGAAACATGCGGCCAGGGCCGGCATCACCGCGCCGCTGTCGCCGCATACGCTGCGCCACGCCTTCGCCACCCACCTCTTGAACCACGGCGCCGACCTGCGCGTGGTGCAACTACTCCTGGGACATTCGGACATTTCGACGACCCAGATCTACACCCATGTGGCACGCGAGCGTTTGAAGCACCTGCACGCCCAGCACCACCCGCGTGGTTAATTCTCAAGACCTGGCGGGTCTGGTGAGTCATAATGGTCTAGTAATACCCTTCCCACACGCACGAGGACACCATGGCCAAGACCAATTTCCAGTATGAAAAACGGCAACGTGAGTTGGAGAAAAAGAAGAAGGCTGAGGAAAAGGCCAAGCGCAAGCTGGAGGCCAAGCAGCACAAGGGGGAGGAGGGTAGCGCTTCTCCCGACGAGGATGCGGCGGAACTGGCTGAGCCGGAGCGGGATTCGGCTTAGTTGGCGCATGAACGTCGTCCCCGCGAAGGCGGGGACCCAAGCTTGTTGGCAGATCGCCGAACTTGGCGGAATTAGTGCCAGTGGCACTAATTCCGCCTACGCGGGAATGACGTGCAAACTTACGTGCTCAGATCGCCTGCCCCTCGGCCGGACCAGCCTCCGCCTCAAGCTCATGCCCCTTCTGGAACCACCGCTTGGCCCGCTTGCCAAAGCTGTCCAGGTAGGTGTACGCCACCGGCACCACCACCAGGGTCAGCAGGGTCGAGGTGATCACGCCGCCGATCACCGCGCGGCCCATCGGCGCCTGGTTTTCCGCGCCTTCGCCCAGGCCGATCGCCATCGGTAGCATGCCGAAGATCATCGCCAGGGTCGTCATCAGGATCGGGCGCAGGCGCACCTGGCCGGCTTCCATCAGCGCCTCGAACTGCGACTTGCCTTCACGCTGGCCCTGGTTGGCGAAGTCCACCAGCAGGATCGCGTTCTTGGTCACCAGGCCCATCAGCATCACGACGCCGATCACCGAGAAGATGTTCAAGGYGCTCTTCGTGACCAGCAGGGCCAGCAGCACGCCGATCAGCGACAGCGGCAGCGACATCATGATCGCGACCGGCTGCAGGAAGCTGCCGAACTGCGAGGCCAGCACCAGGTAGATGAAGATGATCGCGATACCCAGGGCGATGGCGAAGCCGCCCATGGTCTCGTCCATCTGCTGCGACTGGCCGCCGACGTCGAAGCGCACGCCTTCCGGCAGGTCGATGGATTTCATTGCCGCGTTCACGTCCTTCATGACGTCGCCCAACGGACGGTTCTCGAGGCCGGCATTGATCGCCACACGGCGTTCCAGCGCCTGGCGCTTGAGCACCTGCGGGCTGGTCGAGGGCACGAACTCGACCACCTGGCGCAGCGGCACCATGATCGGATTGCCGGCCGCGTCCAGCTTGCTCGAGGCGACCGACAGGTCGGCCAGGTCGGCCACCTTCTGGCGGCCCGACTTCGGCAGCTGCACGTTGACCTCGTAGTTCTGGCCGTCCGGCGCCAGCCAGCGGTTGGTCTGGTCGCCACCGACGAAGGGACGCAGGGCGGAACCGATCTGCTGCACCGACAGGCCCAGGTCGGTCGCCAGTTCCTGGTTGATCTTCACGATGGTGGCCGGGTTCGCGCCTTCCTGGCTGTACTGGATGTCGGCCACGCCCTTGATCTTCTTCATCTTGTCGATCAGGAGGTGCGCGACCTTGTCCAGATTCGCCTCGTTGCTGCCGAGGATGGCGATGGAGATCGGGCGATTACCGACGGTCATCTCGACGCCGGCGATGCTGGCCAGGCGGTCGCGGATCACCTTTTCCATTTCCTGCTGCGAGCGGCGGTGGGTCTTGCGCACGTCCGTCAGCTTCAGGTTGATCGCCGAGGTATGGCGGCCGTCCCAGGCGCCGACCACGGTCTGCATGTTATCAATTTCCTTGAACTCGCCCAGCGCGGCCTCGATCTGGCGGACCTTGGCGTCGTTGTAGTCGAGGCTGGAGCCGACCGGCACCTTGAAGTTCAGCTGGACGTAGCCGTCGTCGACCTGGGGCACGAATTCGCCGCCGATCATCGGCACCAGCAGCAGGCTGCCGGCGAACACCGCGAAGGCGAAGGCCAGGGTCGACTTGCGCCAGGCCAGCGAGAAGCCCAGCACCTTCGCATACCAGCCGTGCACACGGTCGATGCCGACGTCGATGCGCGCCATCAGGCGGCCCAGCCAGGGGACGTACTTGAAGCGATCCTTGACCGGGTCCGGCCACACCGAGGACAGCATCGGGTCCAGTGTGAAGCTGACGAACAGCGACACCAGCACCGCCACCGCCACCGTGATCCCGAACTGCRGGAAGAAGCGGCCGATGATGCCTTTCATGAAGGCAATCGGCACGAACACGGCGACGATCGCGAAGGTCGTGGCCATCACCGCCAGGCCGATCTCGTTGGTACCGTCTTCGGCGGCCCTGGCGTGGCTCTTGCCCATGCCGAGATGGCGCACGATGTTCTCGCGAACCACGATGGCGTCGTCGATCAGCAGGCCGATCGACAGCGACAGCGCCATCAGGGTCAGGAAGTTCAGCGTGAAGCCGAAGTACTTCATCGCGATGAAGCTGGCCAGCACCGAGATCGGCAGGGTCAGGCCGGTGATCACCGTGCTGCGCCAGGAATGCAGGAACAGGAACACGATCACCATGGTCAGCACCGCGCCCTCGACGATGGTCTCCTTGACGTTGTCGACCTGGTGCTGGACCCTGCTTGATACGTCGTCGAGGATGCGGAACTCGACGTCCTTGGGCAGGGTCTGCTTCATTGCCTCGATCGCCTTCTTGACGTTGACGCCGACCTCGACGGTATTCGCGTCCTGGACCTTGGCGATTTCCAGCGACAGGGCGCGCTGGCCGTCCACCCGCGAGATCGATTGCTCTTCGGCGGCGCCGTCGCTGATCTCGGCCACCTGGTGCAGGTAGATCGGACCGTTGGCGCGCTTGGCGACGATGATGCGGCGGAAGTCGGCCGCTTCCTTCATCTTGCCTTCGATGCGCACCAGGTTCTCGCGTTCGCCGTGGCTGATGCGGCCGGCCGGCAGGTTGGCGTTGGTGGCGGTGATCGCGGCCATGATTTCGTCGATGCCGACGTTCAGGCTGCGCAGCTGGTCGGGACGGATGTCGACCAGCACCTGGCGGTTCTGCTTGCCGTTGATGCGCACCTGGCCGACTCCGGCCACCGCCTGGATGCGTTTGACGATCACCTGGTCGACCAGCATCGACAGGTCGCGCAGGCTGCGCTCACGGGACAGCAGCGCCACCTGCAGCACCGGCTGCGCGTTCTCGCTCTCCTGGCGGTAGACCACGGGTTCCTTGACTTCGCGCGGGAAGCCGCCGCGCAAGGTACTGATGCGGTCGCGCAGGTCCTGCACGGCGCGGTTCATGTCGACGTTCAGCTGGAACTCGACGCCGACGCCCGAACGGCCTTCCCAGGAACTGCTGCGGATGGTCTTGATGCCGCCGACGGTGTTGGCCGCTTCCTCGATCGGCCGGGTGACGTCGTTCTCGACCTGTTCCGGCGAAGCGCCCGGATAATTGGTCTCGATCCACACGCCCGGGATCTCGATGTTCGGCATGCTTTCCACGCCAAGGCTGCGGTAGGAGAACAGGCCGAGCACCATCAGGCCGACCATCACCATGGTCGCGAAGACGGGATGCTTGATGCTGATACGGGTGATCCACATGGGTTCAGCCTTTCTTCGCCGGGGTGGCCGGGGTGGCTTCCGGCAGCTTGACCTTGTCGCCCGGCTTGACGCCGTCCAGCTTCACGGCCAGTACCAGCGCGCCGGGATCGATGCCGTCGATCGCCTCGACCAGGCCGTCGTCCTCGTTCTTCAGGCCGAGCGTGACCGCTTTGGCCTCGACCTTGCCGCCGTCGACGCGGTAGACCACGTCGCGGCCGCCTTCCTTGCGCACGCCCAGCAGGGGTAGCAGGGCATGGGGCGCCGATTTCTCGGTGGTGACCATGCCTTTCGCGAACATCCCGGCGCGCAGCACGCCGTCCGGGTTGTCGACGCCGATATACACCAGCATCGCGCGCGATCCCGCCTCGGTGGCGGGATTGATGCGCACGACCTTGCCGGCGAAATTGCGCTCGCCGAAGCCGTCGACCTTGAACTGCACCTCCTGGCCTACCTTGATGCGCGGAATGTCGGAGGCCGGCACCTGGGCGTCCAGGGTCAGCTGCTTGAGGTCGACGATGGAGAACACCGGGCTGTCCGGCGACAGCTTCTCGCCGGCCTGCACGTGGCGCTTGCTGACCACCCCGGAGATCGGCGCGCGGATCGCGGTGTCCGCCAGCGAGATGCGCGCCAGTTCCAGCTGGGCGCGCGCGGCATCGACCGAGGCCTGGGCCAGGTCGACCGCATTGGCGGTGGTGTCGAAGGCGTTCTGGGCGATGTAGTTCTGCTTGAGCAGGGCGGCGCTGTTGGCCATGTTCTTCTTCGCCAGCGCCAGGCGCGCCGAGGCCTCGTTCAAGGCCGCCTGCTGCTGGGCGACGCGGGCGCGCGCCTCGTTGTCGTCCAGGCGCGCGATGACCTGGCCGGCCGTCACGTTCATGCCTTCCTGCACCGTGGTCTGCAGCACCACGCCCGACACCTTGGACTTGACCGTGGCCTGGGCCAGCGGGGTGAGGGAACCGGACAGGGGCAGCGTCACCGCCAGCGGCCGCGCCTCCACGCGTGCGATGTCGCGCGCCGACAGTTCGTGCACGGTGGCCTTCTTCTCCGCCGCCGCTGGCGCCGGGGTGGGAGAGGCGCTGCCTTTGTGCGTGTAGGCATAACCGCCGCCGGCGACGGCCAGCACGGCAAGGACGATGACGGGCACGCGCCAGCGGCGGCGCGCGGATGTCGGTTCGACGGGGGGAGGCGCCAGCGGCGGCAGGGATTCGATCTTCATGGCGGATGGTCCGGTCTCTTATTCGCGTGATGAGAGAATAAGGATGGGGATGACGAACAGCTATCGGAATGCGACGAGCCGTGCAATCGGACCGACGAAACGTCGAAAAGGCGGATCGGACGTCTGTACGATTGGCGTGTCCGGACAATCAGTCAGGCATCGCCGGGCTGGCCGGTCTCGAACAGCCGCAGCCGCGCCAGCACCTGCCCATGGTCGGAGGCTTCCGGCAAGCCCAGGTCGAGGTGGTCGTTCAGGTAGACCACGTCGACGATTTCTCCCAGCGCACCCGCCAGTTCGCCATTGAATTCCCCGGACACGAGGATGTGGTCGATGGTCGTGTATTGACCTTCATGCAAGTTGGAAAAGCCGACATGGCGCAGGCGGTCCTGGCGGCGCTGCAGCTGGCAGGCGTCGTACAGGCGGTCGCCGCTGGGGGCGCCGATGCCCAGCACGATGCCGGTGGTGACGGCGTCGGCGACGTCGTTGAAATCGCCCAGCACCACCCGCGGGCGGTGGCGTTCGCGGCCCAGCTTCGACAGGAGCACGCGTAGGGCGGCGGCTTCGGTGCCGCGCCGGATCAGYGAGCGCAGCGAGGCGAGCGCAAACAGCTGGGGATCGTCGCCGGTGTCGCTGGCGCGGTAGTCCGGGCGGCGCGACTTCAGGTGCACGACCACCACGTCGGCCACCAGGCCGGGCCGGATCTCGATCGCCGCGTGCAGGGGCGCGCGGGTGAAGCGCTCCGGGTCGCGGTTCCCGGGCGGCATCGCGATTCCCGGCGGGAAATAGGGGAAGGATTCGGGGGCGTCGGCCAGCGGCAGGCGCGACACCAGGGCGACGCTGGGCGTGAGTTTGTCGGCGCCCGGATCGGGGTCAAAGCCGACGTGGATCGCTTCGCGGTAGCGGCGGGTGCGCGACAGGGCCTCCGCCAGCGAGGCCTGCGAGAAGACTTCCTGGAAGCCGATCACGTCGGCGCCCAGCATGTCGATCTGGTGTGCGGTCCAGGCGATTTTCGCTTCGTACTCTTCCGGCGTACTCGGTTCCAGGTTCTCGTACAGCCGCGCACCCGGCGGTGCCAGGTTGCAGACATTGAAGGTGGCAAAGCGAATTTCTTGCTGCATAATAAGCAACTCCTCCGTTTGTTTTTAGCGTAACACGCATGGCCAAGAAAGAGCACATTTCAGAGACCCCGGCAACGCAGTTCCTGCGCAAGAACGGGGTCGTATTTTCCGAACATCCCTACGAGTACGAGGAGCATGGCGGGACCGCGGTATCGTCGCGCGAACTGGGCGTGGACGAGCACGCGGTCGTGAAGACCCTGGTGATGCAGGATGAGGCGGCGCGCCCCCTCATCGTGCTGATGCATGGCGACCGCAAGGTATCGACCAAGAACCTGGCGCGCGCCATCCCCTGCAAGTCGGTCGAGCCCTGCAAGCCGGAGGTGGCGCAGCGCCATTCGGGCTACCTGGTCGGCGGCACATCGCCGTTCGGCGTGCGCAAGGCGATGCCGGTGTACGTCGAGGAGGGCATCCTGTCCCTGCCCAGGATTTATATCAATGGCGGCCGGCGCGGCTTCCTGATCGGGATCGATCCGAAGGCGCTGGTCGAGGTGCTGAAGGCCAGGCCGGTGCAATGCGCCCTGGCGGATTAGCGTTCAGCTCGGCCGATGGTGTATATTCCACGCGCCTGAGCAATTGCCGGCGCAAGCCATATAAGAAAGAAACAGCATGGACAGCTCGACCATTTACACCATTGTTTTCACCATCGCGGCCTACCTGATCGGCTCGATCTCCTTCGCGGTCGTGGCGAGCCGCGCCTTCGGCCTGTCCGACCCGCGCACCTACGGCTCCAAGAACCCGGGCGCGACCAACGTCCTGCGCAGCGGCAGCAAGAAAGCCGCCATCGCCACCCTGATCGGCGACTGCGCCAAGGGCTGGCTGGCGGTATGGCTGGCGGTGCACTTCGGCGACCGCTTCGGCGTCGAGGACGGCGGCATCGCCCTGGTGGCGGTGGCGGTCTTCGTCGGCCACCTGTGGCCGGTATTCTTCCGCTTCGTCGGCGGCAAGGGCGTGGCCACCGCGCTCGGCGTGCTGCTGGGCCTGAACGTCTGGCTCGGCCTGGCGACCCTGGTGACCTGGCTGGTGGTGGCCTACGCCTTCCGCTACTCCTCGCTGGCGGCGCTGGTGGCCGCGGTCTTCGCACCGTTCTACTACGGCCTGCTGTTCGGCGCGGACGAAAAACTATTCGCCGTCGTCATCATGAGCGCGCTCCTGCTCTACCGCCACGGCAAGAACATCTCCAACCTGCTGGCCGGCAAAGAATCGCGCATCGGCAGCAAGGCCGCAGCCACCAAGGCCACCGTCAGGAAAAAATAACCCCAATTCGGGGTCAGAGCACTTTTTCAGGCAAATTCGGGGTCAGAGCACTTTTCTCAGCAATGGCTCCTGAGCAGCATTCTCAAGCCCTGCCGCGACTTGCGCGTGGCCGGGCTTTGTTTTTGCGGGCCATCCGGTGGCGCTGTTTGCGCGCTGGCCATTTCCTGAAAAAGTGCTCTGACCCCGAATTGGTGTGAAAAAGTGCTCTGACCCCGAATTTTTGACGGGGCGTTTTCGTGCACGCGCTGCCTGCTTTCGTTCGATGTGTCACCATATGTCCCAGGCCGCATGAATGGCGGCGCCAATTCCAGGAAGGTGGTGAGTCGTGAGCAAGCAAATGAGAATCGATTTCGTGTCGGATGTATCGTGCCCCTGGTGCGCGATCGGCCTGAAATCGCTGGAGAAGGCGCTCGAGCGCGTCGCCGGCGAGGTCCAGGCGGACATCCATTTCCAGCCGTTCGAGCTGAACCCGGGCATGGGGCCCGAGGGGCAGGACATCTTCGAACACATCACCGAAAAATACGGATCCACGCCGGCCCAGCAGGAGCAGTCGCGCGAGATGATCCGCCAGCGCGGCGCGGATGTCGGCTTCACGTTCGACATGAGCAAGCGTGGCCGCATCTACAACACCTTCGACGCCCACCGCCTGCTGCACTGGGCCGAGAACCAGGGCGAAGGCCGCCAGCGCGCGCTGAAGGAAAAGCTGTTCGAAGCCTATTTTACGAAAGGTGAGGACCCCAGCTCGCGCGAGGTGCTGGTGCGGGCCGCCGGCGAGGCGGGGCTCGACCAGGAGCAGGCACGCGCCGCGTTGGAGTCGAACAGCTTTGCCGATGAAGTGCGCCAGCAGGAGTACTACTGGCAGCGCGCCGGCATCCGTTCGGTACCGGCGATCGTCATCAACGAGCGCCACCTGATTTCCGGCGGCCAGCCGCCCGAGGTGTTCGAGCAGGCGCTGCGCCAGCTGGCGCAGCAGGAAGAAACGGTCTAGGTCAAATCGAGTACGACCGGCTGGTGATCCGAGGCCGCGGTCTCGGACTGCACGTTGAGCTCCACGACGCGCGGCGCCAGGTCCTCGGTCACGAAAAAGTAGTCGTAGCACTCCGCGCGGTCGGGCCACGGGTAGCCGTGCAGCCCGGCCGTCGGCGCCCGCGCCATCGCGCCGTGGCGGACCTTCCAGGCATCCACCAGGGGCAGGACGCCATCGCCGGGTGGCGCCAGCAGTGCGCGGTAGTCCTCCGACTCCGGCGTGAAATTGAAGTCGCCGCAATAGATGGCGGTGCCGGGCCGGAAGCCCAGCTGGAAGGGCGGGTCGAGATCGGGCTCGGGCTGGTAGATCGCGGCCCGCGCGCAGGCTTCCGCATGCAGTTCGCGGATGCGCGCCACCTGGGCGCGGCGCTGCGGCGGCGAATAGTACTCGAGGTGGGTGGTCAGCACGCGCAGCTTGCCGCCGGGCGCGTCGAGCACGGTTTCGATCAGCCCGCGCGGCATGCCCGACGGGTATTCCGGCGCGGCCGGCCACGGCAGCATGTGGCGCTGGGCCTGGGTGATGCGGTACTTGGACAGCAGGATATTGCCGAACTGGCGAGGCAGGTTGTTACGGTAGATTTCGCTCGGCGCGTGTTCGATCATGTGGAAGCCGCCGAGCGCTCCGCCGAGCTGCTTGAACTGGCTGGCGGTGGCGCTGCCCTCGAGTTCCGGGTGGTTTGCCGCGACTTCCTGCAGGCAGATCACGTCCGGATTCAGCTTGCGCAGCACGTCGATGATGGCGTGGATCCGGATGCGCCCGTCCTTCCCGCAGCCCCAGTGAATATTCCAGCTGACGATGCGCATTCGATACCTCCGTAAAACTCGACTGCCCGATATTGCCATCTATTCGGGCCGAAAGGTCACACGTTAGGATCAATATCAAGCTTGCAAGTTCACATTTCTCAGGCGGCTTCGATCTCGTCCAGCGGCCAGCGCGGACGCACGTTGAAGCCGTAGTCATGCCTCGCGGCCGCCGGATTGCGCTCCAGTCGCAGCGCGCCGGCGAAGGCGATCATCGCCCCGTTGTCGGTGCAGAACTCCAGCTCCGGATAGTAGACCTTGAACTTCTTCTTCGCCGCCGCCGCGTTCAGCGACTCCCGCAATTGGCGATTCGCGCCGACGCCGCCGGCGATCACCAGGCGCTTCAGGCCGGTGTGCCTGAGCGCGGACACGCACTTGGCGGTCAGCACGTCGACGATCGCATCGACGAAGCCGCGCGCGATGTTCGCCTTGTCCTGCTCGCAGATGTTGGCGAACCCGGAGCCGCTGTTCTTCACCACCGTCAGCACGGCGGTCTTGAGGCCCGAGAAGCTGAAGTTGAAATCCTTCGAGTGCAGCATCGGCCGCGGCAGTTTATACGCTTCCGGATCGCCGAATTCCGCCAGGCGCGAGATCGCCGGTCCGCCCGGATAGCCCAGGCCCAGTAGCTTGGCCGACTTGTCGAAGGCTTCGCCGGCGGCGTCGTCCAGGGTTTCGCCCAGCAGCGTGTAGCGGCCGACGCCGTCGACCCGCATCAGCTGGGTGTGGCCGCCCGAGACCAGCAGGGCGACGAAGGGGAATTCCGGGCGCTCGCTGGCCAGCAGCGGCGACAGCAGGTGGCCCTCGAGGTGGTGCACGCCGAGCACGGGCTTATCCAGCGCCAGCGCCAGGCTGCAGGCCACCGAGGAGCCGACCAGCAGGGCGCCGGCCAGGCCCGGACCCTGGGTATAGGCGATGGCGTCGATGCACTCCTTCGGCAGGTTGGCCTGGGCCAGCACCTGTTCGAGCAGCGGCAGGGCGCGGCGGATGTGGTCGCGCGAGGCGAGCTCCGGCACCACGCCGCCGTACTCCTCGTGCATCGCAACCTGCGAGTGCAGGGCATGGGACAGCAGCCCGCGCTCCGTGTCGTACAGAGCCAGGCCGGTTTCATCGCAGGAGGATTCGACGCCGAGGACAATCATGGGAATAGCGGAAGTGGAAAAGCACAATCCGCCATTGTAACGTAGGGTGGACGCGGCCGGCGAGGACACCGTGCCCACGCGGACGCCAGCGTTATGCGAACGTCAAGGCCGCTGCAAGAGTTCCTTGTGCGCGCTACGCAGCATCGCCTCGGTATCTTCCCAGCCGATGCAGCCGTCGGTCACCGAGCAGCCGTACCGCAGCTGCGACAGGTCTTCCGGAATCGGCTGGTTGCCGCTGACGATGTTCGATTCGATCATCACGCCCACCAGCGACTGGTTGCCGTGCTTGATCTGCTGGATCACGTCCGACATCACCAGCGGCTGCAGTTCCGGCTTCTTGTAGCTGTTGGCGTGCGAGCAGTCGACCACCAGGTTGGCCGGGAGCTTGGCCTTCCTGAGTGCCTGTTCTGCGATCGCCACCGACACCGAATCGTAGTTCGGACGGCCGCCGCCGCCGCGCAGCACCACGTGGCCGTAGGCGTTGCCGCGGGTACGCACGATCGACACGCCGCCCTGGCCGTTGATGCCCAGGAAGGAGTGCGGGCTGGACGAGGACAGCACGGCGTTGACGGCGATGCTGACGTCGCCGTCGGTGCCGTTCTTGAAGCCGACCGGCGTCGAGAGGCCCGAGGACATCTCGCGGTGGGTCTGCGATTCGGTGGTGCGCGCGCCGATCGCGGTCCAGGCGATCAGGTCGCCCAGGTATTGCGGGGAGATCGGATCGAGGGCTTCGGTGGCGGTCGGCAGGCCCATCTCGCAGACGTCGAGCAGGAACTGGCGGGCGCGTTCCATGCCGACGTCGACGCGGAAGGAGTCGTCCATGAAGGGATCGTTGATATAGCCCTTCCAGCCGGTGGTGGTGCGCGGCTTTTCGAAATACACGCGCATCACCAGCACCATCGTATCAATCACTTCGGCCTGCAGCGCCTTCAGGCGGCGCGCATAATCCAGGCCGGCGACCGGGTCGTGGATCGAGCAGGGGCCGACCACCACGAACAGGCGCTTGTCCTTGCGGTCGAGGATGTTACGCAGGGTTTCGCGGCCCCTCATCACGGTGGTGAAGGCCGTGTCGGTCAGCGGCAGCTTCTGGTGCAGCTCGACCGGGGACGGCATGGTCGCGAACGAGGTAACGTTGGTATTTTCGATATCGGGCGTGATCAGCATGGCTAGACGATTTTCCGGGCGTTGTTGTCGTTGGAAGAGGACCAGTCTAGCCGGAAATCGCATATGCTGCACTGCAATGCGAGAAAAATTCGCCGGGCGCCGATGCATTCGCGCCAAGCGCCTGCGGTATGCTATCGCCATGACGACCAATCACCAACCCGATCGCGAACCCGATCTCGAACCATTTCATGCGGCCCAGTTCATCAAGGAGATCGGCCGCGGCGTGAAGGGCGCGCGCAGCATGTCGCGCGAGGATGCCGGCGCGCTGTACGGCGCCATGCTGGACGGCCGCGTATCCGACCTGGAACTGGGCGCGATCCTGCTGGCGATGCGCATCAAGGGCGAATCGGTGGACGAGATCGCCGGCTTCATGGATGCGGCGGAGCGCTCCTTCACGCCGCTGCCGTCGCCGCCGGGGCCGTATGCGCCGCTGCTGATCCCCAGCTACAACGGCGCGCGCAAGCTGGCCAACCTGACGCCCTTGCTGGCCCTGCTGCTGGCGCGCGAAGGCGTGCCGGTGCTGATCCACGGCGTGCAGCAGGACCCGGGACGCGTGACCACGGCCGAGATCCTGGCCGAGATGGGCATTGGTCCGACCGGCTCCACCGCCGACATGCTGGACGCCTTCAGCAAGCGCAAGCCCTGCTTCATGCCCATCGAGACCCTGGCGCCCAGGCTGGCCCACCAGCTCTCGCTGCGCCGCATCCTCGGCGTGCGCAATTCGACGCACACCCTGGTCAAGATCCTGCAGCCCTTCGAAGGGCCGGCGCTGCGCCTGGTCTCCTACACCCACCCCGAATACCTGGCGATGCTGACCGAGTACTTCCGGAACGCGGCGCCGGCCGCGCGCGGCGACGCCTTCCTGATGCGCGGCACCGAGGGCGAGACGGTGGCGAACGCCAACCGCGCCCAGCAGATCGACTGGTTCCATGCCGGCACGCAGACCCTGCTGGCCGAGCGCGATCCGCCGGCGGATGAACTGGCGCCGGCGCCGGAAGGGCGCGACGCGGCCGCCACCGCCGACTGGATCCAGCGCGCCCTGCGCGGCGAACAGCCGGTGCCGGCGCCGATTGCGGCCCAGGTGGCGCATTGCCTGCGGGTGTCGGCGGCGCTGCGCGCAGCCTGAACTTAGAACCTATCCCGGTAGGCAGGAGTCGCTTCTGGCGCGCATGACAAGCGCAGGCGGCGTTGCTCGTCGTTGCATGGCTCGCCATGCGGCCTCCTCGCGCCTTGCCTGAGCTTGCCATGCATCGCCAGTAGCTTCCCCTTGCCTACCGGGATAGGTTCTCAGTCGCGCCGGTTCGGGCCGAGTTTCTTGAGCGCTTCCTGCTGAGCGGCGAGCCTGCGTGCGGCCGCCGGCGCCGGTTTCACACGCGCGTTGAAATTTTCCAGGCTACTGAAATCGCCATCCTGGCGCCGGCTGGCGAGGGCGTGTCCGGCCGTCTTCTCGTCCAGGCCGAGGGCCAGCAGGTGAGGGCGCTCGGCCGTGTTCAGGTCGACTGCCAGCGTGGGCGAGGCCAGCAGCCAGATCGCCGGCTTGACGTGGCTGGCCAGCCGCTCCGGCTGCGCTTGCGTTTCGGCGACGGCCTGCGCGAAGCGGGTGCGCAAGGGCTTGAGCATGGGGACGAAGGCCTCGCCGTCGCCGGCCAGCGCGGGCGCGAAGCTGGCCTGGCTCGCGGCCGCCAGTTCAAGTGAGACCAGCGCGCCGTGGCTGGTCTCGGCCAGGACGGCGATGAAGCGTTTTCCGTCTTCGGGCGCCTCCCGCGCCAGCGTACGCGCCAGCAGCGGCAGCAGCGGCGTCGCGGCATCCAGCTTTTCCCGCGACATCGCGTGCAGGGCACGGAACATCGGCGCATAGCGCGCGCCGAGGCCCGCCGCATCGGGCGTGGCCAGCTGGCGGTAGAAGAAGGTGGACAAGGCGCCTTCGCTGGCCAGCATCTGGGCCGCGCTCTTCAATCGGGCCGGGTCGAAGGACGGCGAGAGGTCGAAGGCTTGCGCGGATACGCCCGGCCGCGCCGTTTGCCGGTAGACGAACCAGTTGCGGCGCATGCCGTCGATGCGCATCGTGCGGTCCAGGTTGCTGAGCCATAGCGCGGTGTCCGCCTTGCCTTCCAGGCCGGCGTCCTGGGCGCGCAGGCGGGCGTTTTGCGTCAGCAGGCGCGCCAGGCCCTGGAAGTGGGTGGCCCAGCCTTCGTCGAAGGCGGTCTGCTGGTCGGTCACGCTGAAGCTGTGGTGGGGCGTGCGCGAATAGCCGGCGGGAAGGCCAGGGAGCAGGCGGCGCAGCATCACGTGGCCCAGTTCGTGGGCGAAGATCTCTTCGAAGCTGCCGTCGCCCACGCTGCCGGCATCGACCACCAGGTCGACCATGGCTTCGTCGACCCAGCGGGTGGCGCCGCCTTCCTGCAGCCAGAAGCCGCGCCGCGCGAAGCCGCCGTCTTCCTGCGACAGGTACAGCCAGGTGGTGCCGACGGGCGCGCCGGCGGTCTTCATCGCCAGCTCGTCCAGGGCGAGGACGGCGGCGGTCGTGCCGCTGGCGGCTTCGCGCTGCAGGGCCTCGTAGAGCCGGCCGTCGCGGACCCGGGTCACCACCGGCGCCCGGCCGGCGCTGCCGGGAGCGGGACGCATCAGGACGACCTTGTCCTGGATGACGGGAGCGAGCACGCCGAGTTCGGCGGCCTGGGCATTGGCGTCGATGGACAGGAGGGCGGCGGCGGTCAGGAAGCAGCGTTGGACGATGTTCATGGCGGAAAGCATAACGTCCCGTCGAGCCGCCGTGTTCAAAATCGGATATGTATGCGTGGATGAGCCTGCCGGCTTACAATCTCGTCTTTTGTCGGCAGGGCGGGACGGTTGGTATGGCAAGACGATACGATGTGGTGGTGATCGGCGCGGGCGCGGCCGGCATGATGTGCGCGGCCGTAGCAAGCCAGCGCGGCAAGCGCGTGCTGCTGGTCGACCATGCCGCCAAGCTGGCCGAGAAGATCCGCATCTCCGGCGGCGGCCGCTGCAACTTCACCAACATCAATGCGGGCTGGCAGAACTTCCTGTCGGAGAATCCGCACTTCTGCCGCAGCGCACTGTCGCGCTACACGGCCCAGGATTTTTTGACACTTGTAAAAAAATACCGCATCGCCCACCACGAGAAGCACCGCGGCCAGCTGTTCTGCGACGACTCGTCGGAACAGATCATCCGCATGCTGAAGGCCGAATGCGACGTCGGCGGCGTCGAGTGGCGCATGCCCTGCAAGGTGAGCGGTGTGGAGCAGCTGGAAGACGGCGCCTTCATCGTCGGCACCGACAGTGGCGATATCGGGGCCGCGAATGTGGTGGTGGCCACCGGCGGCCTGTCGATCCCGAAGATCGGCGCCACCGACCTCGGCTACCGCATCGCGAAGAAGTTCGGCCTCGAGCTGATCGAGCCGCGCCCCGGCCTGGTGCCGCTGACCTTCGATGGCCCGAGCTGGCAGCCCTTCGTGCCGCTGGCGGGCATTGCGCTGGAGGTCGAGGTCGAGACGGGGTCGAGGAAAGGGAAGGGCGCCAAAGGGGAAGCTAAATTCGGCCACTTCCGCGAAGACCTGCTGTTCACCCACCGCGGCCTGTCCGGCCCGGCGATCCTGCAGATTTCCAGCTACTGGCAGCCGGGCACGCCCATCGTGCTGAACCTGCTGCCCGAACTCGACGTGGCCGAAGAGCTGATCGCTGCCAAGACGAGCCTGAAGAAGCAGCTCGGCAATATCCTGTCGCAATGGCTGCCGGCGCGCCTGGCCGAAGGTTTGTTGATCGCCAACGGCTTTGCCCCGGACGCGCGCCTGCCTGACATGGCCGACGCCAAACTGCGCAAGCTGGGCGATGCGATCAACCGCTGGGCCATCGTGCCGACCGGTTCGGAAGGTTATCGCAAGGCCGAGGTCACCCTGGGCGGCGTCGATACGCGCGAACTGTCGCAGCAGACGATGATGGCGAACAAGGTTCCGGGCCTGTATTTCATCGGCGAGACGGTCGACGTGACCGGCTGGCTGGGCGGTTACAACTTCCAGTGGGCCTGGGCTTCGGGATACGTGGCGGGCGCCAGCATCGAGTGATTTCCAGGATGTGGCAATTCAGGCACATGCCTGGGGCATGATGAGAAAACCTACCACGCATCTTGAAAAGCTGTTAGAATTTCGTTCTTCCCTAAATCCAACGGTTTCATTTTTACATGACCACTATCCGCCTTAAAGAAAACGAGCCGTTCGAAGTCGCTATGCGTCGCTTCAAGCGCACTATCGAAAAAACCGGTCTGCTGACCGAACTGCGCGCACGCGAGTTCTACGAGAAGCCGACTGCAGAGCGCAAGCGCAAGCTGGCCGCCGCCGTGAAGCGTCACTACAAGCGTATCCGCAGCCAACAGCTGCCGAAGAAGCTGTACTAATTCCATTCAGCTGCCTGATCCGGCGACGGCCTGTGCCAGTCCCGGCTTTCGAGGCCTGAATATGTCGAAGCCCGCTCCGGTCGATACCGCAGCGGGTTTTGCCTTTTTCCCAATCCAAAAAGAACACGGAGAATCCATGAGCTTGAAAGCACAACTGACCGACGACATGAAAGCCGCGATGCGCGCCAAGGAAAGCGGACGTCTGGCCACCATCCGCCTCGTCCTTGCCGAAATCAAGCGCAAGGAAGTGGACGAGCGCATCGAGCTGGACGATGCCCAGGTGACCGCCGTCGTCGAAAAGATGATCAAGCAGCGCAAGGATTCGATCACCCAGTTCGAGGCCGGCGGCCGCCAGGACCTGGCCGATATCGAAAAGGCGGAACTGGGCATCCTGACCGCCTATATGCCGGCCGGCCTGTCGGACGAGGAAATCGCCGCCGAAGTGCAAGCCGCAGTCGCTGCTTCCGGCGCCGCCGGTCCGCAGGACATGGGCAAAGTGATGGGTATCCTGAAACCCAGGCTGGCAGGGCGCGCCGATATGACGGCCGTGTCGGCACAAGTGAAGAAGGCGCTGGCGGGCGCGTAACTAGTCGATGCGCTTGCCGGCTGGCGCGGCTGAGGTGTCTTTGCCACGGCCGCGTCAGCTTTCTCCGATTCAGGGTGGCAATGCCCTGTTGCCTTGCTGCAAATCAACCTGTAGCGAGCGCTGCGGTATAGTCTGCGTTTAGACAAACACTGTTATCTATCTAGTGATTCCGCAATCATTCATTACCGATCTGCTCAACCGCGTTGATATTGTCGATGTGGTCGGCCGTTACGTCCAACTGAAGAAGGGCGGCGCCAACTACATGGGTCTGTGCCCTTTTCACAATGAAAAGTCGCCCAGCTTCACGGTGAGCCCGACCAAGCAGTTCTACCACTGCTTCGGCTGCGGCGCGCACGGCACCGCCATCGGCTTCCTGATCGAATACTCGGGCATGGGCTTCGTCGACGCGGTCAAGGACCTGGCGCAAGGCGTCGGCATGGTCGTGCCGAACGAGGACGACAAGATTCCGCCGGCCCAGCGCGCCGCCCAGCAGGCCCAGTCTCTGGCGATGACCGATGCGCTGAACCAGGCCTGCGACTACTACCGCGCCCAGCTGCGCCAGGCGCCGAACGCGATCGCCTACCTGAAGGGCCGCGGCCTGACGGGCGAGGTTGCCGCGCGCTTCGGCATGGGCTATGCGCCGGCAGGCTGGGACAATCTGCGCTCGGTGTTCAAGGACTACGAGGCTCTCGCGCTGGTCGAGTCCGGCCTGGTGATCGACCGCGTGGACGAGGACGGCGGCAACAAGAAACGCTACGACCGCTTCCGCGAACGCGTGATGTTCCCGATCCGCAACACCAAGGGCCAGGTGATCGGCTTCGGCGGCCGCGTGATGGATGGCGGCGAACCGAAATACCTGAACTCGCCGGAAACCCCGCTGTTCAACAAGGGCCAGGAACTGTACGGCCTGTTCGAGGCGCGCCAGCCGATCCGCGACGCCGGCTATGTGCTGGTGACGGAAGGCTATATGGACGTGGTCGCCCTGGCCCAGCTCGGCTTCCCGCAGGCGGTGGCGACGCTCGGCACGGCCTGCACCAGTGCCCACGTGCAAAAGTTGCTGCGCCAGACCGACAACGTGATCTTCAGCTTCGACGGCGACAAGGCCGGCCGCCGCGCCGCCCGGCGCGCGCTGGAAGCCTGTCTGCCGCAAGTGACGGACGACAAGACCATCAAGTTCCTGTTCCTGCCGCAGGAACACGACCCGGACAGCTATGTGCGCGAGTTCGGCGGCGACGCCTTTGCCCGCGAGATCGACGAGGCGATGCCGCTGTCGTCCTTCCTGCTGCGCGAAATCACGGCCGAGCACGACCTCGACACGCCGGAGGGCAGGGCGCATGCCCAGTTCGAGGCCAAGCCGCTGCTGCAGGCGATGGCGCCGACCGCGCTGCGCTTGCAGATCGTGCGCGGCCTGGCCAGCATGACCCAGTCAACCCCGGCGGAGATCGAAGCGTTGTTCGAACTGTCCAAGCCGGTATCGGTCGCGCGCAAGGCGCCGCCGCGCCAGGGCCGTCCGGAGCCGGTCGGGCTGGAATTGCAGATCATGCGCATGCTAGTGGCCCATCCTTCGCTGGCCCTGGACCTCGACGAAGCCGCGCTGCGCGCCTTTGATCACTTCGGCGCCGAGCCGGCCGACCGCCTGCGCTGGCTGGTGGCCCAGGCCCAGGCGCTGGGAGCGAACGCCAGCTTCGCGGCCTTGTCCCAGCAGTTGAAGGAAGCCAGCACCGAGTTCGATCACCTGGTCGCCGAGATCGCTTCGGAACCCGAATCGGATATCGACACGGACCGCGTGTGGATCATAAGTGCTGTGCGGCAAATCAAGATGGATGTCTTAAAACAGGAGTTGAACCAGTTGTTTTCTTCCGGCTTGACCCCAGATCAGGTGAGTGCCCGCTATCGCGAAATCACAGCACAGCAGGACCTCTTGATGCGCGAAGCCGCGAACGACACCCCCGCAAAATTTGCCTGATGCACCTACTGGGCGACATGGGTGTTCTCGACTGGAAAATATGGGGGTGCGTGCTATAATAAAACGCTAACTATTGCAAGCTTTGAAACGATTTTTCGTCTCAAACGCGGCGYGGAGTTTCAGTTAGTGGGCAGTAAAAGCGGGTAACAAAACTTTATCTTTAACTTAGTAAAGTAGGTCGTTGTGACTTCGAAAGCGCCTGTGCCAACCAAGAAACCCGAACCCAAAGTGGCTACCAAATCCATCAGGATGTCCGCCAAGGCGGACAATTCTCAAGACAAGGCGGAAGCCCGCGTTGCGGGTGTTGCGCCTGTGAGCCAGACGACCGACGCGGAAGCACTCGCCGCGATCGATACGTCGGGCTACGTGCTGCCGGCCGTCAAGGTACCCGGACGGCGTGGTCGCAAGCCCAAGGAATTCACGCCCGAGAACGACGAAGTCGCCGCGCTGAACGCGGTCGAGCGCGCCGAACTGAAGGCTGCGGACAAGGCCAAGGCCAAGGACCGCAAAGCCAAGGAAAAAGCGCTGCTGAAAGACGCGTTCTCGTCGGATACCGAAGCGAGCGAAGAAGAGCTCGAAATCCGCCGCCAGAAGCTCAAGGCCCTGATCAAGTCGGGCAAGGAGCGCGGCTTCCTGACCTATTCCGAGATCAACGATCACCTGCCGGACAATATCGTCGATCCGGAAGCGATCGAAGGCATCATCGGCACCTTCAACGACATGGGCATTGCCGTCTACGAGCACGCCCCTGACGCCGAGACCCTGCTGTTGTCCGACAATGTCGCCACCGTCACCAGCGACGACGAAGCCGAAGCCGCCGCCGAAGCCGCGCTGTCGACCGTCGACTCCGATTTCGGCCGCACCACCGACCCGGTCCGCATGTACATGCGCGAAATGGGTTCGGTCGAGCTGCTGACCCGCGAAGGCGAGATCGAGATCGCGAAACGCATCGAAGACGGCCTGCGCGACATGATCCAGGCGATCTCCGCCTGCCCGGTGACGATCGCCGAGATCATCGACGCCTCGCGCCGCATCGAGAACGACGAGATCAAGATCGACGAGATCGTCGACGGCATGGTCGACGCGGACGAATCCGAGGAAACCTCACCGACCGCGGTCGCGCCGACCTCGTCCGACACCGATGAAGACGACGAGGAAGAAGAGGAAGAGGAAGAAGAGGAAGAGGAAGAAGAAGCCAGCGCCAGTTCCGGCGCGGCCGGCTATTCCGCCGAGCAGCTCGAGCAGCTGAAGGTCTCCGCCCTCGACAAGTTCCACACGATCGAACAGCAGTTCGACAAGATGCGCAAGGCCTACGAGAAGCAGGGCTACAACTCGAAGGACTACGTCAAGGCCCAGGATGCGATCTCGGCCGAACTGCTGGGCATCCGCTTTACCGCGAAGGTGGTCGAGAAGCTGTGCGACACCCTGCGCGGCCAGGTCGACGAAGTGCGCCACATCGAGAAGCAGATCCTGGACGTGGCCGTGAACCGCTGCGGCATGCCGCGCGCCCACTTCATCAAGGTCTTCCCGGGCAACGAGACGAACCTCGACTGGGTCGACGGCGAAGTGAACGCCGGCCACGCCTACAGCGCCATCCTCGGCCGCAATATCCCGACGATCAAGGAGCTGCAGCAACGCCTGATCGACCTGCAGGCGCGCGTCGTGCTGCCGCTGCCGGACCTGCGCAACATCAACCGCCAGATGGCGGCCGGTGAAATGAAGGCGCGCAAGGCCAAGCGCGAGATGACCGAGGCCAACCTGCGCCTGGTGATCTCGATCGCGAAAAAGTACACCAACCGCGGCCTGCAGTTCCTGGACCTGATCCAGGAAGGCAATATCGGCCTGATGAAGGCGGTCGACAAGTTCGAATACCGCCGCGGCTACAAGTTCTCGACCTATGCGACGTGGTGGATCCGCCAGGCCATCACCCGTTCGATCGCGGACCAGGCGCGCACGATCCGTATTCCGGTGCACATGATCGAAACGATCAACAAGATGAACCGGATCTCGCGCCAGATCCTGCAGGAGACCGGTGCGGAGCCCGATCCGGCAACCCTCGCGATCAAGATGGAAATGCCGGAAGACAAGATCCGGAAGATCATGAAGATCGCGAAAGAGCCGATTTCGATGGAAACCCCGATCGGCGACGACGACGACTCGCACCTGGGCGACTTCATCGAGGACAACAACACGCTGGCGCCGTCCGACGCGGCCCTGCATGCCTCGATGCGCGGCGTGGTGAAGGACGTGCTGGATTCGCTGACCCCGCGCGAGGCGAAAGTCCTGCGCATGCGCTTCGGCATCGAGATGTCGACCGACCACACGCTGGAAGAAGTCGGCAAGCAATTCGACGTCACCCGCGAGCGCATCCGCCAGATCGAAGCCAAGGCCCTGCGCAAGCTGCGCCACCCGTCGCGCTCGGACAAGCTGAAGAGCTTCCTCGAGGGCAGCAGCTGATCTTCGCCAGACTTGACGGCACTACAGTAAAGGCAATATGCTCTCGCCACTTCGGGCTATCGGTGTTTCGACACTATCCTCGAGTGGCGAGTTTTTAGCGTCTTAGGTTGTACCAGTTTCGGGCCTCTAGCTCATGCTTGGTTAGAGCAGCGGACTCATAATCCGTTGGTGCCGTGTTCGACTCACGGGAGGCCTACCAGTAATCAATGACTTACGTCATTTTCTGGAGTTGCACGAGTTCCGCAAATGGCGTAAGTTCCGCGAAATCCATCGCGCGCGCCTCTCCACTGCCCAGTTGATCCCGCTTCAATACCAAGCCGCAGTAAATCACACTGCGGTTTTTTATTAGGGCAAAGAGCACCCCTTAAGTATTAGTTTGTTGGTGCCCGGTTCGACTGCTTTCAAGAATACGCTCAACATGAGTGCTATTCTCTTCCTGCCCCGAGCCGTCTTGCTGACCGTACTCGTACCTGACAGGCGTCACTTTCCCGACTTTCGCCAGCATCATGCCGACAAATGTGTCCGACGTCGCCGCCGGACTCGCCACGGGTAGCGCAGACTGCGCGCGAAGGGCGCTGGTTGCGAGCCGTTGTAGATTGATAGCTGCATTGACGTCGCGGTCGTGCCGTGCATTACAACTGGGGCATACCCAGACGCGGCTGCCCAAGTTCAAGCTTCCGTAGCGTTGACCGCATTTTGAACACAGTTTGCTCGACGGATACCACCGGTCGGCCAGTACCAAAGTCGTACCGTAGCGTATTTTCTTGTACTCGAGTTGGCGACGGAAGGCATGAAAGCCCACGTCGGCAATTGCGCGTGCAAGCCGTGAGTTGGCCAGCATGCCGCTTACGTTCAGGTCCTCGATCACTACCGTTTGGTTTTCACGGCAGAGGCGGGTCGTGAGCTTGTGCATGAAGTCTGCGCGCACGTGGGCGATGCGTGCATGCAGTCGTGCCAGCGCACGGGTGCACTTGATTTGGGTTTTTGATACCGGGAGTCGTGTGCCTTTTAGGATACTTCCCGTGATTCCGGCACTAGCCTTGGCGGCTTCTAACTTTCGTGACAAGCGCCGGCTTCGGATGCGCAGGCGTCGCAGCAATACTTTGAGTGGACGCGGGGCGGCAATCTTCTCTCCACTGGACAGAGTGGCGGCAGTGCTAACGCCCAGATCGACACCGGTAACACCATCGCTTCTACGGCACAGGCAAGCGACCTGTTCCGGCACCAGAACCTGCAGCGCTAGAAACCAATGATTGGCCTCCCGACTAACGTTTGCACCCATGATCTTGCCGGGCCATCGCAATGTTTCACGTAATGTCACGCGCCCGACCTTCGGTAGTACCACAGCCATGCCTTCCAGGCGCAACTTGTCGTTGGCGACATAGAAACTGTCGCGGCAGCGTCCTTTCTTCTTGAATACAGGCCTATAGGCACGCTTATGTTCTCTCATTGCCGCAAAGTACCGGTTCCAGGCCACGGCAAGATGAGCGAACGGTTGCGAATGTGCATCGCGATGGATGGTGCGCAGCCATGGCTGCCCGTTGGCGTCGAGCCAAGCTGGATCAGAATACTTGATTGCGTTGAACTGTTTTTTCAGCGCCATCGCGTTCGGACGCTGGCCAGCTGAAAGCTGGCGCTGCCACTCGGCCAGGGCCCAATTCCACACGCGGCGCGCCGTGCCTGCGGCACGAGTAAAGTACTCGCGTTGGACGGGAGTCGGGTCCAATCGGATGCGATGTGCCAGCAGCATGTTGGGAGGGAAGCGCCAAGAAGATGAATCGTTAGATTTGGAATGACATCGTTAGTTCAGCATCAGACGCCATGCTTGTGCTGGCCGTGGCTTTCTCTCCCCAATTACTCGCCCACCATTGCATTTCCCTCCAAAAAACCGATACTGAAAGTCCGATCATCCGACAACCATGGAGGGGATCATGAGCGAGCAAGCAAACATCAGCCTGCTCAAACAGGCGTACGCCGCCTATGACAAGGGCGACATCCAGACCCTGCTGAGCCTGCTTGCGCAGGACATCGAATGGGAGCTTCCGGAAGTGGAAGGCATCCCCTTCACCGGCAAGCGCCACGGTCTGGCCCAAGTGTCCGACTTTTTCCGTATCCTGGCCGAGTGCCAGGAACCGCGCGAATTCAAGCCGGACCGCTTCATCGGGCAGGGCGACCAGGTGGTCGTGCTCGGCCACGGCGCCTATACCGTCAAGGCAACGGGCGCCGAATACAGCGATGACTGGTGCCACGTGTTCAGCATCGCGGGCGGCAAGATCGCGAGCTTCAAGGAGTACTTCGATAGCAACAAGGCCGCCCAGGCCTACCAACCGCGGGGTGCCGGTGCCGGCGCCGCTGCCGGCAAGGGCGCTACGCGTCCGGCCATCCATTGACACTGCATGTTCAAGCCATGCGGCCGCGCCTCCGGGCGTGGCCGCTTCGTCGTGATGGCGCTTACCGGTGCGCCGTCACCCCCACCTGCCGGCACATGTCCAGCACCGGGCAAGTCGAACAACGCGGACGGTTCCCGGTGCAGATGTGCTTCCCGAACGGCACCAGCAGCCGGTTGATGTCGATCCAGTATTGCTGAGGCAGCTTCTTTTCAAGCGCCAATAAAGTCTTTTCAGGCGTCGAGGCCGAAACATAGCCCCAGCGCCCGGTCACCCGGTGCACGTGGATGTCGACGCTGATCACGGGCGTGCCACAGGCCACGCCCAGCACCAGGTTCGCGCACTTGGGGCCGACGCCGGCGAAGGACAGCAGCACCTCGCGGTCGCCGGGCAGGATGCCGCCGAATTGTTCTTCCACTTCGCGCGCGATGGCCAGGATCTGTTGCGCCTTGCGCTCGTGAAAGGTGCTGGGACTGATCAAGGCGTCCAGTTCTTCCCTGGATAAGCGGCAAACCTCCGCAGGCGTGCGGGCCTGCGCGAACAGCTTGCGCGATACCGGCAAGGTCACTTCGTCGTAGGTGCGGATCGAGATCATGCAGGCCAGCAGCTGCTCGAAGACCGAGGTATGGCCTTCCTCGGCCAGCTGGAACAGCGCCGCCTTCGGCCAGGGCCGTACCGCTTCTTCGATGCGTTCGAATGCGATGCCGACGTCGAACGGTCGCTTTTCCATATACCCGGCCTCCGCTCGGTGGATGGCCCAAGGATACGCAGGAGGCGCCCAAATCGGGCGCACGGCTCATCGTTTGAACAATGGTCCCGTTACAACCGCTTGCATTTGATACGGTTTTACTCTTTCCGGAACAGGCCGCCACCGTTAACCTGTGCCCATGCTTAACACAACATACAAAAAGGGGAACATCATGAAAAACATCTCTGCATACGGCTCCCGCCTCGCCATGATCGCCGCTTTCGCCGCGGCCGGCGCCGCACCGCTGGCCGCCCAGGCCGCACCGAACCATCACGCGTCCGCGCAATGCCATAACTGCGGCACCGTGGTCTCGACCCATACCTATGAACGCGCGGCCGAGCGTGGCAGCGGCCTCGGTGCCGGCGGCGGCGCCGTGGTCGGCGGCCTGCTGGGCAACCAGGTCGGCAGCGGCAATGGCCGCACCCTCGCCACCATCGCCGGCGCTGTCGGCGGTGCCTATGCCGGCAACCGCGTCGAGCGCAACATGAACAAGGTCACCTACACCGACGTCCGCGTCAAGATGGCCGCCGGCGGCTACCGCACCTTCACCGAGCAGGGCCGTCCGCGTTTCGGCAACGGCGAGCGCGTGCGCGTGCAGCAGGGCCGCCTGATCCGCGACTGAGTCCGCGTCTAGGCTCGCGGCCTTACCTTCCCGATGACCATGCCGCTGGCCGGCAGGGTCGGAATCCGCCCCAGATCGATCGTCAGGTCCTGGGGCGGTACTTCGTAAACAATCTCGGTGGCGAACAGCTTCGCCGCCGATTTCAGCAGGTCGACCGTGGCCGCCTCGCCGGGGCAGCGGTGGCCCGCATAGTGATCTCCTCCCCCTTGCGGCACCAGGTCGAAACCGCTGCTCTCGTGGCGCTCGAAGCGCTCGGGCCGGAACACGCCGGGGTCGCCCCAGATTGCCGGATGCATGTCGGTGCCATACAGGTCGAGCAGGACCCAGGTGCCTTTCGCGATGTGCAGCCCGTGCCAGTCGAAATCGTGCAGCGCCCGTCCGCCGATCGCCGGCAGGAAGGGGTAGTAGCGCCGCACTTCCTGCGCAAACATCGTCAAGTAAGCGTCGTCGCCGGCGGCGATGCGCTCGCGGCATGCCGGATGCTCGTGCATGGCCAGCACCGCGAACGCGATGTAGCGCGCCACCGCCACGGTCGGGCGCAGGAAGTTGATCAGCTCCACCGCCGCGTGCTTGCGGTCGATCGGGCGGCCGTCGGCGTCGCGGTGGCGCGCGATGACATTCAGCGCGCTGTCGAAGGGCGGCTGCGCTTGTCCGGCGCGCACGGCGTCGATGAGGGCGCGTGCCCAGCGCTCGGTGCGGTGGCGCAGCATCAGCGCCTTCCAGGTGCGCGGCCCGCTTGATGCGGCGCCGTCGATCATCGCCGACAATTCCGCGGTGCGTTCGCGCGCCTCGTCGGCGCTGACCGGGATGCCGGCCCACTGGCATATCGCGCGGCACAGCACCAGTTCCGCTTCCTGATGCACCACCACCGAAGGCAGGCTGGCCCAGTGCGCGAACCGGGCGCGCCACTGCGCCACCGCCAGTCCCACCAGGCGCTGGCGCTCCAGCGGTCCCAGCAAGGACATGAACATCGCCTTGCGCTTGCGGTGGGCCTCGCCGTCCAGCGCCATCACGCTGCCGACATCCTGCAGCAGCGCCATCGTGGTCGGCGGCAGCGCGTGCCGGCGCGTGAAGCGTCCCGGCTGGTAGAACATGCGCGCGGCATCCTCGCCGCGCACGCACAGCGCCTTGCGCAGCATGAGGCGGGTGGTGAAGATGTCGGCGCCGAAGCGCTCGAAGCGTCCCGTCAGGAAGCGGTAGCCTTCGGACAGCAGCGCCAGCGTGTGGTCGAAGCCGCCGTCCGCAGGAATCGGGCTGTTGGCGCGCATCGGAATCATTCCGTTCAGTGCGGGGTCGGGATGTACAACGGGTCCGGCTTGTCCTGCAGCGCGCGCGGCAGGAAGATGGTGACCGTGGTGCCCTGGTCCGGCACGCTGGCGAGGCGGATATGGCCGCCGCTCTGCTTGACGAAGCCGTGCGCCATCGACAGTCCCAGGCCGGTGCCCTTGCCCTCGGGCTTGGTGCTGAAGAAGGGTTCGAAGGCGCGTTCCATCACTTCCGGCGGCATGCCGCTGCCGGTGTCGCTGACGGCGATCCTCACGTACTCGCCCGGCCGGATGTTGTTGACGGCCAGCGCGCTGCCTTCCTCGACGCCGATGTTGTCGAGGGCGATCGTGATGCGGCCCTGGTTGTTCATGGCGTCGCGCGCATTGATCACCAGGTTCAGCAGCACGTTCTCGAGCTGGTTGGGGTCGACCAGGGTGTTCCACAGTTCCGGCGAGATGTCGAAGCGGATCTCGATGGCGTCGCCGGCCGCGCGGTGCAGCAGGCTGTCCATGCGTTCGATCAGCTGCGCCGGGGCGACCACGCTCGGGTGCAGCGGCTGGCGGCGCGCGAAGGCCAGCAGCTGCGTGGTCAGCTTCTTGCCGCGTTCCACCGCGTCCATGATGCCGAGCAGGCGCTTGCGGCTGTTCTCCTCGTTGCGCATCATGAGCTGCACGTTGGCGCTGATGATGTGCAGGATGTTGTTGAAGTCGTGGGCCACGCCGCCGGTGAGCTTGCCGACCGCCTCCAGCTTCTGCGAGCGATGCAGCGCCGCGCGCGCATCGACCAGGCGCTGCTGGCGCTCGCGCTCGCGCTCCTCCTGCTCCTTGCGCGGCCGGATGTCGCGCACGAAGGCGACCGCGCCGAAGCCGCCGCCCGAGGGCAGGGCGGTGACCGCGATCTCGACCGGGAAGCTGCGGTCGTGGCGGTCCGCCAGCGTGATCTCGGTGGGCCGGGCCAGCAGCGCGCATTCGCCGCGCGCGGTGAAGGCGGCAAAATGGGTGCGCCAGCGCTCGCGCTGTTCCTGCGCCGTGATCAGTTCGACGGCTTCGCGGCCGAGCGCTTCTTCTTCGCTCCAGCCGAACAGCTTGCTGGCCTGGGCATTCCAGTCGGTGACGCGGCCGTCCGGGCCCACCGCCAGGAAGGCGTCGTAGGCGTTCTGCAGGATCAGGCGGACGCGCCGGCGGTCGGCATCGATGCGGTCGCGCGATTCGCGCAGTTCGAGCGTCATCCCGCCGGCCAGCTGCAGGGCGCGGCGGCGCTCGGTCGCCAGCAGCCACACCACGAGGCTGAGCAGCAGGCCGAGGCCGATGCCGGTCGCCGCGATCGCCGCCGTCGGGCGCTTGTCGAGGGTGGCCTCGAGCCGCGGCGCGGAGCGGATCGCCAGGGTCCAGGTGCGGCCGGCGGTATCGACCACGTCGGTGTGGGTGAACCTCGCGCGCGCATGCGCGGGACGGGCGCCCGGCGAGCGGTAGAGCAGGGCGGCGTCGACGGCTTGGCGGCCGTCGTAGATCTCGACGTCGAGGTCGCTCGCATGCTCGCCGCCCAGATCGCGCATCAGGTCGTTCATGCGGAAGGGCGCATAGACCCAGCCGGCGATGGCGGCGCGCCGGTCCTCCAGGGTCGCGCGCGGTTCGCCGCGGCGGTAGACCGGCACGTACATCAGGAAGCCGGGCTGCGCGCTGTTCGCGCCCTCCTGCACCAGCGTGACGCGGCCGGTGGCGACCGCCGCGCCGCTGTCGCGCGCCGCCTCCATCGCCGCGCGCCGCACCGGCTCGCTGAACATGTCGTAGCCGAAGGCGCGCAGGTTGCGGCCTTCGAAGGGCTGGATGTGGGTGACCGAGGTGTACAGCGGACGCGGCCCCGGCGGCTTGACTTCGTACTCAGTAAAGCCCGCGGCGCGCATGGCGGCGACATGGGCCTCGAGCCGGGCCGACGGAATGATGGCGGCGATGCCCAGCGCCTCGATGCCGGGAAAGCGCTCGTTGAGCCTGAGGATGGCGTAGTAGTCGGCGAAATCGCGCTGGCTGACGTCAACCGAGCCGCGCAGGAAGCCGCGCGTGCCCTGCAGTACCTGTTCGTAGACCGCCAGGCGGCGCACCACGCTGGCGGTGAGGTCGCGGGCGCGGTAGTTGAAGATGGCCTCGAGCTCGTTCTCGGCGCTGTGTTCGACCTTGTTGGCCACCACGTAGGTGACGATCAGCGACGCCAGGAAGACCAGCGCGGCCAGGAGCAGCGGGACGGAAGCCGGGCTGCGTGACGAGGCGGCATTGGTTGACTGATCGAAAAGCGTCATGGTGGCAAGAGAATACCCGTCCATGCTGTGGCAAGGCGCACAACAGTCGGCGCCGATGGCGTGCCGATATTGCTCCGGCTACAATGTCGGCACCATTCCACGACGCCCATGCCTGCCTTGCCCTTCCTCTCCCATGCCAGCCTGCCGCGCCGCCTGCAGTGGGCCCTGGCCGCGGTCCTGTTCGCCGCGCTGCTGTGGGCCGCGCTGGCGCCGCTGCACTATCCGACGCGCGAACACCTGCTGGAATTTCCGCATGGGGCGGCGGTCCTGCGCGGCCAGGCCGGGCCCGTGCTGGTGCCCGCGGAGCTGCGACTGACGCTGGGCGTGCGCGACGTCCTGCTGCTGCGTAACCGCGACCTGGCGCCGCACGTGTTCGGCCAGGTGCTGGTGCTGCCGGGCCACGAGGTGCGCCTGCCTTTCGAGCAGGCCGGCGACTATCCCTTCGCCTGCGACGTCGCGCCCGGCTCGAAGGTGACGGTGAAGGTGCTGCCCCAGCCGGACCCCGGCTGGGCCCGTCTGCGCTGGCGCCTGGCGGCGCTGCTCGACGTTGTCCGCGATCTTCCCTTGCGGGGTCCGGACGATTGAATCGTGCTCCGTCCCGCGAAGCGAATCTGTCATGATGCGCGCATGGCCACGATCTCCTTACCGCTGTTCCCACTCAGCACGGTCCTGTTTCCGGATGGCGTGCTGCCGCTGCAGATCTTCGAGGTCCGCTACCTCGACATGATCAGCCATTGCCTGACGGAGGATGCGCCCTTCGGCGTCGTGCTGCTGACCCAGGGACAGGAAGTGCGCACGCCGGAAGGAATGGAACGCTTCGTGGCGTTGGGGACGCTGGCGTCGGTGCAGGACACCACGGCCTCGACCCCGGGCCTGCTGCAGGTGGTATGCCGCGGCGGTTCGCGCTTCCAGCTGCTCTCCACCGAGCGCCGCAGCAATGGCCTGTGGATGGCCGAGGCCGAGCTGCTGGAAGACGACCACGCGGTGCGCATCCCGTCCGACCTGAAGGGCGCGGCCGACGCCCTCGACCGCGTGCTGGCCTCGCTGCACGACGTGCCGCAAAGCCGCTGGCCGGTGCAGCCGCCGTTCCGCCTGGACGACTGCGGCTGGGTCGCCAACCGCTGGTGCGAACTGCTGCCGCTGCCGAACCAGCAGAAGCAGAACATGCTAATGCTGGACAACCCGATGATCCGGCTCGAGCTGCTGCACGACGTGCTCGACGAGCACGGTCTGATCACGTCCTGAACCGGCCCGGACGGGCCGGGCCCGCCTGTTTATTGCCCGGCGCCGGCGTTCGCCGAAGCGCTGCCCCCGATCGACAGGCCGGCGCTCACGGCGCCCCCCTTGCCCGCGCCGCCATTGCCGGCCACGCTGCCGCTGCCGTTTCCATTTGCGCTGCCGCTGCCGGCCAGGCCGCCGCCGCCGCCGTGCGTGCCGCCGGTGCTGCTTGCCGGGGCCGGCGCCTGCTTGCTGCCGCTTGCCGTGCCCTGGTGAGCGGAATGAAGGGTATGTTTCGTGTTCGCGGTGCTGGCGGCGCCGTAGCCACGGGTGGTGGCCAGCTGGGTTTTCGCGCCCTGGGTGGCGGCGTTCTTCGCGGCGCCCGTGCCCCGGCCGCCGAGCGCCACGTCGCCGTTACCGTCCTGGCCGCCGTGTCCCATGGCGGCGAGCTGGCCGGCCTGCGCCTTGCCGGCAGCGGACGACAGGCTGTCGAGGCCAGCGCCGCCCTGCTGTGCGTCCTGTGCGGCGGATGCGGCGGAGATGGCAGGCATGGCAGGCATGGCGGGAAGCTTGGGAGCCGCCGGCACGCCGGCCTGCGGCGCCGTCGCCGGATTGCCCGCGCCCGCGGCGGCCGAAGCGGTCTGGCGCAGTGCCGCGGCGGCGCTGCCGGACAGCGTCCCGGAAGCTTCGCCGGCGATCGCCCTGGCGGGCAGGGCGCTGCCTGCGGTCGGTGCCGCCGCAGTGGCGCTCTGGCCGGCGGCTGTGGAAACGGCGCCGCTCAGGGCGCCGGACGCTTCGCCGGCGACGCTCTTGCCGAGCGCGCCGGCGCCGGCGTTGCCGGCCGCCTTGCCCGAGGCATTGCCCGATGCATTGCCGACAAGCGCGGCGCCGTTGCGCGCGCTGTCGGTATCCGGCACGCGGACGGTGCGGCGCGCTTCCGCCAGGCTGTCGACGCGCGTGACCGGCACACCCATGGAGCCGAACTGTCCGCCACCGCCCAGCATGCCGCCGATGGAGCCGCCGAGGTGGCCGCCGCCGAGCAGTTGGGCGTGCGCCGAGGCGGCAAAGCCGATGGAAGCGATGAGGGCGATGTGGCGGGCGATCGTTTTGGTATTCATGTCTGTTCTCCTTGAGTTGGCGGGGACTGTCCGCCGCCGTTATCAGGAAAACGATCCTGCTCAGCCGTTTATTCCATCATTCTCAAAAAAAATCCCAAAATTTTTTGCCGCTAGCGCAGCTGCGCCGGATCGGTACGCAAGTCGGCGCCGACGATGCCGTAGCCGAATGCATTGCTGACGGTCGTGCCGTCGCCGGCCCGGTGCGCGAGCGCGGTGACGGCATCGCGCGCCTGCCGGYGGTCCGGCCGGGGCAGTGCCGGCGCCAGCAGCCCGGCGACGATGGGGGCCGCAAACGAGGTGCCGCGCACCGGGCGGTAAGGCGGTTCGCCGGGGCTGGCGCTGGCCATGTTGTTGCCGGGCGCCGCGAACAGCACTTGCGGACCGCGCGCCGCTTCCGGCAACGGCCGGCCACGGCGGTCGACTCCCGTCACCCCGACCACGCCGGGATAGCTGGCCGGGTAGAGCGGCGGCGCAGCCGGTCCGTCGTTGCCGACCGCGGCGACCAGCAGGTGTCCGCGCGCGACCATCGCCGCCACCATGCGTTCGAGGGCCTGGTTGGGCGGACCGACCAGGCTCATATTGATCACGCCGACCTGTTCGCGCGCCAGCCACCCGAGCGCCGCCGCGATTTGTCCCGCCGAGCCGCCGGTGGGGCTGGCGCAGTAGATGTCCGCGGCGAACAGCTGGGCGCCGGGCAGGGCGCCGCGGAAGCGCTCGTCGCGCCCGACCATCAGCGCGGCCACCGCCGTGCCATGCGCATCGGGGTGCGCCACGCCATCGCAGCCCCAGGCGCGGATCCTGGCATCGCGCAAGGCGCGGTGGCCGGTATCGATGCCGCTGTCGATCAGCCCGAGCCTAGCCTCGTTTGCCGGGCTGCCGTCCGTGGAGGATGGCACGGACGCGCGCGGAAGCTCCGCGGCGGGCGCCGCGCCGCTGCCTGTATAGACGTGGTTGAAGTCATAGTGTCCTTCGGGGTCGAGCGCGCGCAGGCGTTCCAGCAGTGCCGCGGTGGCGCTCCCCGCGGGCACACCCAGCACGACGAGGCTTTGCCCGAGTTCCTCGAAACGCTCCTCGGCCAGCACCCGCAAGCCCGCCTGGCGCGCCGCCTCGAGACCGGCTGCGGAAGGCGACCATGCCAGGATCTGGGCCCGGACGGCCGGCTCGCCATGCGGATCGGCTTCCAGCACGTCGGGATGCTCGCGCAGCAGTTTGCCGACCGTGTCGAGGCGCAGCGCGCGCAGGTCGGGAAGGTCGATGCGGTCGGCGAGCCGCTGCACCGGCGCGTGGAGCGTGTCGAGCTGGCCAAGGCCGGGCGGCAGTCCCAGCGACGGCAGGCGCAGCTGTGCCGAGGCGGCATTGCAAACGATGCTGAGTGCGATCAGGAAATAAATGCGCTTCATGGGCCGATGATAATATGCATGAGTTGTCCTGAAAAATAAAACGAACGGGGCAGGGAAGAAAATCCCTGCTTGAACCGTTCTATCATGAAGACCATGAGCGCCGACCTGGAAAACGACATCGCCGCGCTGTTGCCGCGCCTTCGCCGGTTCGCGCGTTCCATTACCTTCCACCGTGAAGACGCGGACGACCTCGTGCAGATCGCCGTCGAGCGCGCGCTGACCCGCGCCGAGCAATGGCAGCCGGGCACGCGCCTGGACAGCTGGCTGTTCCGCATCGTGAAGAATGCCTGGATCGACGAAGTCCGCTCGCGTGCGCGCCGCAGCGAGCTGTTCGCCCCGGAAGAGGAGGGCGAGCACGTGGGCGACGATTACGCGGCCGCGCACCAGCAGCGGATGGCAGTCGAGAAGGCGGTGAGCCTGCTGTCCGACGATCACCGGATGGTCATCGGCCTGGTGCTGGTCGACGGTTTGCCGTACAAGGAAGCGGCGGAAGTTCTGGATATACCGATCGGCACCCTGACCAGCCGGCTGGCCCGCGCCCGGGAAGCCCTGCAGGAACTGTTGTCCGACCGGGCAAGGAAACCGACATGAATGTTGATAATGAAACCCTGATGGCCTATGCCGACGGCGAACTGGCGCCGGAGCAGCGCGCGCGCGTCGAGCAGGCCATGCGCGACGATCCCCGGGTGGCGGCGGCGGTCGAGCGGCATCGGGCCTTGCGCGCCGATGTCTTTGCCGCGTTTGCCGGCGTGCTCGACGAGCCGGTGCCCGAGCGCCTGCAAGCGGGTGCGCTCGCGCCACGCAGCCCTGTGCGCGTGGACGTGCTGGCGCAGGCGAACGCGCGTCCGCTACCGGCGCGCTGGGCCTGGCCCCAGTGGGGCGCGATCGCGGCCTCGCTTGCGGCCGGGGTACTGGCCGGCGCGCTGGGCTGGCAACAGCTGCGCAGCGGCGAGGCCTCGCCCATCGTCCAGCAGGGCGGCGAACTCGTGGCGCGCGGCGAGCTGGCCGATGCCCTGTCGCAGCGGCTGGCGTCGGACGCGCCGGCGGGACAGCTGCGCCTTGGCCTCAGCTTCCAGACGAAAGAAGGGGCATACTGCCGCAGCTTCAAACTGGGGGCGACCGCGGGCCTGGCCTGCCGGGAGGCCGGAAGCTGGCGGATTCCGGTGCTGGCGCAGGGCCAGGCGCCGGAACAGGCCGGCTACCGCCAGGCCGGCAGCGACATGCCGGCCGCGGTGCTCGATGCGATCGACCAGCGGATCGCCGGCGCTTCGCTCGATGCCGCCGCCGAGCGCGCGGCGCGCGAACACGGCTGGCAGCGCCGCTGATATCAGGCTTCGACGCTGACGCTGACGTTGCCCGTATCGCTCGCGCCATCGGTGCTGCCGGTCGAAGCCGTCGAGCCATTGCTGCCGCCGCTGCCGCCGCTGTTCTCCGCATAGGCCTTCAGCAGGTGCATGGCGTGCGCCAGTTCGCGTACCGGATCCTTCTGGTGCCGGGCGTGCCGGGTGCCGTCCGAGGCGCCGCTGCCGCCGCCGTCGGACTGGGCAGTTGCCAGCTTCTTGTCGTAGGCGGCTTTTTCGGCCTCGCTGACGCTACCGTTGCCGTCGGTGTCGGCGGCGGCGATGTAGTCGCTGCTGCTGCTGCTGCTGTCGGTGGCGTTCGTACCGCTTGTGCCGCCACCACCCTGGGCGCCGGGCGGCGGACCCGCCGGTGGTTGTCCGCCGCCGCCGCGGCCGGCGCGCGAGGCGTCGAACTGCGCGTTGAGCTGGTCCGATAGTTTGGTCATCGCGTCGGTGAGTTCGCTCTTGGTGATCTTGCCGTCGTTGTCGCCGTCGAGGGCGCTGAAGGTGTCGTCCACGTTCACCGACTGGCCGCCGGCCTTGTCCTTGCCGCCGACCTTCGACAGGGCGTCCTGCAGGTCGGTCTTGTCGATATAGCCCTGGTTCCTGGTATCGAGCCTGGAAAAGATGGCGTCGGCCCAGTTCGACACGCTGTTGCTGTTGCTGCTGATGCTTRCGACCATATTGCTTCCTTTATTAATGCACTGCATCAATTATCGGACGCAAGCCCCAGTGGGGGAGGGCGGAAAAGGTAAAGCCAGGTAAAGGAATGTAAAGAGAAAATCGCGTAAATGCGCGCAAATCGGGGCCCAAAAGTACAGGATTTCATATACAGAGGGGTAGATTTGAGGTAAATTGAGCGCGGTTTAGTATCTCTACGTCCGTCCAAGCCGCCACCGCCGTACCAGGCGCGTCCCGTCACCCCGGAGTTTCCCGCGTTGGCCATGCCAGGTCGCAGCCCGGCGTAGAGCGCAATTGTTAACGCCCGAAAGAAGAAATGTCTGAAACGACCACCAATGATGCTGGCGGCGCGCCGACCGTGCGCTTCGCCGATTTCGGTCTGGCGCCTGAGATCCAGCGCGCGCTGTCGGACCAGGGCTATGTCCACCCGACCCCGATCCAGGCCCAGGCCATTCCTGTCGTCCTGCAGGGCCGCGACGTCATGGGCGCGGCCCAGACCGGCACCGGCAAGACCGCGAGCTTCTCGCTGCCCATCATCCAGAACCTGCTGCCGCATGCGAATACCAGCATGTCGCCGGCCCGTCACGCCGTGCGTGCGCTGGTCCTGACCCCGACCCGCGAACTGGCGATCCAGGTCGCCGAGAACGTCAAGGCCTACGCCCAGCACACCCCGCTGCGTTCCACCGTCGTCTTCGGCGGCATGGACATGAAGCCGCAGACCGAGATTTTGCGCCGCGGCGTCGAGATCGTGATCGCGACCCCGGGCCGCCTGCTCGACCACGTCGAACAGAAGAACATCAGCCTGGCCCAGGTGCAGATGCTGGTGATGGACGAAGCCGACCGCATGCTCGACATGGGCTTCCTGCCCGACCTGCAGCGCATCATCAACCTGCTGCCGAAGAAGCGCCAGAACCTGATGTTCTCGGCCACCTTCTCGCCCGAGATCAAGAAGCTGGCCGCCAGCTTCCTGACCGATCCGCTGACCATCGAGGTCGCGCGCAGCAATGCCACGAATACCGCGATCACCCAGGTGCTGTACAAGGTGGCGGAAGAGCAGAAGCGCGACGTCGTCGAGCACCTGATCCGCTCGCGCGACCTGAAGCAGGTGCTGGTGTTCTCGAACACCAAGATCGGCGCCTCGCGCCTGGCGCGCTACCTGGAGCAGGCAGGCATCAAGGCCTCGGCCATCCACGGCGACAAGACCCAGCAGGAACGCATCGCCGCGCTCGACGCCTTCAAGAAGGGCGAGATCGACGTGCTGGTCGCGACCGACGTCGCCGCGCGCGGCCTCGACATCACCGACCTGCCCTGCGTGATCAACTACGACCTGCCGTACAACGCCGAGGACTACGTGCACCGCATCGGCCGCACCGGCCGCGCCGGCGCCACCGGCGATGCGCTGTCGGTCTACTCGGACAAGGACGAGCGCCTGCTTGTCGACATCGAGAAGCTGATCAAGCAGACCATCACGCGCGCCGAACTGACCGGCTTCGCGCCGGGCCGCCCGGCCGAGCGCTCGAGCGACCGCCGCAGTACCGGCCGCCGCGAGGCCGATGGCCGCAGCTTCGAGCGCAGCGACCGTGGCGAGCGCGCCGAGCGGAGCGAACGCAGCGAACGCGGCCCGCGCGGCCCGGGCGCCCCGCGCCGCGAGAAGATCGATCCGTGGTTCCTCAAGCCCTACGAGCCCGCAGCCGTCCCGCGCAAGGACCCGGCCGAAGCGGTGCAGGTGGCTTCGGCCAAGCCGAAGCAGAAGCTGGCGGCTTTGTTGGGTGGGTTGCCGAAGCAGTAAATAGCTACGTCGTTCCCGTAAATGCCGTCGTCCCCGCGCAGGCGGGGATCCAAGTTTGTATGCGTTTCGATGACGCACGCAGAACTTGGGTCCCCGCCTTCGCGGGGACGACGTTTACGCGCTAGCGTTCCAACGCCTGCCTGACCCGCTCCAGTAAATCATCCTGCCGGTAAGGCTTCGCCAGGATGTCCAGCCCGCCGCCGCGCCCGCCCTGCGGCAGTTCGTCCATGTAGCCGGTCGTGACCAGCACCGGCAGTCCCGGACGCAGGGCGCGGGCCTGTTCGACCAGTTCCAGCCCGTTCATCCCGCCCGGCATGATCACGTCCGTGAACAGCAGGTCCACCCGGGCGCCTTCGCGCAGCAGGTGCATCGCCTGTTCGCCGCTGCCCGCCGACTGCACCGCATAGCCTTCCATTCCCAAGACCTGTTCGGCCAGCTCGCGCACGTCGTCGTTGTCCTCGACCACCAGCACGCAGGGCTTGCTCCGGGCGGCTTCGGCCTGGTCGGCAGCGGCATCGTTCGCTCCCGCTGCGGCGTCGGCGCGGCTGGCGGCACTGTCGGCGGCCGGGAAGATCATCGTGACCTTGGTGCCTTCGCCGGGGTGGCTGTCGATCTCGAGGCGGCCGTGCGACTGCTGGACGAAGCCGTGCACCATCGCCAGGCCGAGCCCGGTGCCGGGGCCCTTGGTGGTGAAGAAGGGTTCGGTCGCGCGGCGCAGCACCTCGGGCACCATGCCGGGGCCGTGGTCGATCACGCACAGGGAAATATAGGTGCCGTGGGGCAGGCCATGCACTTTCAGGCGGTCCTCGCCGCGCACGATCGCGGTGGCGACCGTCACCTCGCCGCCGTCCGGCATGGCGTCGCGCGCATTGATCAGGACGTTGAGCAGGGCCATTTCGAGGTGGGTCGGGTCCAGCATGCAGACCGGCAGCCCGGGACGCAGGTCGAGGCGCAGCTCGATCTTGCCGCCCAGGGTGCGTACCAGCATCTCGGAGAAATCCACCACCAGGTTGTTGATGTTGACCGGCTTCGGTTCGAGGCGCTGCTTGCGCGCGAAGGTCAGCAGCTGCTGGGTCAGCTTGCCGGCGCGCATGGCGGCGCGCTGGGCGCGTCCGAGCTGCGCGCGCGCCACCTCCGGGCGGTCGAGGCTGATCAAGGCAACTTCGAGATTGCCGTTGATGACCTGCAGCAGGTTGTTGAAGTCGTGGGCCATGCCGGCCGTCAGCTGGCCGATCGCTTCCATCTTCTGCGCCTGCAGATAGGCTTCCTGCGTGGTGCGGCGCTCGGTGATGTCCATCTGGGAGGCGAAGAAGTACAGCAGCGTGCCGTCCTGGTCGAAGATCGGACCGATGAACAGGGCGTTCCAGAATGGCTTGCCGTCCTTCTTGTAGTTCAGGATGTCGACCGCGACCGCGCGCTCCTCCTTGAGCGCATTGCGCACCTCTTCCACGGTGCGGCGATCGCTTTGCGGGCCCTGCAGGAAGCGGCAGTTGCGGCCGATCACCTCCTCATCCGTGTAGCCGGTGAGGTCGAAGAAGGCGCCGTTGGCGAACACGATCGGATTGTCGGGCTGGCGCGGATCGGTGACGACCATCGGCATGCGCGTCATCTCGACGGCGGCAAAGAAGATGTTGCCGCGGTCCTGGAGGCCGTCCTCGGTGATATAGGTCGCCTGCCAGTGCTTGACGCCGGCGGTGCCGAGCGGGCTGTAGGCATTGCCTTCGACTTCGCCCTCGGCCGGCACGCCGGCGCTCTGGCCGCCCTGCCGGTCGAGTGGTTTCTCCAGCCCTTCTTCCTTTCTGCTTCCGGTCGCCATCGCGCATCCTAATCGTCGACATGTCGACGACGATTCTACGTGCGTACGGCAGCCCTCCACTGTTCGCCGACGCACCGATGCGCAGCGGCGCTCAGCGCGGCACGATGGCGCGCACCAGCGGCAGGACCTGCAGAGCCCGGACCAGCAGCGCGGAGAGCGCGGCGGCCAGCAGCACCAGCAGCGGGATCGCCAGCCACGGATTGGTAAAGCGGTAGTCGATGCCGTAGCCATCGAGCGCGAACAGTAGCCAGACATGGATCATGTAGACGCCGAAACTCAYGTTGGCGAACCAGCCGATGGCCCCATGCAGCCTGCTGCCGGGCCGGACGGCGGCTGCGGCCAGGCCACGCAGGCCGACGAACGCGGCCATGGCAGCCGCTACCACCAGCGGGCTCGAATACACATAGAAGGTCTCGTCGGCATGCGCCAGAATATGGCTGCGCCACCACGTTGCCACTGCGATCGTTACGGACAATAAAATCCAGGCCATCCATGCCCAAGTGGTAACAGCTCGCTGTGGTACGGCAGGCAGTTTTTTGTACAGCAAGGCGCCGATCGCCATGTAGCCGGGGTAGAGCGCCAGCGCGGCCCAGTCGATGCCCAGCAGCCGTTGTCCGGTAAGGGTGATTTCCAGCGGCACCAGGCTGGCGGCGACGAACCAGAACAGTAGGCAGAACACCTGCTGCCTTAGCGGCAGCGCCTGGTGGAAGGCCGCCAGCACCGGCAGGAAGACATAGATGCCCGCCAGCGCGTACAGATACCACAGGTGGGCGACCACGGGACCGGCGAGGATCAGGGTCAGCCAGCCGCGGTGATGTTGACCGGTATGGCGGAACCACAGCAGGTAGAGCAGCGACCACGCCAGTAGCGGCAGTCCGATGCGCCACAGGCGGCGGCCGATGGATGCGATCTCGTGGCTGCGCGGCAGCAGCAGCGCGCCGCTGATCATGAAGAACAGCGGCACTGACACGCGCGCCGTGCTTTCGTAGAGATTGACCGCCCACCAGTTATGCTGGCTCATCAGGAAGAAACCCTTGGCGCACACATGGATCGTGATCACGAGCAACGTAGCGACCGCGCGGACGCTGTCCAGGGCATGGTCGCGCGGGGGAGGGAAAGAACGCGTCGTCATGTCAGGCGGCGTGACGGAAGGTAACGCTCTTGTGGAGCACATAGGTCAGCACCGGACCGCAGAGCAGGACCAGCAGCAGGCCGGCGAGATAATGCCAGCGCAGGGCCTGGGCGAGCGCCGACAGCGCGACCGTCAGGACCAGGCTCAGCAGGGAAACGGCCAGGAACTTGCGGTAGCGCAGCCAGCTCGGCGGCTGGCGGAACGTATAGCGGCAATTCGCGAAGAAGGAAAAGGTATTTGCCACGGCGAAACCGGCCACATTGGCCGGCACTGGGCCGGCCAGCGCAGTTTCGACCAGGGCGATCACCGCGCCGGAATGCAGCAGGGTGTTGGCGAGACCGATCAGGCCGAACATCAGCATGGCGCGATGGCGCGCCAGCAGCCGCTCAAGCCCCGTCATGGGTGTGTTCTTCACGCACGAGGTAGACCGGCCGGCGCTTGACTTCATGATAGATGCGGCCCACGTATTCGCCCAGCACGCCGATGCCGATCAGTTGTACGCCGCCGAGGAACATGCCGCCCGCCATCAGCGATGCGTAGCCGGGCACGTCGATGCCATGCAGCAGGGTCCGGACTACGATCATCGTCGCATACAGCAAAGCCAGGAAGGAAACGCTGAGTCCGATATACGTCCAGATTTTCAGCGGCGCCGTCGAAAAGCTGGTAATGCCTTCCAGCGCCAGGTTCCAGTATTTCCAGAAGTTGAAACTGGATGCGCCGGCATGGCGCTTCGTATGCTCGTACGGAATCGTCACGGTACGGAAGCCCACCCACGCGAACAAGCCTTTCATGAAGCGATGATTTTCCGGCAGTTCGCGCAGCGCCAGCACGACCCGCCGGTCCATCAGGCGGAAGTCGCCGACGTCCATCGGCACCTCCACGTCCGAGATCTTGTTGTGGAAGCGATAGAAGGAAGTGGCCGACAATTTTTGCAGCTTGCCGTCGGCATCGCGGTCGGTACGGCGCGCCAGCACGACCTCGGCGCCGCGCTCCCACTGGTCGAGCATCTGCGCCAGGAGTTCGGGGGGATGCTGCAGGTCCGAGTCGATGGGCACCACGGCATCGCCCTCTGCACGGTCCAGTCCTGCCGTCAGGGCGGCTTCCTTGCCGAAGTTGCGCGACAGGTCGACCAGGTGGGCCCACGGATATCGAGCGCGGGCTTCCAGCAGATCGGCCCAGGTACTGTCGCGGCTGCCATCATTGACGGCCACCACCTCGAAGCTGTACTGCGGCAGGCTGTCCGCCACCGCGGCCACGCGCCGGAAGAATTCCATTACGTTGCCTGCCTCGTTATAAAAAGGCGCAATCAGCGAAACGCGTTTTTTCATGGCTTTTCAGGGGAAGGGGAAATACGGTTACGCTTGCACAGGAACACGGCCTGCATGTCGGCGCAGGTCGCGTCATGGCCCATCAGCCGCTCGGCATCGCCCTGGTCCGGGAAAGTCTCTTTCTCGAAGACGACGGCGGTACTGGCAGGCAGGCGCGCGATGTCGGTGTCGTAGCCGGTACATGGCTTTGCCGTGCGGGCAATGTAGCCGGTCGACAGCGGATAGCCATGTTTCACTGCATACACCATCGTCGGCAGCAGCGTCCGGTGCGCTGGCGACTGGCCGCAGCGGGACGGCGGGTAATAATTCAGCGCCAGTACGCCCGGACCGAGGAACGCATCCCAGTGCGCGGCATCGATGACCTGGGTGCCGCCCTGGGCAATTTCGGCGCGCACGCTTTCATGGTGCAGCTTCAGGTCCCACAACTGCAGCGCCACCAGGGCGGCGAGCAGCGCCGCGGCCGGCCGCGGCCTGATGTAGCGTGCCACGCCGAGCACCGTGAATACGACGATCGCATAGCCGACCGGCCAGAAGAAACGGCCCGACGAACGGAAGGTCGCGGTCAGGTGTTCCAGCGCGGATGGTACCCATACGGTGTAAAGGAGGGTGGGGCCGAAGAATACGCGGTTCGACAAGGCGTAGACCGTCAGCATGACCAGCACGGCGAACAGCGCGGCATGGCGGCGCCAGAACGCCGGGTCGGAACGGGCGCGCAGCCGGTACACGACCACCGTCAGCGCCAGCAGGAAGATGCCGAGGTAGTTATGGCCTTCGCCTTGCGTATCGGCGGCCTGGGGGTGTTCCAGGCGCAGCAGCATGCCGCCGTTCAGCGGCGACAGCAGGTTCATCGAGTAGTAGCCGAAGCCCCAGTCGCCCTTGGCGGCGCCCGGCGGCAGCGGCAGCAGGGTGATCCACATGCTCAGGTACAGCAGGCCGAATGCCAGCACTGGCGCCAGCAGGGCGCGCTGCAGGGAGGCGCGCCTGTCGGGCCTGCGCAGCGCTTCGCGCAACACGTCGGCGGCGAACACGCTCGAAACCATCACGAACAGGTAGATGTTGATGTAGAAGGCGCCGACGATCAGCGCCACCCATGGCCAGGTTGCCAGGCGCAACATGCGGCCGCTGCGCAGGTAGAGCGCCAGCGCGAACAGCAGCAGCCATTGCGACATCAGGCTGGTGTGCGGAATGCGGCGGGTGAACGCCGGGAAGCAGGCCAGCAGCAGCGCCAGCGCCACCAGCACCGGCCAGCTGCGTATCTTTGCTTCACGGCAGATCCACCACGCGCCCACGCCCTGCAGCGTGAAGCACAGCGCGATCCACAGGCCGTAGGGATTCCAGTAACCCGCGCCCGGATGCACCAGTTTCAGGAACAAGGCGTACAGCGGAACCGTGTCGAGGAAGGTGGCGTAGGTGCCTTCGGGCGCGTTCAGCGACGTCATGTGCAATAGCGGCCAGTGCCAGGGCTCGTGGACGAAGGCATTGAAGCCGGCCAGGTACTGGGTGATGTCGGCGTCCTCGCGCCACCAGAAGGGCGAGGTTCCGCGCAGCACCGGATACTTGTACAGCCACAGGGCATAGCCCAGGCTCAGCAGCGCCGCCACGGCCAGGCCCAGCGGACCGTTGGCGCCGTCCCGATACCAGCGCTTCATGACTGGTGCTCCGTGGACGGCGCGGTCAGCAGGGCGAGCAGGGCTCGTGCCTGTTCCTGCCAGGTCATCCAGGCCATGCCGCGGGACGGCGGTTGCCGTCCGTCCGCGTGCAGCGCCAGCCACTCGCGTACGGCGGCGGCCAGCGATTCGCCGTCCAGGCCCGAGAAGTAGCGCGCATGCTCGCCGGCCACTTCACGGAACACCGGCAAGTCGCGCACCAGCAGCGGCAGGCCGTGGTGGGCCGCTTCGATCAGCGGCAGGCCGAAGCCTTCGCCTTCGCTCGGGGACAGCAGGCAGGTGCTGGCCAGGTAGACCTGTTGCAGGGTATCGTCGTCGATGCCCTCCAGCCACAGCAGGCGGCGGCCCAGTTCCGGACTGCCGCGCAGGCGTTCCATGATGCGCGGCAGGGTGCGCCGGTCCGCATCCGGCAGCGGCTTCCAGCCTTCGCGGCCGACGATGACCAGGTTGACGTCGACGCCCGCGGCCCACAGCAGTTCGAATGCTTCGATCGCCTGCAGGTGGCCCTTGCGCGGCTCGATCGTGCCGACCATCAGGAAGCTGGGGCGGGCGGCGACGTGCTCAACCAGCGGCGCGGACGCGGCGCCGTGCGGCTGCTCGAGTTCGAGGTCGGCGCCCAGATGAAGCGCCGTCAGCAGCTGGTTCGGACGGCGCTGGATGCCGGCCTCGCGGACACGGCGGTCCAGCCAGGCGGCCAGGTCGTCGCACACGGCTTGCGAGATGCAGATCATGCGGTCGGCTTCGCCCGCCACGCAGTCGAGGAAGGTGGCGTGGATAATGTCGGCGCGCGGCGGGAAAAAGTCCGGACGCAGCACGGGGAGCAGGTCGTACACCACAAAATTGATGCTTACGCCGCGCGCGCGCCAGGCCGCGTACAGGCCGCTCTTCGCGGCTTCCATCGCCGCGTGCGGGGAATGGTCGGCGCAGTAATAGATATCGCCGGCGAGCACGTCGACCACCGGGTCCTGGCCCTCCAGCACCTGTTCGATACCGAGCAGGCGCGCCGCGTAGTTGCGCGCATAGCGGTATTGCGGCTGGCCTTCGGCGCTGTCGAGATATACCGGCTCCACCCGGTAGCCGATGGCGCGCAGCTGCAACAGTTCGAGCAGCTGGTTGCGCACCACGCGCTCGATTCCGGTCTTCAGGTCGTGGCGCGCGATCGTCGTCACGTCCAGCAGCAACTGGCGCGGCTGCAACGGGTCGGGGGCGCGGGAAATGCAGCGCGCCAGGCGCTGCAGCGTCGCATCGCCGTCGTCCAGGCCGGGCGTCTGCAGCAACGCGCGGAACAACGCATGGCGGCCGTGCCGCTGGCGGACCGCGTCGCGCCCGAGCGCTTCCTTGTACATCGCGCCGACGCGTTCCGGGCTGTTGCGGGTACCCATCAGCGCGAAGCCGGCGGTGCCCAGCGCCAGGCGGCGGGCGTCGTCGGCGCGCAGGGTCTCGAGCGCCTCGACCAGCTGCTGCCGGCTGAACAGGTCCGGCAGCATCCACACGGCGTCGTGCGGGAATTCGGCCATCGCGCCGTTGGCGTTGACGATGACCGGCAAGCCGTAGATCATGCAGTCGAGGACCGTGCCCGAGGTCTCGCCGCGCGAACTGGTGCGCAGCTGGACGCCGAGGTCGGCCGCCTGCAGGTAGCGGAAATAATCCTCGTCCGAAGTCCAGCCGGAGATGCGCACGTTCTTGCCGGCGCCGGCGGCCGCGATGGTGTCGAGCAGCTCGCGTCCGTAGTCGCCGCCATGGTTGGCGCCGACGAAGACCAGGTGGCAGCGGGCGTCGTCGCGCAGGCCGGATGCCAGCCAGGCTTGCAGCAGTTCCATGCAGTGCTTGGTGGGGGCGACGAAGCCGAAGTTGCAGACCAGGAAGGCGTCGTCGGCGATGCCGAGCGCGCGCCTGGCCGTGGCACGGTCGTTTTCGGACGGCACCGCGCGCGGCAGCTGGGCCGGGCTCCAGTCGCGGCCCGCTTCCGGACCGTACCAGTCGCGCGCCAGCTGGCGCGCGTACTCGGAGTGCACGATCACGTGCGAGGCATCCTGCAGTATCTCGAGGTTGCAGGGATAGTCTTCCTTGGCGCGGTCGACGCCACCCGGTTCGATACTGGCGCGTACCGCCGCGTAGCCATGCGAATGGAGCAGGCTGCGCGTCCACGCGCCGGGCATGGCACCGCTGATCTGCTCGTACGACAGCATGCTGCTGAGGAAGAAGTCGTGCAGCACCACCACGCCCGGATGGCGCTGCAGCAGCTGCATCATGTGGCTGTGGAAGGGGCTGTTGCCGAACTGGTAGACGATGTGCCGGTAACGCTCCGGATGCTGGTCGAGCCAGGCCAGCGGGTGGTGGGGCAGATGCGTCAGCTCGGGCGGCAGCGCGACCTCGGCCTGGTTGACGATCAGCTCGACCTCGAAGTGCGGCAGCAGCGCCGGCAGCACCCGCACGGCGTAGTCGGCCACGCCGGTGCGTTCCGGCGGCAGCGGCGAGAGGAAGGCGATCCGCGGCTTTCCCGCCACCATGGCGGCCGGCGTGGCGGCTGCGCGCGCCGCCACGTCGGCTTCGAGCGCGGCGATCGCAAGGCGGGCGCTGTGGTCCCAGCTGAACTTGCGGGCCTGGACCACGCCGTGTTCGCGCAGGCGCTGCTGCAGCGCGGGGTCGCCGAGCACCTGCCCGATCCTGGCCGCGATCGAGGCCGGATTGCGGGCATCGAACAGCGCCTCCGGATTGCCGACCACTTCCGGGATGCTGGTGCTGTCCGCCCCGATCACGAGGGCGCCGCAGGCCATCGCCTCCAGCACCGGCAAGCCAAAGCCCTCGTGCAGCGAGGGGAACACGAACAGCGCTGCGCTGCGGTACAGGTCGATGAGCTCGGCGTCGCTGACATAGCCGGTCAGCACCAGCTCGTCGGCGGCCAGGCCGTGGCGGCGCGCCAGGTCGTCCAGGCGCTGGCGCTCGCCCTCGTTGATCTTGCCCGCCAGGACCAGCTGGTGCGCCGCGCGCAGTGGCGCCGGCAGCATGCCGTAGGCGGCGATCAGGCCGTCGATGTTCTTGCGTGCGTCGAATCCGCCGGGTGCGCACATGATCGCCGCGCGCGCGATACCGAAGCGGCCCAGCAGTGCCGCCAGCCGGCCCGGCTCGAGTTCGGCCGGATGGAAGCGTTCGTCGACGGCGGTCGAGACGGTCACGATACGCGCCGGATCGAAGTCCAGCGCGGCGATCGCTTCCTGGCGCGAGTGCTCGGAATTCGACAGCAGCAGGCCGGCCCGGCGCAGCGACGCGATCTTGCGCTCGTAGTAGCTGCGCTGCTCGGGCCGGGGCAGGTACTGCTCCGGGTTCAGGAAGGGAATCAGGTCGTGCAGCACCACCGCAGTGGCGGCGCCGTCGGCGAAGCGGCCGACCGAGACCACGGCGTCGTCCACATAGCCTTCGAACAGGCTGGTGATCACCACCGCGTCGGGCTGCAGCTGCGCGATCGCATATTCGCGCAGCAGCTCGCTGGCGCGTGCGTTCGGCCCGTTGCCGGCCAGCGCTTCGGCCGTGGGGCCGGCAATGTCGAACACGCAGATGCGTTCCGGCGGGACCAGGCCGGCGAAGGCCTGGCGGATATCGTCGATGGCGTTGCCGAGGGCAGCGTTCAGCGCCAGCCAGATCTCGTGCCCGCCGGCGTTGCGCGCCATGCCGAGCGCCAGGCCGAGCGAATAGCGGCCGATGCCGCGGAAGCGGCTTTCGGACTGGGCGCCCTGAAGATCAATGACGATCCGCATTGTTCATCCTTGCTTGTTCCTGTTTCAATTGGCGGTAGATGCGCGCCGCGCGCGGCGACAGCTCGCCCGGTTCCTCGTCCAGCACCAGGCGGGTGGCGCCGCTGTTGTCCAGCATGAGCGTGTACAGGCGCGACTCCAGCGCCGGCACCTTGCGCAGCACGGCGCGCACTCCGCGCTTCAGGGCAGGCCGGCGTAATACCGCGCCGCCGGCGCGGCGGGTCAGGCGCAGCAGGCGCGATTTCGCCGCGCTGCCCAGGCGGCCTTCGCGCTGGGCATTGCGCAGCCGGTAGGCAACCGCCATCACGCGCCGCATCGGCTCGGTGATCTTCCACGATGTGCTCGACAGCAGGTCGACCACGCGTTGCGACATCTCCGCCGCATGCGCCTCCACATGGGCAATGCGCTCGTCCACGCGGACCATGCGCTCGTCCACGTGGGCAATGCGTTCGTCCTGGCGCCCGGCATGCTGGCGCGCCTCGTCGATCAGCTGGTGGAGTTCGCCCAGCTGCCGGCGGGCTTCCTGGTTCTCGGCCGCCAGCTGGGTTCCATGACGCTCGATGCGTGCCAGGATCTGGTGGATCTCGGCGTGCTGCCGGGCCATCTGCTCCTCGTAGCGCAGCGCCAGCTGGCCCAGGGTGATGCCCATGGACGAAGCGAAGGCGGCATCGAACGGGGCCAGCGCGGCGGCATCGGCGGCCTTCTGCGCGACCACGCCGTAATCGGGACTGACGCCCGCCAGCACGGTGATCAGGCCGACCTGGGAATCGGTGTGCAGGTTCGGGTCTTCCTGCAGGCGGACGATGCGCTGGCGCGCGAATCCCGCGTGCTCGGCCGCGAAGCCGAGCAGTCCCGGCGGCAGCGGATGCAGGTGCGAGGGATCGAGGTAGAAGCTGGTGGCGCCGACCGTCAGGTTTTCCGGATTCGGTGTTTCCATGATCAGGAGGCCGCCCGGCTGCAGCACGCGCAGCGCTTCGGCGATCAGCTCCCGCACCAGGTCGAAGGGCAAGTGCTCGACCAGGTGAAAGGCCGAGACCAGCGCCAGGCTGGCGTCGGGGCGCGAGCGCAGGGCGGCCAGCGCGTCGCCGTGGCTGGCGGCCAGCCCGCGCTCGCGGCAAGCGGCCAGCATGCCCTCGTCGAGATCGACGCCGCTGGCATCGAAACCCCGTTCGCCCAGCAGTTCCAGCCACTCGCCGCGACCGCAGCCGAGGTCGAGCGCGGTGGGGCGGCCCGCCAGTTCGCGCAGTGGGTCGGTGAAGCGGGCATAGGCGCGCAACCGGTCCTTGATGATGTCGCGCGAGCCGCGGTAGCGGTCCTCGAAGGCGCGGTAGAAGGAAGTCTGCTTGGTCGGGGTCTGGCCAGGCGAAGCGTGATTCATCGTTGGATCTCCACTTGCGGTTCCAGCCAGCTGCTGCCGACGAACTCGCGGCGGTTCATGTTCACGACGGTGAAGATGGCGGCGAGGTCGCGCCATTCGTAGTTGTCGGCGAGGTGGGTTTCGTTGCTCGTCAGTGCGGTCGTGACCGAGTAGCTGCCAGGCCCCAGATTGAGCGGGAAACGGAAGCGGTAGTCGATGGTTTCGCCTGGCGCGAGCTCGGTCAGCGCATGGTCGAGGAAGTGGGTATTGGTGCCGAAGATCTCCTGGCCCAGGCGATCCTTGATCATGTAGCCAAGTACCAGGCGCGGCAGGGCATCATTGACCCGCACGCGGATGCGCAGTGTGGCAGGCACACCGACGTTCAGGATCTCGAGTGCGCGGCCCTCCTCGTTTTCGACGGCCACCTCGATCACGTTGGCGCGGCCGTTGCCCGAGGTGGTCTGGACCCGGCCCTCGGGGGTCGCGACCTGTTCGACAGTGCTGCCTTCGCGCTCCGCGATCAGGGCGTTGTAATAGTCCATCACCTCTTCGGGCGAGCCCTGCTTGGCCAGGCGGCCGCCGTCGAGCAGGATCGCGCGGTCGCAGATCGACTGCATGGCGGCGCGGTCGTGGCTGACGATCAGCAGCGTCGTGCCCTGCTTGCGGAATTCGCGGATGCGGTCGAAGCTCTTGTGCTGGAAGTAGGCGTCGCCCACCGACAAGGCTTCGTCGACGATCAGCACGTCCGGGCGCCGCACCGTGGCCACGCTGAAAGCGAGGCGCATCTGCATGCCGGACGAGTACACCCGAACCGGCTGGTCGATGTAGTCGCCGATCTCGGCGAAGGCCTCGATCTCCGGCATCAGCGCCTCGATCTCGTGAACCGCGATGCCCAGCAGCTGGCCGGCCATGAACACGTTCTGGCGGCCGGTGAAATCGGGGTGGAAGCCCATCCCCAATTCGAGCAGGGCGGCCACGCTGCCGGCGATCGAGACACTGCCGGCGCTCGGCTGGGCGGTGCCGGTGATCAGCTTGAGCAGGGTGCTCTTGCCGGCACCGTTGATGCCGATGATGCCGACCGCGTCGCCGGGCGCCAGCTCGAAATTGATGTCCCGCAGGACCCATTTCAGCTTGTGTCGCGGCCCGGCTCCGGGCAGGATCCACTCGGCGAGACGGCTCCAGCGGTTGCCGTACTGTTTATAGGCCTTGCCCAGGCCTGTGACTTTGATCGCGCCCATTACAGTTCGTCCACCATTTCGCCGGCGCGCTTGCGGAACAGGTGCATGCCAAGCGCGCAGAACAGCAGCGCCAGCACCGTCACCGGCAGCAGGCTGCGCCAGGCCGGCAGCTGGCCGTTCAGCAGAATGCCCTGGTAGGCCTGCACCACGGCCGCCATCGGATTCAGGGACAGCCATGCGCGGTATTGCCCGGGCAGGGCGGTAACCGGATACACGACCGGCGTGAACCAGAACCAGAACTGCAGCACGATGCCGAAGAACTGGCCGACGTCGCGGAAGAACACGTTCAGTACGCCCAGCACCATGGCCAGGCCGATCGAGAACAGCACCTGCACCGCCAGCACCGGCAGCATGGCCAGGAAGGTCCAGCCGGGAAAGGCGCCACTGATCGCGAGAAAGACCGTGAACAGCCCGAAAATGATACCGAAATTGACGAGGGAATTGAGGACGACGACGATCGGCAGGCAGATCCGCGGGAACTGAAGCTTCTTGATCAGGTTGGCATTCTCGAGAAAGACGTTCTGGCCGCGCGTGGTGATCTCGGCGAACAGGCCCCAGGTCAGCACGCCCGCGCACAGGTAGATACTGTAGGCGAAATGGCCGGAGTTGCCCTGCAGCCGGTTGCCCATCACCTGGGAGAAGATGACGGTATAGACGACGATCATCGCCAGCGGGTTCAGGATCGTCCATGCGGCCCCGAGCAGGGAATTGCGGTACCTGGTCTGGAATTCGCGGCGTACGCTGCCCGCGATGAATCCGCGGTAGCGCCAGACGCCGTCCAGCATGGAACGGGAAATCATAAGTGTAAGGGCTCGGTCATGGCATCGGGATCGGCGCCGCGCGTAAGACGCCGCGCGTCCGTTTCGGGTGAAAACCCGAAGATAAGTTGCCGATTATAACATGAGGCTTCACAATAATTTACGATTTACTAATTGTTTCAAATTTATACTTGGTGCTGCAATCCGGTGACAAATGCTGACAATTCGCTTTGATCTTGCCATTACAGTTCCTCGGAATGAATGCCGTTACCCGATCCGGTTCCGTCATTGCTCCCAAGAATCCAAGGGAATTTTGCATTTTGGGTGATAATGTCCCGTCTGCCGATGATGGTGAATTTAGTCGACAGGCGCCTTTTGACGACAGCCTAAAATGATCAATAAACCATCCGAATCCCAAGACGAGATCAAGACCGCTCTGCGGGGCTTCAAAAGTACGTTCGTGACTGTCGGCACTTTCAGTGCCGTCACAAACCTGCTGGCGCTGGTGCCCTCCCTGTACATGCTGCAAGTCTATGACCGTGTGCTGGCGAGCCGCAATGAGATCACGCTGTTGATGCTGACCTTGATGATGCTCGGCGCCTACGTGTTCATGTCCGCGCTCGAAATGATGCGCAGTTTCGTGTTGGTGCGCGTCGGCGCCAGGTTCGATATGTTGCTCAACAAGCGCGTCTATACCGCCGCCTTCGAGCAGAACCTCAAGAAGGCGGGCGGCAATGCGGGCCAGGCCTTGAATGACCTGACCAACCTGCGCCAGTTTTTGACCGGCAACGCCCTGTTCGCGTTCTTCGACGCGCCGTGGTTCCCGTTCTACCTGATCGTCATTTTCTTCTTCGAACCCTGGCTGGGCGTATTCGCCCTGTGCGGCACCGCCGTCCTGATAGCACTGGCCGTCATCAACGAAAAGGTGTCGCACGCGCCGCTCAGCGAGGCCAATGCCATGGCGATCGCCGCCAGCACCCTGGCGACCAACAACCTGCGCAACGCCGAAGTCATCGAATCGATGGGCATGCTGCCGAATCTGATGGGCCGCTGGTTCAAGCTGCACAGCCGCTTCCTGAATCTGCAGGCCGAAGCCAGCCAGAAAGCCGGCATCGTCGGCGCGATCACGAAGTTCGTGCAGGTTTCGCTGCAGTCGCTGGTGCTCGGTTTCGGCGCTTTGCTGGCCGTCGAGGGCAAGATCACCCCGGGCATGATGATCGCCGCCTCGATCCTGGTCGGCCGCGCGCTGGCGCCGGTGCAGCAGGTGATCGCGGTGTGGAAGTCGTGGGCGAGCACCCGCAGCGCCTACGAGCGCCTGACCGCGTTATTGTCCGCAAACCCGGAGCGCAGCGCCGGCATGGAGCTGCCGAAGCCGCAAGGCATCCTGACCGTGGAAGGCGTCACCGCCGCGCCGCCGGGCAGCAATCAGGCCGTGGTCAAGGGTATGTCCTTCGGTATCGCCCCCGGCGATGCGCTGGGCGTGATCGGACCGTCCGGGTCCGGCAAATCGACGCTGGCGCGGCTGCTGGTGGGCGTGTGGCCGGCCATGATGGGCAAAGTGCGCCTGGATGGCGCCGACATCCATGCCTGGAACAAGGGCGAGCTTGGCCCGAGCATCGGCTACTTGCCGCAGGATATCGAACTGTTCGGCGGTACCGTCAGCGACAACATCGCACGCTTCGGCGAACTGGACGCCGAAAAAGTGGTCGAGGCGGCCAAGCGCGCCGGCGTCCACGACATGATCCTGCACTTGCCCAAGGGTTACGACACCCCGCTGGGCGACGGCGGCGCCGGGCTTTCCGGCGGCCAGAAACAGCGCCTGGGCCTGGCCCGCGCAATGTACGGGGACCCGGCCCTGATCGTGCTGGACGAGCCGAACTCGAACCTCGACGAGGTGGGTGAGCAGGCACTGGTGCAGGCCGTTCTCGACCTGCGCCGCCGCGGCAAGACCATCGTGCTCATCACGCACCGGAACAGCATTATCGGCGTCACCAACAAGCTTCTGCTGCTGCGCGATGGCGCCGCCCAGATGTTCGGGCCGACCAATCAGGTACTGGCCGCACTGCAGGAAGCAACACAGAAGGCGATGGCGCAGCAGCAGGCCGTACAACAGTCTCAGGCCCAAGCTCAAGCGCAGGCCCAGGCTCAGGCTCAGGCCGCTGCGGCCGCCGCAACGACCGAACAAGGAAGCAAGTAATGAAGCTCGTCCAATCGAAGGATACGCAGAAGAGCGGCGCTACCGAAGTCATCAGCCATGACCTTGCTCCGTTGACCGTCAATACCGATGCCCGTGTCTTTGCGCGCATCGGCTGGCTGATCGTGCTGTTGGGTGTGGCCGGCTTCCTGGTCTGGGCCTCGTTCGCGCCGCTCGACAAGGGCGTGCCGATGTCCGGCACCGTGGCGGCGGAATCGAACCGCAAGGCGGTGCAGCACCAGACCGGCGGCACCATCCAGGAAATCCTCGTCAAGGACGGCGACGTGGTGAAAGCCGGTCAGGTGCTGGTGCGCATGAATGCCGTCAACGCGCAAGCCGGGCTCGACATGACCGAAGCCCAGTACCTGAGCGCGCGCGCCACCGAGGCGCGCCTGATCGCCGAGCGTGACGGCTTGAAGAGCATCCGTTTTCCGGAGGAGCTGACCAAGCGCGGCAGCGATCCGAAAGTGGCCGAGATGATGACGCTGCAGACCCAGCTGCTGGCCTCGCGCCGGGCGTCGTTGCAGAACGAACTGGGCGGGGTGGACGAAAACATCGCCGGCCTGAAGGTCCAGATCCAGGGGCTGCAGGAATCGCGCGACAGCAAGAAGGCCCAGGTCGCCATCCTGAAGGAGCAGCTCGAGGGCATGCGCGACCTGGCCAGGGAAGGCTATGTGGCCCGCAACCGCCTGTTGGAGCTGGAGCGTACTTATGCCCAGTTGCAAGGAGCGATTTCGGAAGATATTGGCAACATCGGCCGGGCACAGCGCCAGGTCATGGAGCTGACCCTGCGCAAGGCGCAGCGTACCCAGGACTACCAAAAAGAAGTCCGTACCGCGCTGGCCGAAACCCAGAAAGAAGCGGAAGCCCAGGGCGCGCGCATGAGCACCCAGCAGTTCGAATTGGCAAACGTGGACGTCAAGGCGCCGGTCAGCGGCACCGTGGTCGGCCTGGCGGTGTTCACCAACGGCGGCGTGGTGCCGGCCGGCTTCAAGATGATGGACATCGTGCCGTCCGGCGACCCATTGATCGTCGAGGGCCAGTTGCCGGTCAACCTGGTCGACAAGGTGCATGAGGGCCTGCCGACCGAGCTGATTTTCTCGGCCTTTAACACCAACCGCACCCCGCACATCCCGGGCGTGGTGGAGACGGTATCCGCCGACCGCGCCGTCGACGAGCGCACCGGTGCCGCGTTCTACCGCGTGCGCGTGAAGGTGTCGCCGAAAGGCGCGAAGATGATCGACCGGCACAAGATGGACATCCGTCCCGGCATGCCGGTGGAACTGTTCGTCAAGACCGGTGAGCGCACCATGATGAGCTACCTGCTCAAACCGGTGTTCGACCGGGCCCATTCGTCGATGAGCGAGGATTGATCATGGCGAAGGCTATTCAAGGTGCCAGCGCGCTGCGCCGGACAGTCCTCGCCATGGCGGCCGTCGTGCTGGCCGCCGCATCCGGCGGTGCCGGCGCGGTCAGCCTGCAGCAGGCCTATGAAGCGGCGCTGAAGAACGACCCGGCCTACCGGATGAATTTCTGGGAAAGCGAGGCGGCCAAGGAAAGTGCGGTGCTGGGGCGTTCAGGCCTGCTGCCCCAGGTGTCGGCCAGTTTTTCCGGGAGCCGCAACAACGCCGATTTGACTTACCTGACCCCGCTTGGCGAAACGCCGCCTACCCATCCGCATTACATCAGCCGCTCGACCGTCGTCCAGGTCCGCCAGCCTATCCTGAGTCTGGACGCAATCGCGCGCTACCGCCAGGGCAAAGTGCAGGCCGCGCAGGGCGCCAGGCAGTTCGAGGCGAATACCAATGACGTCATCATCCGCGTCATCAGCGCCTACGCCGACGCGCTGTTTGCCGAAGACCAAGTCGAGCTGTCCCAGGTCCAGCGCAACGTGTATGCCGAGCAGCAGAAGGTCAACCAGCGCCTGTTCGAGAAAGGCGAGGGTACCCGGACCGACATGATCGAGACCCAGGCCCGCCTGGACCTCGCCGAGGCCCAGCTGATCGAGGCGCAGGACAACGCCACCGCCGCGCGCAATACCCTGGCGGGGGTGATCGGCATGGAACCGGGCACGCTGGACAAGCTCGGCCCGGATTTCCACTTCGCGAGCTTGCCCCTGAAGGGCTTCGAGGAATGGCGGCAGAGCGCCATCGCCAACAATCCGGAACTGGCCGCGGCGCGCCTGGTGGTCGAGAATCAAAGGCTGGACATCCAGCGTCAGAAAGCAGGGCATTACCCGCGCGTCGACTTCGTGGCGGCATACAGTAAAGGCGATGCCGAGTCCCTCAACACTTACAACCAGAATACGGTCAACCGGACCGTCGGTGTACAGGTGAACATTCCGATCTATCAGGGCGGCGCCGTCAATGCCGCGACGCGCCAGTCGGCCGCGGGCTACGAACGCGCCAAGGCCGACCTCGACGTGCGAAGCAACCGCATCCTGGTCGAGATGCGCAAGTCCTACGATCAAGTGCAGAACAGCATCGCCAAGATCGCTGCGCTCGAGAAGGCGGTGGAATCCGGCAAGCTCTTGATGACTGCCACCGAGCAGAGCATCAAGGGCGGGGTGCGCATCAACCTCGACCTGCTGAACGCCCAGCAGCAGCTGTACACCAGCCAGCGCGACCTGGCGCAGGCACGCTACAACTACCTGATCAACCTGGTGCGCCTGCGCGCCGCGGCAGGCATGCTCGACGAGAGCGCCGTGCGCGAGGTCGCAGCCTACTTCCGCTGAACCGCGACAGATTCCGGACCCACGTAAAACCCGCCAATCGCCGGGGGCTTTTATATTGTTTGAAACTTTAATAATTTAACAATTTAGAGTCGGAAATGTAAGTGATTACTTCCGTCGAGAAATAGTGTTTATCGGAATGTGATAGAGCACTGTTGTGTGCGATGCGCGCCTTATTTTTTTAGTCATGTAGAATAAATTTACATTTTCGAAAAGGAGGCTGCGATGGCAGACAATGTCACTGCGATACAAAAACTGTACGTCGAATATTTCGGGCGCCCAGCCGATCCCGAAGGCCTGAAGTTCTGGGTCGATGCCATGAATATCAATCCCAATGTGCTGACGCAAATCTCGAAGGACTTTGCCGCATCCGCGGAATACCAGACCAATTACGGCGGCATGGGCAACCAGGCCGTCGTGGAAAAGGTATACGAGAACACCTTCGGCCGACAGGGTGACGCGGAGGGCATCAAGTTCTGGACCGACGCGCTCAACTGGGGCTGGATTACGGTCGACAACGTGGTGATGAAGATGGTGGCAGATGCGCAGTCAGCGGACGCCCTGGTGTTCAACGGACGTGTCGCGGTCGCAACCGAGTTCACCAAGCATATCGATACGCAGGCCGAGATCGCTGCGTACCTGAATCCGAAAGCATTCGACATCGCCCACGGCCTGATCGGCTCGATCCATGATCTCCAGAGCGCCGCCGCGGCACGCGACCCCGGTGTGATCGATGACACAATTGCCCAGATCGTTGGCTCGGCCCAAGGTGTCGATGCACCGCACATCGTGGTGTAATTTGGCGCTGCGCGCCGTGCGGTGCATGACGCATCCACGGTGAAAAGGACCAGATGACGCTCCCGCTGACTGACCGCAGCCGGGAGCGTTTGTGTTCAGAGGCCTGCCGCCTTGGTAGCGCAATGCGGGCAGGACACGCCCAAGACATATTCCGGCGCCAATTGCTGGCGCGGCGTGACCACCGCGCGGCAGGCGAAGCATTGGGCGGTCTCGGTCGGCTCCAGCTTCGGATTCAGGGCGGTACGGTAGTCGAACACGAAACAATCGCCCGTGTAATGGTCGCCGCCGACTTCCTCGAAATACTTCAGGATGCCGCCGTCGAGCTGGTAGACACGGTCGTATCCGATGTTCTGCATGTGAATTGCGGCTTTTTCGCAACGGATGCCGCCGGTGCAGAAGGTCACCACGGTCTTGCCCTGCAGTTCATCCTTGTGCTTCGCCACGACGTCCGGGAACTCGCTGAACTTGTCGATACGGTAGTCGAGCGTATTGTCGAAGGTGCCGACATCGACTTCGAAGGCGTTACGCGTTTCCATCATCACGACCGGCACGCCATCGTCATCGTGGCCCTGATCGAGCCAGCGCTTGAGCGTCTTCGGATCGACCGACGGGGCGCGGCCCAGCTCTGGCTTGATGAGCGGCATTCGCATGGTGATGATTTCCTTCTTGATCCGCACCAGCATGCGGCGGTGTGACTGCTCCGCCGACAGGCTTTCCTTCCATTCCAGGTCGGCCAGGCGCGGGTCGCTGCGCACCCAGTCCAGGTAGCGGTCGATGTGTTCCCGGGTGCCGGACACGAACATGTTGATGCCTTCCGGCGTCAGCAGCACCGTGCCCTTGAGCCCGAGCTCATTGCACAGCGCCTGGTATTGCGGGCGCAGCTCTTCCAGGTTGTCGAGGGAGACGAATTTGTAGGCGGCGATGTTAACGTAGGGGGTCGGTTGCATAAGTGCTGTTGGATCAGTGCTTTAGCCCGATATTATAAGCTTCCGAGGCTCAGTTGGCTCATGATCGTCGCCCCCCTGCAATTCCGGATTGTCGTCCCCGCCACTCCCAATCGTCGTCCCCGCGAAGGCGGGAATCCAAGTTTGTTGGTAATTTCGCCACGCCCGTTCCTATATGCAATCCCAGCGCTCCCGCCCATCGTCCCGTCGCGTTAAAATGATGGGATGACTGCCCCGACTTTTACCCACCTGCGCGTACACTCCGAATACTCGATCGTCGACGGCCTGGTCCGCATCGACGACCTGGTGGCTGCGGCCGTGAAGGACCAGCAGCCGGCGCTGGCGGTGACCGACCTGGCCAACGCCTTCGCCCTGGTCCGCTTCTACAAGGCCGCGCGCGGCAAGGGCCTCAAGCCCATCGTCGGGGTCGACGCCTGGATCACCAACGACGAGAACCGCGACAAGCCCTTCCGCCTGCTGATCCTCTGCAAGAACAAGACCGGCTACCTGCAGCTGTGCGAGCTGCTGTCCAAGGCCTGGCTCACCAACCAGTACAAGGGCAGGGCGGAAATCCGCGTCGAGTGGCTGGAAGCGCTGGCGACGTCGGTATCGACCCTGGAGCCGGACGTGCCGCAGTCGAACGCCCTGATCGTCCTGTCGGGCGGCCCCTTCGGCGACGTCGCCCAGGCCATCGACAACGGCGACATCGAGAAGGCCGAGGCCTGCGCACAGCGCTGGGCGCGCATCTTCCCGGGCCATTTCTACGTCGAGATCCAGCGTGCCGGCCAGCCCAACCAGGAGCAGCAGGTGCGCCACTCGGTGGCGCTGGCCGGCCGCCTCGGGCTGCCGGTGGTGGCGACCCACCCGGTGCAGTTCATCAAGAAGGAAGAATTCATCGCCCACGAAGCGCGCGTCTGTATCGCGGAAGGCGAGATGCTGGCCAACGCCAAGCGCGTGCGCCGCTTCAACGAGAACATGTGCTTCAAGTCCCAGGACGAGATGGCCGAGCTGTTCAAGGATTTGCCGGGCGCGCTCGCCAATTCCGTCGAAATCGCCAAGCGCTGCAATGTTACGCTCACGCTGGGCAAGCCGCAGCTGCCGAACTTCCCGACCCCGGGCATGACCATCGACGAGTTTCTCATCGCCGAGACCAGGAAGGGACTGGAGGAACGCCTGGTCCAGCTGTTCCCGGATCCGGAGCAGCGCGAAAAGGAACGCCCGCGCTACGAAGCGCGCCTGGAGTTCGAGAACAACACCATCATCAAGATGAAGTTCCCGGGCTACTTCCTGATCGTGGCGGAGTTCATCCAGTGGGGCAAGAACAACGGCGTGCCGATCGGCCCGGGCCGCGGTTCCGGCGCGGGCTCGCTGGTCGCTTACGCCCTCAAGATCACCGACCTCGATCCGCTGAAATACAACCTGCTGTTCGAGCGCTTCCTGAACCCGGAACGCGTCTCGATGCCCGACTTCGACATCGACTTTTGCCAGGAAAAGCGAGAGCTGGTGATCCAGCACGTGAAGGACCTGTACGGCCGCGACGCGGTCTCGCAGATTGCCACCTTCGGTACCATGGCGGCCAAGGGCGCGATCCGCGACGTCGGCCGTGTGATGGACTTCGGCTATACCTTCTGCGATGGCATCTCCAAGCTGATTCCGTTCAAGCCGGGCAAGCCGGTCTCGATCGCCGAGGCGATCGAAGAAGAGCCGATGCTCAAGGAACGCCTCGAGAACGAAGAGGAAGTGAAGCAGCTGCTCGACCTTGCCCAGCAGGTCGAGGGCATCACCCGTAACATCGGCATGCACGCCGGCGGCGTGCTGATCGCCCCCGGCAAGCTGACCGACTTCTGCCCGCTGTACACCCAGGGTGGCGACGCCGGCGTGGTCTCGCAGTACGACAAGGACGACGTCGAAGCCGCCGGCCTGGTGAAGTTCGACTTCCTGGGCCTGACCACCCTGACCATCCTCGACCGCGCCGTGAACTACATCCGCGCGCTCGATCCGCAGGACGCCGGCTTCAACCTGGAATCGCTGCCGCTGACCGACCGGCCTTCGTACAAGCTGCTGACGGAGGCGAAGACCGTCGCCGTGTTCCAGCTTGAATCGCGCGGCATGCAGGGCATGCTGAAGGATGCGCGTCCCGACCGCTTCGAGGACATCATTGCGCTGGTGGCGCTCTACCGTCCGGGCCCGATGGACCTGATCCCGGACTTCTGCAAACGAAAACACGGCGAGAAGTTCGACTATCCGGACCCGCGCACCGAGTCCATCCTGTCCGAGACCTACGGCATCATGGTCTACCAGGAGCAGGTGATGCAGATGGCGCAGATCGTCGGCGGCTACTCGCTGGGCGGTGCGGACATGCTGCGCCGTGCGATGGGCAAGAAGAAGGCCGAGGAGATGGCGGAGCACCGCGAAATCTTCCGCGCCGGCGCCGCCAAGGACGGCCTGTCGACCGAGAAGGCCGACGAGATCTTCGACCTGATGGAGAAGTTCGCGGGCTACGGCTTCAACAAGTCGCACGCCGCCGCCTATGCGCTGCTGTCGTATCACACGGCGTATTTGAAGGTCCACCACACCGCCGCGTTCATGGCAGCCAACATGTCGCTGGCCATGGAAGACACGGACAAGATCAAGATCCTGGTCGAGGATTCGATCGACGTCTGCAAGCTGACCATCCTGCCGCCGGACGTCAACGAATCGCAGTTCCGCTTCACGCCGGAAGGCCCGCCGCGCTCCGTCACCGGCAAGCAGGTGTCGAACATCCGCTACGGCCTGGGCGGCGTGAAGGGCGCCGGCCAGGGCGCGATCGAAGCCATCATCGCGGCGCGCAAGGACGGCGGCAAGTTCAAGGACCTGTTCGACTTCTGCCTGCGCGTGGACCGCAAGCAGATCAACCGCCGCACCATCGAATCCCTGATCCGCGCCGGCGCCATGGACTGCTTCGGCGTCGACCGCGCGGTGCTGCTGGCTTCCGTCGGCTTCGCGATGGAAGCGGCCGGCCAGGCGGCTGCGGCGGCGAACCAGGTCAGCCTGTTCGGCGGCATTGACTCCGACCTGGTCGCTCCACCGGAGTATGTGAAGGCCACGCCCTGGACCGACCGGCAGAAGCTGTCGGAAGAGAAGACCGCGCTCGGCTACTACCTGTCGGGCCACATGTTCGACTCCTACCAGCAGGAAGTGCGGCGCTTCGCCAAGACCAAGCTGAAGGACCTGGAGCCGTCGCGCGATCCGCGCATGCTGTGCGGCGTGATCACCGGCGTGCGCACCCAGCTGACCCAGCGCGGCAAGATCCTGATCGTCACCCTGGACGACAAGACCTCGGTGGTCGAAGTCACGATCTACAACGAGCTGTTCGAGGCCAACAAGAACATCTTCCGCGAAGACGAATTCCTGCTGGTGGTCGGCAAGGTCTCGGAAGACCGCTTCAACGGCGGCCTGCGCATCACCGCCGAGAAGGCCTTCGGTATCGCCGAGGCGCGCATCCAGTACGGCCACAAGCTGGAGATGGAGGTCGCCTGCACGATCAGCCCGGCCAAGCTGGCCGAGATCCTGCAGCCCTACCGCCAGCACGACGGCCTGCCGGTCAGCCTGCGCGTGTCGCCGCAGGGCATTCCCTGCGTGGTGCAGCTGGGCGACGGCTGGCGGGTGGCGCCGTCGGACGAGTTGAAGTATGCGCTCGAGCTGCAGCTGGGGGCGAAAGAGGTGGCGGTCGAGTATTAATACAGTGCGCGTGGGCACGGTGCGCATCGATAACCTGGGTGGGCACCGTGCCCACGCGCGACAACGTTCGGCTTAGATACTGAACAAAAAAATATCTTCCATATTTAATTTCTTGCCATCGAGTTTCAGCACGGTTTTGGCGATAGTGTCCCAGGGCAACTTATCGTATCATCACCATGAAACTCTCCTTCCGACAGAAACTCTTCCTTCCCCTGCTGCTGAGCCTGCTTTGCCTGCTCGCGGTATTCGTCCTCGACTCCCTGCACAACCGCGAAGTCCGCCTCGACGAGCGCAAGACCCAGCTCGCCAATGCCGGCCAGATGGCGGCGTCGATCGCCAAGGAATACGGCGCGCTGGCGGCCAGCCATGCGCTGACGATTGAGGAAGCGAAGAAGCAGGCGCTGGCCCGCATCAAGGCGCTGCGCTACGGCGAGTCCGGCTACCTGGTCGTGTTCGACGGCGAGCAGGTGCTGATGCATCCGATCAAGGCCGAGATGGTCGGCTCGAAGAGCAGCGCCACCCGCGACCCGGAAGGCCGCCAGGTCTTCCTGGACGCCATCGCCGCCGCCAACGCGTCGAAGGACGGCGGCGGCTTTACCAGCTACCTGTGGGCCAAGCCGGGTGCGCAGAAGCCGGTGCCGAAGCTGACCTACACCCTGGCCTATCGACCCTGGGGCTGGAACATCATGACCGGCCTGTACATCGACGACCTCGACCAGGCCTTCTACCGGAATCTGGGCGAATCGGCGATCTGGCTGACGCTCATCGGCGCGGCCTTGGGCGTGGTGGTCGTGCTCCTGACCCGCAAGATCGAAGCCTCGCTGGGCGGCGATCCGGGCTATGCGGTCGAGGTGGCGCGGCGCATCGCCGGCGGCGACCTCGGCGCGGAAGTGATCGTGCGCGAAGGCGACCGCGACAGCCTGATGGCGGCCATGAAAGCCATGCGCGACGCCCTCGCCGGCATCGTGACCCAGGTGCGCAGCGGCACCGACCTGATCGCGACGGCCTCGAGCCAGATCGCCAGCGGCAACCTGGACCTGTCGAGCCGCACCGAGGAGCAGGCCAGCTCGCTGGAAGAGACAGCGGCCTCGATGGAGGAGCTGACCAGCACCGTCAAACAGAGCGCCGAGAACGCGCGCCAGGCCAGCCAGCTGRCCGAATCGGCCGCCGGTGTGGCCGACCGCGGCGGCGAGGTGGTGGCGCGCGTGGTCGACACCATGGAAGCGATCAAAACGTCGTCCAACAAGATCGTCGACATCATCGGCGTCATCGACGGCATCGCTTTCCAGACCAATATCCTGGCGCTGAACGCGGCGGTCGAGGCGGCGCGCGCGGGCGAGCAGGGCAGGGGCTTCGCGGTGGTGGCGGGCGAGGTGCGCAACCTGGCCCAGCGTTCGGCCCAGGCGGCCAAGGAAATCAAGGAACTGATCGGCGACTCGGTCGAGAAGGTCGGCGACGGCGCCAGGCTGGTGCTGGATGCCGGCGCCACGATGCAGGAGATCGTCGCCAGCGTGAACCGCGTCAGCAGCATGATCGGCGCGATCAGCAGCGCCACCCGGGAGCAGGGCACGGGCATCGATCACATCAACCAGGCGATCGCCCAGATGGACCAGGTGACCCAGCAGAATGCCTCGCTGGTGGAGGAAGCGGCGGCGGCGTCGGAAGCGATGCAGGAGCAGGCGGCGAAGCTGGCGCGGACGGTCAGTGTGTTCCGGGTGGCGGCAACGTAGTCCTGCGCCGGGATGCTCGAGCTGCAGTCATGGCACAGGATTGCGTTTCTGTGTGCTAATAAGCTTTCTCTTATAATGACAACCCTCAAGTGTCCCGGCTGCAGTGCTGTATTGCCTTATGAAACTAGCCAAAGTTCAAACCCGACAATGCCCAGTCGATGGCGTTCAGGTCCTGGCATCCGCATTGGCATTTCTGTTGCCTTTCATGAGCCTGGTTGTAGAGGGGGGCGTACATATTGGCCAGGTCGCGGTCCTGCTCATGGCGATATGGCTGCTGAATAAGGGATTGCCCGACTTCTATTCGCGCAACTGGGGTGCGATCCGCTGGACCATCGCCGGCTTCGCCGGGTACTTCCTGATCTCTCTGGCAAGACTTTTGTACTTCCACCAGGCGCTGCACACGCTGGACGGGCCATTGCGCCTGTTGCTTGCGTTGAGTTGCATCGGTGTCATCGCTTGTCTCAAGCCGGATGTCAGATGGTTCTGGCTGGGCTTGTGCAGCGGTACGATTGGCGCAGCCATCCTCGCGCTGGTACAGCGCTTCGCCTTCGGTATCGAGCGTGTCGAGGGGTTTACCCACCATCCAATCACATTCGGCGACCTGGCCGTAGCGATGGGGGCGATGTCCTTATGTGCGCTTACGGCGTTGCGTCAGACCAGGTTCGCCTTGCTGCCCATTGTCGCCCTGTTTGCCGGTGTGGCCGTGGCTGTGTTATCGGAGTCGCGCGGCGCCTGGCTGGGTTTCCTGCTCGTATTGCCGCCACTACTTAAATTCGGCGGCAAAATGCACGGCCGGGTGCTCTGGTACAGCGCCGGAATCGTGCTGCTTGCTTGCGTTGGTGCTTATTTCGTCCCTTCGATTGGCATTGCGCGGCGCGTGGCCGAAGCCGTCTCGGAGGTCAACCAGTATTTCACCGTGCAAAACGCCGGTACCAACGTCGGTGTCCGGCTGGAATTATGGAAAGCATCGCTGATGATGATTGCCGAACATCCATGGCTGGGTGTCGGACGCGATGCCTTCCACGCTACCCTGCAAGCCATGGCAGCACAGGGGCGACTGCAGCACAGTACCGCGCTTGAGTTCAGCAGCAGTCATAATGATGTGCTGAATACCCTGGCCACGGGCGGCATTCTCGATCTCAGTTTTTTGTTGCTGATGTACGTTGGGCCATTAATATTTTTCTGGAAGGTACTGAAGAATAGCAGTGGCGAGCGGGCCGCGCTCGGCCTGACCGGCGTGGTGCTGGTGGTTTGTTTCATCGGATTTGGCCTGACCGATGTGATGTTCTGGCTGATGATTACAAAGGTCTTCTATGCGTTGATGGTGTGCACAATCATGGGATTTTGTCTGGCGACATCGACCCACGTGCCTGCGGCATCGGCGCCTACCGACTCGCCCCGATAATGGCTCCTTCCTCCGTCCATTTTCAGCGTATTCTCATCTGCCGCACCGATAATATTGGTGACGTCGTGCTCACTTTGCCTCTGGTCGGGTATCTGAAATGCCGGTTTCCGGATGTCCAGATCGACATGTTGTGCCGCCCGTACGCCGCACCTGTGGTACGCCATTGCCGCTTCGTCGATCATGTGATTGCACCGGAGGCAGAGGATGATCTGCTGGAGGTACTGGCGCAAGGCGATTACGATACCGTGATTTTTGCGTTTCCAGACCGCAGGCTGGCGCGTGCGGCGAAACAGGCCCGTGTCCATAATCGGGTCGGAACCAGCCATCGGCTGTTCCATTTATTTACCTGCAATAAGCTGGCGTATTTCAGCCGTGCCAGGTCGGCTCTGCACGAGGCACAACTGAATTTTGCTCTCCTGCGTCCCTTGGGTATGGATGTCCGCCCGTCGCTGCAAGAGCTGCCGCCATACTACGGCTTATCCGCACCGCGGAACCAGGCGGTGCTTGCATTGCGTGAGCGTGAAGGCTGCTATTTCATCCTGCATCCCAAGTCGAACAACAACGGACGCGAATGGCCGCTCGCTCATTACACGCACCTGGCGCGCGATCTCGTGGCGCATTCCCATATCCATTTTTGGGTCACGGGAAGCGCCGGGGAAGGACAGCTGTTGGAGGAGCAGGCGGCTGAACTGCTGGCATTGCCGAACGTTATCAACTTGTGCGGAAAGTTCGACCTCGACGGGCTCACGGCGCTGATTGGGGCGTCCGACGGTTTGGTCGCGAGTGGTACCGGACCGCTCCACATCGCTGCCGCGCTCGGACGTCCCACGCTGGGCCTGTTCCCGCCGCTGAGACCGATTGATCCGGCACGTTGGGGCGCCTTGGGGACGCAAGCACGTAATCTGTCCAGGCCGCAGGCATGTGCGGGATGCCCCGGTTCCGACGATTGTGCCTGCATGCGGGCCCTTGCGCCGGACATGGTCCGTCAAGTCTTGCTGGAATGGTCCGGGCAGGTCAACAGGGACGACACGTAGCGCTGGTCCTCAGCTACCGCTCATGCGAAAATAGTGTTTTAGCTAGAAGAGTTCGCACGGCTTCCTTTCGGTCTGACACGGTGTAATCCATCAGGTAACTGGCATCGAGTAAAGTCAGTCTTCGTCCTTCGGCTTCTCCAAGCAAATTGGACAATGTGCGAGCCTGGTGGCTGTTCCTTCGACGGGACCACCAGAAGAATTCTATGAAATCAAGTGGATACCATTAATATCGTCAAGCGCCTCTGGGCAATCGTCAAACCATACCGCTCGCGCGCCTTCGGCTCACTACTGGCGATGGCGTTGACCGCGGCTACCCAGCCCCTGCTTGGCAAGGCGCTCGAGTTGCTGATGGACAAGGGCTTCAAGAACAAGGTCGACTTCAGCTTGTGGTGGATTCCCGGCGTGCTGGTCTCGATTTTCGTCCTGCGCGGCATCGGCACCTTCGCCACCGCTTACTACAACAACTGGGTGCTGAGCCGGGTCCTGAACGACCTGCGCGCCCAGGCCTTCGAAAGGCTGCTGCGCCTGCCGGTGGCGCGCTTCCACGAAGAGTCGACCGGCAAGGTGATCAACACCGTCGTCAACGACGTGCGCCAGGTGATCGACATGATCCAGTCGGTGTTCGTGGCCTTCGTGCGCGACACCCTGGTAGTGATCGGCCTGCTGGCGGCGCTGCTCTACCTGAACTGGAAGCTGACCCTGGTGGCGCTGGTCGTGGTACCGCTGACCGCCGTGATCGTGCGCACCACCAGCAAGCGCCTGCGCCACCTGAACCGCGAAAACCAGCGCGTCACCGGCGAGATGACCCAGGTGGTCGACGAAGCAGCGCGCGGCCACCAGGTGATCCGCGTGTTCTCCGGCGAGCGCTACGAAAGCCGCCGCTTCTACCGGCGCAGCGAAGCCCTGCGCGGCTTCTCGCAGCGCATGACGGTGGCCTTCGCCGCCACCACCCCGGTGACCCAGATCGCGACCTCGCTGGCGCTGTCGCTGGTGGTGGTGCTGGCCCTGCGCGCCAACATGACGGTGGGCGAGTTCACCAACTTCGTGACCATGATGCTGATGCTGCTGACGCCGCTGAAGGCGCTGGCCGAGGTCAACGGTCCGATGCAGCGCGGGATCGCCGCCGCCGAAACCGTGTTCGAGCTGATCGACGCGCCGATCGAGCACGACCCGGGCACGCAGGTGCTGGGCCGCGCACAGGGCCACGTACGCTTCGAGCGCGTGGGATTCCGCTACCCGAACACCCAGGCGCAGGCGCTGGACGGCGTGTCGCTGGACGTGAAGCCCGGCCAGACCGTGGCCCTGGTCGGCATGTCGGGCGGCGGCAAGTCCACCTTCGTCAACTTGGTGGCGCGCTTCTACGAACCGCAGTCGGGCCGTATCCTGCTGGATGGCACCCCCTACCAGGACATCACCCTGCCCAGCCTGCGCGCCCAGCTCGCCCTGGTCGGCCAGAACGTGGTGTTGTTCGACGACACCCTGAAGGCCAACATCGCCTACGGCGCCGAGCAGGTCGACTATGCGCGGCTGGCGGCGGCGATCAAGGCGGCCCACCTCGACGACGTGGTGGCGCGCCTGCCGGACGGCGTCGAGACCATGATCGGCGAGAACGGCATGCGCCTGTCCGGCGGCCAGCGCCAGCGCGTGGCGATCGCGCGCGCCATCTACAAGGATGCGCCGATCCTGATCCTCGACGAGGCGACGTCGGCGCTCGACAACGAATCGGAACGCGCCGTGCAGGCCGCGCTCGATACCTTGATGGCCGGCCGCACCACCTTCGTGGTCGCGCACCGCCTGTCGACCATCGAGCGCGCCGACCTGATCGTGGTGATGGAGCAGGGCCGCATCGTCGAACAGGGCACCCACGACGAGCTGCTGGCGCTGGGCCGCGCCTACGCCAACCTGTACCGGCTGCAGTTCACGACCCCGGCGGAAGCGACATGAACGGCCAGGAGCGCACCCTCGTCATCTCGCCGAACTGGATCGGCGACGCCGTGATGGCCCAGCCCCTGCTGCGCCTGCTCAAGCAGGCCCACCCGGAGCGCGCCATCGACGTGCTGGCGCCGCCGCAGGTGGTGCCGGTGTGGCGCCGCATCCAGGAAGCCGACCAGATCATGGAGACGCCGTTCCGGCACCGCGCCCTGCAGCTGGGCGAGCGCCTGAAGACGGCGCGGCAGCTGCGCAAGCGCGGCTACCGCGACGCCTATGTGCTGCCGAACACCCTGAAATATGCCTTGATCCCCTGGCTCGCGCGGATTCCGCAACGGGTCGGCTACAAGGGAGAGATGCGCTACGGGATGGTCAACGTGATGCACCACGACGACAGCCCGCCGCGCTCGATGGTGCCGTTCTACGCGGCGCTGGCGCGCGAGCCCGAGCTGCCGCTGCCGGGCCAGCTGGCGCGGCCCTCGCTGATCGTGGCCGGCGAAGAAACCGAGACCGTCGCCCGGCGCCTCGGCATCGACCTGCAGCGCCCGCTGGTGGCCTTCGCCCCGGGCGCGGAATTCGGCATCGCCAAGCGCTGGCCGCCGGCCCACTATGGCGAGCTGGCGGCGCGCGTGGCGGACACGGTGCCGGGCGTGCAGGTGGCGCTGCTCGGATCGCCGAACGACCAGGAAGCCTGCGCCCAGGTCCTGGCCAGGGCCGGCGCCGCATCCAGCCTCATCCTCAACCTGGCCGGCCAGACCTCGCTGGACGACGCCATCGCCCTGCTGGCGCAGGTGCGCGCGGTGGTCTCCAACGACTCGGGCCTGCTGCACATCGCCTCGGCCCTGAACCGCCCGGTGGTGGCGCTGTACGGCTCGACCGATCCGGACTACGCGCCGCCGCTGTCGGAAATCGCACGCACCGTCTCCCTGCGCCTGGAATGCTCGCCCTGCCGCAAGCGCGAATGCCCGCTGGGGCATCACGACTGCATGAACAAGATGAGCGTGGATCGCGTCTGGAGCGAACTGGCCCCCATCCTGACCCGCACCTGAAAAATTCGGGGTCAGAGCACTTTTTAAAAATTCGGGGTCAGAGCACTTTTTTTGGCAAAAGCCCTCGGGCAATCGCCAAGCACTACCTTTGCAGACCGCAGCGTCGGCATCGCCCGGAAGGGAGCGCCTTCGGGCCCTCGGCCGGAGCAAAAGGTTTATCTGGGGCCATTGCTCAAAAAAGTGCTCTGACCCCGAATTTGATGACCCCGAATTTGATGGTCAGCTGCGGGCGCGCAGGTTGAGGCAGACGCCTTCGGCGAGGCCGCACAGCAGTTCGTGGCGCTTTCTTGCTTCCGAGCGCTTCTTCGACGGGATGTTTTCCAGGTCCGGCGCCGCTATCGGGGCGCAGTCCAGTTCGTAGTCGCCGCTGGCGTTCCTGACGGCGCCCATCTCTTCCCACAGCAGGTCGTAATCCGCCAGCACGCGGCCGAGGCGGATCGCCGTGTAGATCACACGGTTGCGGTTCGAGACCAGGTGCAGGCGCTCGCAGCCGTATTCGAAGCCGAGCTGGCGCACCAGGCTCACCATCAACTGCTTGGGGCGGAGGCCGTGCAGGTCGCGGGTGGCCAGGCGGATCGCTTCGCGGGCGTCGTCAAGCTTGCCGCCCTGGACGCAGCCGATGCTCATGGCCGGACGGCCCGCGCGCGGAGCGATCGTGAAGGCCACCGTGTAGATCACCTTGCCGTCCTGGGCCAGTTGCATGACCAATTCGCCTTCGCGGTCGAACATGTTCACCGTGCGCAGCTGGATCTCGTAGGGCAGGCCGCTCTTGCCTTCGGCAGCCGCCAGCACCACCGGCCCGATGCTGGCGCGCGCCACCGTCTGTCCGAGGCCGAGGCGGAAGATGAACTGGTAGTGGGCCTGGATCGCCGCCAGCCTTTCCCCGGCCGTCAGGGCCTGGCTGTTATACGGGCGGTAGACCTTGTACAGGAAGCGCGGGCAGTTGCGCACGTATTCCGAGAAGGCCGGATGGGAATTCAGCAGGCGCAGCCAGGCCGGGGTCTGCAGCGGATGCAGCAGGGCGCGCACGCGGATCTTGATCCGCTCGCGCAGCAGCGGCAGGCGCGACAGGTGGGAAGGAACCGCCGAGTCCAGGGTGACGGACGGCGTGGCGGCGGCGATGAGCCGTTCGGCCCAGCCCCGTTCTTCACGATAAAGCTTCATTCCGGGCTCCCTGCGCTGGCAAGGGGAAAAGAGATCGATAAGACAAGGCAGGCGGACATGGCTGTGAACACGGAATCGCGTAACGTAACGCTATGTAACACAGTGTAACTAAAGAAATCCCGATGGTAAATACAATGCTATTCGTCAAGCATATAAACAGCAACAGCCGCCCAAAATTGGCGCGGCTGTTGCTTTTTGATCAAACGAACTGATCAGCTGGCGTAATGCGCCGACTCTTCCTGGTCGAAGCTTTCCCCGCCCAGTTCACGCTCGCGCAGATAGCGTCCCAGGGCGTCGCCGAAGGAGGGCAGGATCAGGCCGCGCTCGCTGGTCAGCGCGCTGTGGAGGGGACGCGGCGCCGCCATTCCGAGCTCGGCAGCCGTACGCACCTCGAGGCCGGCCGGATCGATGCCGGCGGCGGCGCAGGCGCGCTGGGCCAGCTCGGCCCAGCTCATGGCCTCGCCGTTGCTCAGGTGCCAGATGCCGGACTCCTTGTCGATCAGCAGGTCGAGGCAGGCATTCACCAGGTCCGGCACATAGGTCGGCGACACCGTCATGTCGCCGGCCGCCGCGAAAGGCCGGCCGGCGGACAGGGCCGCCAGCGCCTGGGTCACGAAGTTGTGCTCGTCCCATGGACCGAAGAAGGCGCTGGTGCGCACCACCAACGCCTGCGGGTCGGAATCCAGCACGCGGCGCTCGGCCTCGGCCTTGCTGCGGCCATAGGCGTTCAGCGGCGCCACCCGGTCGGATTCGACATAAGGGCGGCCCAGGCTGCCGTCGAACACCAGGTCGCTGGAGAAGGTCAGGAAGCGCACCGCGTGGCGGATCGCCGCCAGCGCCAGCACGGTGGGACCGTGGGCGTTCTCGCGCATGCAGCGCTCGAGCTCCCGCTCGGCATCGTCGACCCGCACATAGCCGCTGGCATTGACGATCGCCCAGGGCTTGTAGCGCACGATCGCCGCTTCCACCGAGGCCGGGTCGGCGATGTCCATCTCCTGGCGGCTCAGCACGTGGCAGGCCAGGTTGCGCCGCTCGCAGATGCGGGCGAAGGCGCGGCCCAGGGTGCCGGTGGCGCCGGTGATCAGGATCGGCTGCGGGAAGGTCGAGCGGAAGGCGCCGCGGTCGTTGATGTCGGCGACCGCTTCGCGGGTCGCCACCGGCTTGGCCCAGAGGCGCCCCGGACGGCGCCACCAGCCCTGGCCCTGCAGCACCGGATGCGACAGCGGACGGCCGGTGGACAGCTCGCGCATCAGGTGCGCCACCGCGGTCTGGCGCGGCTGCGGGCCGCGCACGTCGTAGGGACCGGGCTCGTAGTAGCCGCGGCATTCGGTCACCAGGCAGTTCCAGTCGAAGGAGCCGAGCAGGGCCCAGACGGTGACGGCGCGGATGTCGGCGCCGTTCTGCTGCACTTTCTTGGCGGCGTTCCAGATCTCGACCAGCCAGCGCAGCTGGTCTTCGCGGTTGGCGTCGATATGGGCCTCGGTGATCGCGATCGGCAGACCGTAGCGCTCCCAGATCTCGTGCAGCAGCGGCCCGATGCCCGGGGTCGGCGTGGCCAGCACGCGCGGGCACTCGATGTCCACATGCGGGACGCCACGGTACTGGGTATGGCGGCTGTCCGGATAGCGATCGAGGCGATGGTCGAGCCAGCGCTCGCTGGTGATGTAATAGTTGACGCCCATGATGTCGGGCGGGCAGGGGTTCTCCCTGAACCACAGCAGTTCCTCGGCGCTTGCCTCGGATTCCAGCAGGTAGTCCCACAGGGCGTGGTTCTCGTCGATCCGGCCGCACAACATGTCCCAGCCGAGCCAGCGGCGCTCGTTGAAAAAGTTCGTGAACTCCGCCATTTCGGACGTGCCGTAGGTGCGCGACAGGTCGTCGGTCTGCACCAGTTTCGCGTCCGGATTGACCTTGCGGATCTCGCGCATCGCCAGCACGGTCGCGCGGCACTGATTGATGAGGGCGCGGACGAAGGTCGCTTCGCTGCTGCCGTGCGGGTACCAGACCCCGTTCAGGCCGGAGAAGCGGGCGGTGGTGCAGATCTCGTTGACCGGGGTGTAGTACTCGATCCAGGGGTAGCGCCGCGCCACCGCGCCGGCGTATTCCGACAGCTTCTCGGGGAAGTCGCTCGATACCAGGCTGGTGTGGCGCGGGCCGCTGCCGTGGTGGACCAGGCCGACGATGGGCGTGACGCCCAGTTGCTGCAGTACGGGCAGGCGTTCGTCCGGCCATGACCAGTCTGCGCTGTCGATGCCGTCGGGCGCGGTGCGCTCCCACAGGACTGGGTAGCGGATCGCGCGGATGCCGAGCGAGGCAAAGCGCTCCAGGTCCTGCAGGCGGGCTGCATGGCCGTTGCGTTCCATCTGGGAGAAGTAATTGTCGCGTACGCGGTTGACGGTGCATTCGAGGCCGCCCCAGAGCTGGAGCGGCGATGTTGCGGGCTGGATATGGTTGTTCAGATTCATGAGTCTTCCTGCGGTTTTGAACCAAGGTCTAAGCCTAGTCGGCGGACCCATCTTCTTTTGTGGTCCACCGAACATATAGACTCGATTTAGGACAAGTCCTACGTATAGGAGGAGAGGGAAAGATGAGAAAATGCCGCGAAATGGACGAGGAAAGAGGAGGGATGGATGTATATGGTGTATTGGACCACCATCGAGGACGAGAGCGGCGTGCCGCATGCACAGCCCTTCGATACGAGTGACATGATCGCCGCCATGAAGTTCATGGAAGAGCTGCGCGCACGCCAGCGCGCGGGCGAGGCGGTGCGCTTCATCACCATGTGCTCGGAGCACCCGGACGTGGTCGGGCATCCGGGCGTGGACGTCACCGGACCGGGTTACAACTGGAAAAAGCGGCGCCGTTAAGCCTGCGATTTGAGCCGGTGCTTGAGCACCTTGCCGCTCGGCGCCGCCGGCAGGCTGTCCATGAAGACGATGCGCGCCGGGCGCTTGTAGGGGGCGAGGCGGGCGCCGGCCCAGTCCAGCAGCTCGTCCGCCGCCAGGGCCGTGCCGGCCGCCGGCTGGACGAAGGCCACCACTTCCTCGTTGCCACTCTCCAGTGCGCGCCCGATCACCGCCGACTGCGTCACCGCCGGGTGCGCGTTCAGCACCGTCTCCACCTCCAGCGGATAGACCTTGAAACCGGAACGGATGATCAGCTCCTTGCTGCGTCCGTCGATGAAGAGGGCGCCGTCCGGACCCTGGCGCGCCAGGTCGCCGGTGTCGAGCCAGCCGTCCGCGTCCAGCACGGCGGCCGTGCCCGCCGGATCGCGGTAGTAGCCCAGCATCACGTTGGGACCGCGCACGAACAGCTTGCCGTCGGTCCCGTCGACCCGCAGCTCGACGCCCGGGATCGCATGGCCGACCGAGGTGTCGGCGCGTGGCGCATTCAGGCGGGTCTGGCTGACCGTGGGCGCGGCCTCGGTCAGGCCGTAGCCGTTATGCAGCGGCACGCCGAGCAGACGCTCCACGTCGCGCTTGAGCGTGGGGTCGAGCGGCGAGCCGCCGGCGTAGGCGAAGCGCAGCCGCGAGGCCAGCGGCGCCGGGGAGCCCTGCGGCCCGCCTCCTTCGGCGGCGCACAGCTCCAGCAGGCGCGCATACATGGCCGGCACGCCCTGCACGATAGTCAGTTCGCCGCCGCGGATCGCCTCCAGCATGGCCTGCGGCGTGAAGCGCGGCGCGAGCAGCAGGCAGGCGCCCGCGTAGAGCGTCCCCAGCAGCACCGAGCTGAGGCCGTAGACGTGCGAGACCGGCAGCACGCCGTACGCCAGGTCGCCCGGTGCCAGGCCGCGCAGGCGGCTCGAGACGGCCGCTACGAACAGCAGGTTGCGATGGCTGAGCATCACACCCTTGGGATTACCGGTGGTACCGGTGGTGTAGACCAGGGCGGCCGGCGTCCCGGCGGCCGGCACCGGCTCGGCGCTGTCCGCATGCACGCAGGCCACCAGCCCGCCGTGCGCATGGGCACCCGCGCCGGCGCTTGCCGCATGGGCGGCCGCATCGGCAGAGACGGCGGCCGTGTACAGCACCACGCGCGCCCCGCAATGGCTGCGGATCGTCGCCAGCTCAGGCGCCGTCAGGCGCGCGTTCACATTGACGAAGCAGGCGTCCAGGCTGGCGATCGCGAACAGCGCCGCGACCTGGGCCACGCAGTTCTCGCTGACCAGCATCACCCGCTCGCCGGCCTGCACACCCAGGTCGCGCAGCCAGGCGGCGCAGGCGTCGATGCCGTTTTCCAGCTCGCGATAGCCGAGCGTGCGGCCGTCTTCGCGCAGGGCCGGCGCGTCCGGCGCCGTCCGCGCATGCCGGCGCACGATGGCGTCGATGCGCGCAGGGAGGGCGGTAAGCAGGGCTTCCACGTCGATGTGCGTCATGTTGCCGCTCCCGCTTCGGACGGAGCCCGGCGCGATGCGCCCGCGGCGCCGAAGGCTTCCGCTAGCGATTCGATGCTGCCGGTACGGTTGGCGTCGTAGCCGGGCAGGGCGTCGACCAGGCGGTGATAGCCGGGCTGGCGCAGGATCGCCAGCAGCTGGGCCATCAGGCTGTCCTGGAGGGCGTCCAGGTGGACGGCGAAGAAGTAGCGTTCGCGTACCAGCGGGATGAAGCCGAGCTTGAACTGCTCGGCCGCGGTGCGCATGCCGACGCCGACGTCGGCCATGCCGCTGGCGATGTAGGCAGCCACCGCCGAGTGGGTGAACTCGGCGCTGTTCCAGCCGTTGATCGCTTCACGGTCGATGCCCTCGCGGTCGAGCATCATGTCGAGCAGCATGCGGGTGCCGGAGCCGGCCTGGCGGTTCACGAAGCGCAGGCCAGGGCGCACCAGGTCGCCCAGGCCGGCGATGCCGAGCGGATTGCCGGGCGCGACCAGCAGGCCCTGCTGGCGTTCGCACAGGTTGACCAGGCAGTGCCGCTCCGGATCCAGCCAGCGCAGGTAGCGGCGCGCCGTCGCTTCTTCGAATTCGCCCTCCGGGACGTGGAAGCCGGCCAGGTCGCACTCGCGCCGCGCCAGCGCGGCCACCGCATCCAGGCTGGTGCGGTAGCGCAGCTCGACCGGCAGTTCGAGCTTGTCCAGGTAGCCGGTGAGGGAGGCCACCGCGAAGCCGTGGCTGGCGTCGATGCGCACCGAGTGCATGCCGATGCCGCGCATGCGCAGCTTGCCCAGTTCGGTCTCGAGTTCGGACGCCAGGCTGTCCAGCGTCGGCGACAGGCGCGCGGCGATGCGGCGGTCGGCCCACACCAGCTTTTGCGCGAGCAGGGTCAGGCGGGTGCCGCGTCCGCGCCCGGTTTCGAGCAGGGGCTCGCCGAACAGCTCCTCGGCTTCGCGCAGCACACCCCAGGCATAGCGGTAGGACAGGCCGGCCGCCTTGGCCGCCGCCGCGATCGAACCCTGGTCCTGGATCGCCAGCAGCAGCGCCAGCAGGGTTGCCGTGTCGAGCGGCGCGTCATTGTTGAAACTGATTTCCCAGTGCGGGCGGATGTGGACCTTGAGCATGGCTTATATGCTAAATAAAGCCTATTTCTGACAGAAAGAGGCCATGATACGCTTGGAATTGCAGTAAGAGTAAGCCAGAAATATATGCTTTTTAAAACATATTAATTCGAATAAAAAATACGGAGGAGACATGGCATTACTGGATAAGCTGGACAAGGAGCACACCATCGCCAGACCCGGCTTCAACCGCTGGCTGGTGCCGCCGGCGGCCTTGGCGATTCACCTGTGCATCGGCATGGCCTATGGGTTCTCGGTGTTCTGGCTGCCGCTGTCGAAGGCCATCGGCATCAAGGAATCGCTGGCCTGCCCGGCCGACATGAGCTTCTTCGCCGAGATCACGTCCACCACCTGCGACTGGAAGATCTCGATGCTGGGCTGGATGTTCTCGTTGTTCTTCCTGTTCCTGGGCCTGTCCACCGCGCTGTTCGGCGGCTGGCTCGAACACGCGGGTCCGCGCAAGGCTGGCGTCGTCTCGGCGCTGTGCTGGTGCGGCGGCCTGGTGATCTCGGCGCTGGGCATCTACAAGCACCAGATCTGGCTGATGTGGCTGGGTTCGGGCGTCATCGGCGGCATCGGCCTCGGTCTCGGCTATATCTCGCCGGTTTCCACCCTGATCAAATGGTTCCCCGACCGCCGCGGCATGGCGACCGGCATGGCCATCATGGGTTTCGGCGGCGGCGCCATGATCGGCGCACCGCTGGCCGACAAGCTGATGAAGCACTTCGCCACCCCGACCTCGGTGGGCGTGTGGGAAACCTTCCTGGCCCTGGCCGCGATCTATTTCGTGTTCATGATGGTGGGCGCGCTGTCCTACCGCGTGCCGGCCAACGGCTGGAAGCCGGAAGGCTGGACCGCCCCCGCCAAGAGCGGCAAGACCCTGATCACCAACCGCCACGTGCACGTGAAGCGCGCCTGGAGCACCCCGCAGTTCTGGCTGGTGTGGCTGGTGCTGTTCCTGAACGTCTCGGCCGGCATCGGCATCCTGGCGATGGCGTCGCCGCTGCTGCAGGAAGTGTTCGGCGGCCGCCTGATCGGCGTGACCGCCGCCTTCAACGAACTGGACACCGCGCAGAAGGCGCAGATCGCGACCATCGCCGCCGGCTTCACCGGCCTGCTGTCGCTGTTTAACATCGGCGGCCGCTTCGCCTGGGCCACCTGCTCCGACTACATCGGCCGCAAGATGACCTACTTCGTGTTCCTGGTGCTGGGCTTCGTGCTGTACTCGGCGATCCCGAGCTTCGCGCACGGCGGCCACCTGGCCCTGTTCGTGCTGTCCTTCTGCATCATCCTGTCGATGTACGGCGGCGGCTTCTCGACCGTGCCGGCCTACCTGGCCGACCTGTTCGGCACCCAGATGGTGGGCGCGATCCACGGCGGCCTGCTGACCGCCTGGGCCGCCGCCGGCCTGCTGGGCCCGAACCTGGTCAACTACATCCGCGAATACCAGATCGCGCACGGCGTCGCCAAGGCCCAGGCCTACGACACCGCGATGTACGCGATGGCCGCTTTACTCGTGCTGGGCTTCGTCTGCAACCTGCTGGTGCGCCCGGTGGCCGACAAGTACTTCATGAGCGACGCCGAACTGGCGGAAGAGAAGCGCCGCGCCCATGAGCGCGACGTCGCCGCCTCGGCCGGCAGTCGTGCCGCCGCTGCCGCCGGCAGCGACAGCGTGGTCGCCGGCGTGTCCGGCGCCGCCGCCATGACTGCGGCACCGGTCGCCGCGGGCGGCGCGCTGGTGACGCTGCTGGCCTGGGCCGCAGTCGGCATCCCGCTGGCGATCGGCATGTGGATCACGCTGCAGAAGGCGATCGTTCTCTTCAAGTAGGGTGGGCGGTCCTCCGACCACGCGTGACGCCTGCCTTACGTTGACCGTCACGCGTGGGCACGGAGTGCCCACCCCACGACACCGGACGTCGGCAAATCGATCGAAATACGTAACACGCATTACAGGAATACCGCCATGAACCATCCCGTCATCCCCATCGCCGTGCAGGGCGCCAGCCGCCAGCGCAAGCGCGAGGCGCCCAAGGGCCGGCGTGCCGACCCCCAGGCCCTGCGCGAGGTGCAGGACCTGCTGGGCGACAGCCCGCGCCGGCGCGATCTGCTGATCGAATACCTGCACCGGATCCAGGACGCGTTCGGCTGCGTGGCAGCCAGGCACCTGGCGGCGCTGGCCCAGGAGCTGAAACTGGCGCAATCGGAGGTTTACGAAGTCGCCAGCTTCTATCACCACTTCGACGTGCTGCGCGATGGGGAGGAAGCGCCGGCCCCGATCACCGTGCGCGTCTGCGCCGGCCTGTCCTGCGAGATGGCGGGTGCCCAGGCACTGCTCGACAGGCTGCCGGCCATCCTCGGCACCGAGGTGAGGGTGCTGGCGGCGCCTTGCATCGGCCGCTGCGAGCAGGCGCCGGCGGCCCTGGTCGGCCAGCATCCGGTGCCGCGCGCGAGCGTGGAAACCCTGCTGGCCAAGGTGGCGACGAAGGAAACCACCGATATCCACCAGAACCACGACGGCCTGGCGGCCTACCGCGGCAAGGGCGGTTATGCGCTGCTGCGCGACTGCGTCGAAGGCCGCCGCGAGGTCGAGAGCGTGATCACTGCGCTGGAAGCCTCCGGCCTGCGCGGCCTGGGCGGCGCAGGCTTCCCGGCCGGCCGCAAGTGGCGCATCGTGCGCGCCGAAGCGGGTCCGCGCCTCATGGCAATCAACATCGACGAAGGCGAACCCGGCACCTTCAAGGACCGCGTCTACCTCGAGCGCGACCCGCACCGCTTCCTGGAAGGCGCCCTGATCGCCGCCTGGGCGGTCGGCATCGAGACCATCTATATCTACCTGCGCGACGAATACCACGGCCTGCGCGCCATGCTGGAAGCCGAGCTGGCGCTGTTACGCGCCGAGCCCTTCATGGACGGCATGCCGGAGATCGTCCTGCGCCGCGGCGCCGGCGCCTACATCTGCGGCGAAGAGTCGGCCATGATCGAGTCGATCGAAGGCAAGCGCGGCATGCCCCGCCTGCGTCCGCCCTACGTGGCCCAGGTCGGCCTGTTCGGCCGTCCAACCCTGGAACACAATGTCGAAACCCTGCACTGGGTGCGCGACATCGTCGAGCAGGGCCCGGAACACTTCGCCAGCCACGGCCGCCATGGGCGCAAGGGACTGCGCTCGTTCTCGGTCTCGGGCCGGGTGCGCGACCCGGGCGTCAAGCTGGCCCCGGCCGGCATCACGATCACCGAGCTGATCGAGGAATACTGCGGCGGCATGCAGGACGGCCACCAGTTCTACGCCTACCTGCCGGGCGGCGCCTCGGGCGGCATCCTGCCGGCCTCGATGGGCGACATCCCGCTCGACTTCGACACCCTGCAAGCCTACGGCTGCTTCATCGGTTCGGCCGCCGTGGTGGTGCTCTCAACCCAGGACACGGCCAAGGCCGCGGCCCTGAACACGCTGCGCTTCTTCAAGGACGAATCCTGCGGCCAGTGCACGCCCTGCCGCGCCGGCACCGCCAAGGCCGTGGCCCTGATGGAGCAGGCGCAGTGGGATACCGGGCTGCTGGGCGAACTGTCCCAGGTGATGCGCGACGCATCGATTTGCGGCCTGGGCCAGGCCGCGCCGAATCCCTTCGATTGCGTGATCAAGTACTTCCCGCATGAACTCAGTTTGAACGCAAGCCAGCAGGTGCAACCATGAACGCGAGCCTCCAGACAGTCACCTTCACGATCAACGGCAGGGAAGTGCAGGCGCTGCGCCACGAAACCCTGATCGAAGTCGCCGACCGCGAAGGCATCGAAATCCCGCGCCTCTGCTATGCCGAAGGACTGGAAGCGGTCGGCAACTGCCGCTCCTGCATGGTCGAGATCGACGGCGAGCGCGTGCTGGCGCCGTCCTGCTGCCGCGCGCCAATCCAGGGCATGAAGGTCACCACCAATAGCGAGCGCGCCGTCAAGGCGCAGAAGATGGTGCTGGAGCTGCTGGCCTCGGACATGCCCGAGAAGGAGTACACCCGCCATAACGAAGTCGACGTATGGGCGGCGAAGCTCGGCGTCGGCAAGCCACGCTTCCCGGCCACGCGCAGCGAACCGCAGCAGGACGCCACGCACGCCGCGATCACCGTCAACCTCGACGCCTGCATCCAGTGCACGCGCTGCCTGCGCGCCTGCCGCGACGAACAGGTCAACGACGTGATCGGCCTGGCCTTCCGCGGCGAAAACGCAAAAATCGTGTTCGACCAGGATGACCCGATGGGGAATTCCACCTGCGTGGCCTGCGGCGAATGCGTGCAGGCCTGCCCGACCGGCGCCCTGAGCCCGGCGCGCGATGCGGCGCTCTCCATCCCCGATAAAAAAGTCGATTCGGTCTGTCCGTATTGCGGCGTCGGCTGCCAGCTGACCTACAACGTCAAGGACAACAAGATCCTCTACGTGGAGGGCCGCGACGGCCCCGCCAACCATGGCCGCCTGTGCGTGAAGGGCCGCTACGGATTCGACTACGCCCACCATCCGCATCGCCTCACGAAACCGCTGATCCGCCGCGCGGGCGTGCCCAAGACTGGCGACTTCACGATGGACCCGAGCACCGTCATGGAGGTGTTCCGCGAAGCGAGCTGGGAAGAGGCGCTCGAACTGGCCGGCGGCACGCTGGCGCGCATCCGCGACACCCATGGCAAGCGCGCGCTGGCCGGCTTCGGCTCGGCCAAGGGCAGCAACGAAGAAGCCTACCTGTTCCAGAAACTGGTGCGCACCGGCTTCGGCAGCAACAACGTCGACCACTGCACCCGCCTGTGCCACGCGTCCTCGGTGGCCGCGCTGCTGGAGGGGATCGGCTCGGGCGCGGTCTCGAACCCGGTGATGGACGTGACCCGCGCCGAGGTCGTGGTCGTGATCGGCGCGAATCCGACCGTGAACCACCCGGTGGCCGCCACCTGGATGAAGAACGCGGTCCGCACCGGCACCAAGCTGATCGTGATGGATCCGCGCCGCTCCGAACTGGGGCGCCATGCCCACCGCTACCTGCAGTTCAAGCCGGACACCGACGTCGCGCTGCTGAACGCGATGATGCACGTGATCGTCACCGAAGGCCTGGTCGACAAGGGCTTCATCGAAAGCCGCACCATCGGCTACGACGAGCTGGCGAAGAACGTCGAAGGCTATAGCCCGGAAACGATGGCGCCGATCTGCGGCATCGATGCCGACACCATCCGCTACGTGGCGCGCCTGTACGCGACCTCGAAGGGCTCGATGATCCTGTGGGGTATGGGCATCTCGCAGCACGTGCACGGCACCGACAACGCGCGCTGCCTGATCGCGCTGGCCCTGATGACCGGCCAGATCGGCCGTCCCGGCACCGGCCTGCATCCGCTGCGCGGCCAGAACAATGTGCAGGGCGCTTCCGACGCCGGCCTGATCCCGATGATGTACCCGGACTACCAGCGCGTCGACAACCCGCAGGCCAAGGCCCGCTTCGAAGCCGCCTGGGGCACCCAGCTGGACGACAAGCCCGGCCTGACCGTGGTCGAGATCATGGACGACATCCTTGCCGGCGGCATCAAGGGCATGTACATCATGGGCGAGAACCCGGCCATGTCCGACCCGGACGCGAATCACGCGCGCGAGGCGCTGGCCGCGCTCGACTGCCTGGTGGTGCAGGACATCTTCCTGACCGAGACCGCCTACCTGGCCGACGTGATCCTGCCGGCGTCGAGCTTCGCCGAGAAGGCCGGCACCTTCACGAACACCGACCGCGTGGTCCAGCTGGGCCGCCAGGCGATTCAAGCGCCGGGCGATGCCAGGCAGGACCTGTGGATCATCCAGCAGATGGCCAAGCAGCTGGGCCTGCAGTGGAACTACGGTCACGTGTCCGAGGTGTTCGACGAGATGCGCAGGCTGATGCCCAGCATCGGCGGCATCACCTGGGACCGGCTGGAACGCGAAGGCGCCGTCACCTACCCCTGCACGGCGGAGGGCGACCCCGGCCAGCCGGTGGTCTTCGTCGAAGACTTCCCGCGCGGGCTTGGCGAGGAGAAGGGCAGGGCGCGCTTCGTCCCGGCCGACATCATCCCGGCCAACGAGCGTCCGGACGCCGAGTACCCGATGGTCCTGATCACCGGCCGCCAGCTCGAGCACTGGCATACCGGCAGCATGACCCGGCGCGCCGGCGTGCTGGATGCGATCGAGCCCGATCCGGTGGCCCTGGTGCATCCGCTCGACCTGGAGGCGATGGGAGGCAAGCCGGGCGAGGTCATCACGATCACCTCGCGCCGCGGTGAAGTCAGCCTGTATGCGCGCGCCGACGACAGCTCGCCGCGCGGCGCCATCTTCGTGCCGTTCTGCTACTACGAGGCGGCGATCAACCGGCTCACCAACTCGGCGCTCGACCCCTTCGGCAAGATCCCCGAGTTCAAGTACTGCGCGATCCAGGTGCGCCTGGGTGGGGAGGTGGGGCGCCAGGGTTCCTATGGTGGCGGCCAGATTCTGGCAGCCGTGGCAGAATAGCAAGATGAACGAGCATCGCTATCGACCTCTGCTGTCCCAGGCAAGCGCCAGCCTCACCCACGAGGTGACGGCCATCGACGAGCGCGGACGCCGTTCCGTCCTGCACATCCCGGCCGAGCGCCCGCTGACCGTCTACGTCGACAAGCGCGAACTCGTGACCCTGATGACCCTGGGCGGCGCGCCGGAAGCGCTGACCCTGGGCTATCTGCGCAACCAGCGCCTGATACGTTCGCTGGACGAGGTGGTATCGATCCAGGTCGACTGGTCGGTGGACGCGGTGGCGGTGGTGACCCGCAAGGGCATTACCGGCGTCGAGGAGCGCACCGCGAAAAAGGTCGTCACCACCGGCTGCGGCCAGGGTTCCATATTTGGCGGGCTGATGGATGAGGTTGATTCCATCAGTCTTCCTGATGAGGCGCGCCTGACCCAGTCGGTCGTCTACCGCATCGTCGAGACCATCCGCACCCAGCAGTCGGTCTACAAGCAGGCCGGTTCGGTGCACGGCTGCGCGCTGTTCTCGAACACGGGCGAGCTGCTGTATTTCGTCGAGGACGTGGGCCGCCACAACGCGGTCGACGCCATCGCCGGGTTGATGTGGCTGGACGGCGTCGAGGGCGGGGACAAGGTCTTCTACACCACCGGCCGCCTGACCTCGGAAATGGTGATCAAGGGCGCCCAGATGGGCATCCCCTTCCTGCTGTCGCGCTCCGGCACCACCCAGATGGGCCATATGGTGGCGGAGAAGGTCGGCATGTCGCTGCTGGCGCGCTGCAGCGGCCGGCATTTCCTGCTGCTGACGGGGGCGGAGCGGCTGGTGTTCGAACCGGATTTCCTCGACGCGCTGGAGGCGGAGCGTCAGCGGCACTATGCGTAAGCACTACGTCGTTCCCGCGACAATTCCCCACGTCGCCCCCGCGCAGGCGGGGGGCCAAGTTTGCCAACGCGATCGTGACGCCCGCAGAACTTGGGTCCCCGCCTGCGCGGGGACGACGATGTAACGTGCTCGACGCGACCCTGCGCGCCTTCACGCTGCTGTTCACGGGCGACCCCGACCTGTGGCGCATCATCTGGGTCTCGCTGAAGACCAGCGTGTTCGGGCTGCTGCTGGCGACGCCGCCGGCGGTGCTGCTGGGTTACCTGATCGGCCTGCACCGCTTTCCGGGGCGCCGCATCGCGATCTGGCTGGCGCAGGCGGCGTTGTCGCTGCCTACCGTGCTGATCGGATTGCTGCTGTATCTGCTGCTGTCGCGCCACGGGCCGATGGGGTCTCTGCAATGGCTGTTCTCGCAGCCGGGCATCGTCGCCGGCCAGTTCGTGGTGGCCTTGCCGGTGCTGCTGGCCTTCACCCTGGCCGCGGTGCAGGCCATCGATCCGCGCTATGCCGAGACCGCGATCTCCCTGGGCGCCTCGCGCCTGCAGGTGATGCTGCGGGTGCTGCACGAGGCCCGCTTCGGCGTGATGGCGGCGGTGCTGTCCGGCTTCGGGCGGGTGATCTCGGAAGTCGGCTGCGCGCTGATGGTGGGCGGGAATATCGAGGGCGAGACGCGGACCATCACCACCGCCATCGCCCTGGAAACCAGCAAGGGCGAGTTCGCGCAGGGGATCGCGCTGGGCATCGTGCTGGTATCGATTGCGCTGCTGATGAACGGCGCGCTGATGCTGCTGCAGGGCGATGCCCATGCGGCGAAGGACAGGGCATGATCCAGCCGATTTCGCTGCAGGGCATGGTCAGGGGTACTGAGGTGCGCACCGGCGGCGAGCGGCGCCGCGCCCTGCTGGGCGTGAAGGGCCTGCGCAAGCGCTACGGCGAGCGCCTGCTGTACGACATCGGCTGCATGGAGGTCGCGACCCACAGCGCCTACGTGCTCACCGGGATCAACGGCGCCGGCAAGAGCACCCTGCTGCGCGTGCTGGGCGGCCTGGAACGCGCCGAGGTCGACAGCATGCGCTTCGAGGGCCAGGAAGTGAACCCGCATCCCTACCCGAAGGCGATGCGCGAAGCCATCGTCTACGTGCACCAGCATCCGGTGATGTTCTCGACCAGCGTCGCCCACAACATCGGCTACGGCCTGCACGTGCGCGGCCTGCCGAAGGCCCAGGCGGCCGCCAGGGTCGAGGAGGCGATGGCCTGGGCCGGCGTCGCCCACCTGCGCGACGCCGATCCGGCCAGGCTGTCGGGCGGCGAGCGGCAGCGCGTGGCGCTGGCGCGCGCCCGGGTGCTGTCGCCGAAACTGCTGCTGCTCGACGAACCGACCGCCAACCTGGACGGCCAGGCGCGCGAGCAGGTGATCGAATTGATCCCCACCGTGGTCGAAGCAGGAGGCAGCGTCGTCATCGCCTGCCACGACCGCGACCTGATTGGCCTGCCCGGCGTGCATCGCCTCAAGCTGCGCGACGGGAAGCTCGAAGTTCGTTGACAACAAGGAGACACCATGCAACGCCGTCCGTTCAGTATTGCCCTCGTCCTCGGCGCCACCCTCGGGATGGCCACTACGCCGGCCCAGGCGCAGGATGCGAAAGTGCTGCGCCTGTCCACCACCACCAGTACCGAGAATTCCGGCCTGCTGTCCTGGCTGCTGCCCGGCTTCGAGCAGAAGTACGGCATCAAGGTCAAGGTGATCTCGGTCGGCACCGGCAAGGCCCTGGAGCTGGGCAAGAACGGCGACGTCGACGTCACCCTGGTGCACGCGCGCCAGCTCGAAGACAAGTTCGTGCTTGACGGCTGGGGCGTCGACCGCCACGACGTGATGTACAACGACTTCATCGTGGTCGGCCCGACCTCGGACCCGGCCGGCGTCAAGGGCATGCACGACGTGCTGGGCGCCTTCAGGAAGATCGCCTCGACCAAGGTGAAGTTCATCTCGCGCGGCGACAATTCCGGCACCGACGTGATGGAGAGGGGCTACTGGAAGGAGATCGGTGCCAAGCCGCAGGGCAGCAACTACGTGTCGGCCGGCCTGGGCATGGGCGAGGTGCTGAACATGGCGGCCGAGATGAACGCCTACACCCTGACCGACCGCGCCACCTACGGCGCGTATAAAGCCAGGACCGGCCTCGCGATCCTGGTCGAAGGCGACAAGCGCATGTTCAACCTCTACGGCATCATCGCGGTGAATCCGGAGAAGCACAAGGGCATCAACTACAAGGGGGCGAAGCAGCTGATCGACTGGATTACTTCGCCGGAGGGGCAGGCGAAGATTGCGGCGTTCAAACCGGCTGGGGAGCAGCTCTTTTTCCCGTCCGCACGGTAGGGTGGATCACGCCAACGCGTGCATCACATCCTGCACCGGAATCGCCTTCACCCAATCGCGCCGCTGGTGCGCCGTGATCACGGTGCTGTTGGCCTTGTCGACCGGCGCCCATTCCGGCGTCTTCTGGCGCATCAGCGCCACCACCGGCACGCCGACGGCGTTCGCCAGGTGCATCACGGCGGTTTCCACCGAGACGATCAGGTCGCACTGGGCCAGCATGGCCGGCAGCTGGAAGAAGTTCTCGTTGGCGCTGAACAGCTGGGTGCGGTCCAGCTGGCGCTCGGTCAGCATGGTCTTCACGCGCTCGACTTCCTGCGGCACCGCGTTGACGATGAAGCAGGCGTCGCGCCATTCCGGCTGGCCGCGCATGGTGGTGATCAGTTCGGCCACGCGTTCGACCGGCCAGCAGCGCTTGCGGGTCTTGGCGAAGGGGTTGATGAACACCAGCTTGCCCTGGCGCTTGTCGAAGCCCCAGTCGTGCAGGCGGGTCTTGGCGCCCTCGACGAAGCGTTCCGGGATGTGGACGAAGGGGATGCGCTCGGCCGGCGGGATGTTCACGTTCGCCAGGCGGCGGAACCACTCCGCATGCACGTCGCTGATGTGGGGCGCGATCGAACGGTCGGCCACGTCCGGATCGAGGGCGGCGTCCAGCTTGCGGTAGGTGAAGTAATGCGGCAGGCCGGACAGGCCCATCGGCTTCTTCAGGCCGACCACGAAGCCGTCCGGGCTGATGCGGCGGGCCAGGTTGGCGTAGAAGTGCGGGCGCAGGGTGCCGAGCGAAACCACGATCGGGTAGTGCTCCTCGCGGGCTTCCTTGATCGAGGCCTCGAACAGGTCCGGCGAGTAGTTCTGCTTGTAGACCTTCTCGATGAAATCGCAGGCATCGAGCCAGTCGTACAGCACGTTCTTTTTAAGGTGCGGCCATTGCGACGAGTCGCTGGTGCGGCGGACTTCGTCGACCCACAGGTGCAGCTTCAGGTGCGGGTAGGCCCGCGCGAACGCCTGGAAGCAGTTCTGCAGATATGTATAATCGCCCAACGCCAGGTGGGCGATGAACAGGATCTTGTCCGACTTCTTCAGCAAATCGGCAGGGATGAGTGGGTCGTTCATTGTCTCTTACGGGTCGCTAGTCAGCACAAAAACCGACGCCGCCAGTGGTCAATCAGGAAGCCTGCCAACCGTCGATCGGACGTTTGGCAGCGCCTAGCGGTCGGCTGGCCGCTCATAGCAAGCCATCGCTTGAAACCGCGGTACCGCCAACTCTCGAATTATCAGCAAATTGTCACAAATTGTAGTCCAAACTGGGCAAGTGCGTTGCCCCTATCGGGATTTTTAACGCTATTGTCCTGTAGCAGCAACAGCATCTGAGTACTATGACAAATGCATGAGTTACATCTGGCGAAACTGACGTGTAAAGCTCACATCAGAATCACATCGTACTGCTCCTGGTGATAACCCTTTTCGACCTGCAGCGAGATCTTCTTGCCGATGAAGTCCCCCAGCATCGCCAGGTGCTGCGATTCCTCTTCCAGGAACAGGTCGACCACCTCCTGCGATGCCAGGATGCGGAATTCGCGCGGGTTGAACTGCTTGGCCTCGCGCAGCAGCTCGCGCAGGATCTCGTAGCAGATGGTGCGCGAGGTCTTGACCTGTCCCTTGCCGCCGCAGGCCGGGCAGGGCTCGCACAGGATATGGGCCAGCGACTCGCGGGTGCGCTTCCTGGTCATCTCGACCAGGCCCAGGGCCGAGAAGCCGCTGACGGACACCTTGGTGCGGTCGCGCGACAGGGTTTTCTTGAGCTCCGCCAGCACGGCGTTGCGGTGCTCGTTGTTCTCCATGTCGATGAAGTCGAGGATGATGATGCCGCCCAGGTTGCGCAGGCGGAGCTGGCGCGCGATCGCGTGGGCCGCCTCGAGGTTGGTCTTGAAGATGGTGTCGGCAAAATTGCGTCCGCCGACGAAGCCGCCGGTATTCACGTCGATGGTCGTCATCGCCTCGGTCTGGTCGACGATCAGGTAGCCGCCCGATTTCAGGTCGACGCGGCGGCCCAGCGCGCGCAGGATCTCTTCCTCGACGCCATAGAGGTCGAACAGCGGGCGCTCGCCGGTGTAATGCTGCAGGCGCGACAGCACGCTGGGCGTGTAGACCTGGGCGAATTCGACCAGCTTCAGGTAGTTCTCGCGCGAGTCGACCAGGATCGCCGCCGTCTCGTCGTGCACGAAGTCGCGCAGTACGCGCTGGGCCAGGTTCAGGTCCTGGTACAGCAGGCTGGTGGCGGGACGGGTGCGCGCGCCCTGCAGGATCGCGCCCCAGGTCTTGCGCAGGTAGTCGATGTCGGCCGCCAGGTCRGCGTCGGAAGCGTCTTCGGCCTGGGTGCGCACGATGTAGCCGCCTTTTTCTTCCGGCGGCAGCAGGCCCTGCATGCGCGCGCGCAGGGCCTCGCGCTCGGATTCCTTCTCGATCTTCTGCGAGATGCCGATATGCTTGTCCTGCGGGAGGTAGACCAGCATGCGGCCGGCGATCGAGATCTGGGTCGACAGGCGCGCGCCCTTGGTGCCGATCGGGTCCTTGATCACCTGCACGGTCAGCACCTGGCCGTCGAACAGGATTTTTTCGATGGGCGTCGGCGCGGCGTTGACGTTGCCGCCGCCATTGTTGTCGTGGGGACGGGCTTCCCAGATGTCGGCCACGTGCAGGAAGGCGGCACGTTCCAGGCCGATGTCGATGAAGGCCGATTGCATCCCGGGCAGCACGCGTACCACCTTGCCCGAATAGACATTGCCTGCCAGGCCGCGCGTGAGCGTGCGCTCGATGTGCAGCTCCTGCACGGCTCCCTGTACCACCAGCGCGACACGCGTTTCCTGTGGGGTGATATTGATCAGGATGTCTTCAGTCATGTGGCTAGGGCCGTGCGTGAAATGTTCAAGGCGCCATCATACCAGCGTAGGGTGGACAGCTCGACCGTTCCAGCCAAAATACCTGAGACCCCGGCGCCCGTTCAGAAGAACCTAACGCCAGCCTTCCGAAGCAGCTGCGCCGTCTCGAACACCGGCAAGCCCATGATGCCCGAATGGCTGCCCTCGATATGTTCGATGAACAGCGCCGCCAGGCCCTGGATGCCGTAGGCGCCGGCCTTGTCGTAGGGCTCGGCGGTGGCGCAATAAGCCTTGATGTCGGCCGGACTCAGTTTGGCGAAGCGCACATTGGACACCTGGGTCACCTGCTCGGCGATGTCGATGTAGTGCAGGGCCACCGAGGTCAGCACCTGGTGGGTGCGGCCGGACAGGCTCTCCAGCATGGCCACGGCTTCCTGGGTATTGGCCGGCTTGCCGAGGATCCGGCCGTCGATGGTGACGGTAGTATCGGCCGACAGCACCGGGCGCAGCGGCATGCGGCGCAGGGCCAGCACCTTCCAGGCGAAGGCGCCTTTCTCGCGCGCCACCCGGGCCACATAGTCGAGCGGCACCTCGCCGGGATGCTCGTCCTCGCTCACGTCCTCGCCGCGCGCGGGATCGGTACGCAGGCTGAGCAGTTCGAATTCCACGCCGACCTGGCGCAGCAGTTCGCGCCTGCGTGGGCTCTTCGAGGCGAGGTAGATCTTTTTATCGAGAAATTTCATCTTCGAAGAAGCCGGAACGCTTCCTAAACGCGGTGGTAGGGATGGTTTTGGGTGATCGACCAGGCACGATACAGCTGCTCCGCCAGCATGACCCGCACGATTCCGTGCGGCAGCGTCATGCTCGAGATGCGGATCAGCCCATCGGCGCGGGCTTTCAGTTCGGGATCGAGGCCGTCGGCACCGCCGATCAGGAAGGCGACATCGCGCCCATCCTGCTGCCAGGCTTCCAGCTGCTGGGACAGGCCGACGCTGGTGAGGTCCTTGCCGCGCTCGTCGAGGGCGATGATGCGCACCCCCTTCGGCAACACGGCTTCGATGCGCTCGCGTTCGAGCGCCATCGCGGTGGCCGCGGTCTTGCTGCCCGAACGCTCGACCGGCTTGATTTCCTTGAGCACGATGCGCAGCTCGGGAGGCATGCGCTTGACGTACTCGGCAAAACCGGTCTCGATCCAGGCCGGCATCTTGTGGCCGACCGCGGCAATGATCAACTGCATTATTGAAACTTATCCGACGGGATTATTCGTCGGCCTTCTTGATGCGGCGGATGACCTTCTTGGCCGGTGCTGCCCCTTCGGCGGCCGGAGCGGCAGCCTTGGTCGCGCGCTTCGGCGCGGCGGCCTTGGCGGCTTTCGCGGCGGCAGCGGATGCGGCGACGGCCTTCGGCACGGCAACCTTCACGCGGGCGCCGGTCGGGATCTTGGCGGCCGGCGTTTTGGCCGCCGGCTTCTTGGCAGAAGCCGCTTCGCCGGCGGTCTTCGATGCAGCGGTGGCGCGCTTGGCGGCCGGCTTGCGCTCGTTGACCGGCTTGGCTTCCGGCTGCTCCTGGTTGGCCGCCAGGTGCTTGCCCTTGGTCTTCGGGGCGGCGGCGGCTTCCTGGCCTTCGGAGGTGGACTTGCGCTTGGCCGCGCCCAGCTTGACCGGCTTCTCGCCCCAGATTTCTTCCAGGCGGTAGTACTGGCGGATGGCCGGCTGCATGATGTGCACGATCATGTCGCCCAGGTCGACGAGCACCCATTCACCGGTGTCTTCGCCTTCCATGCCGACCACGTCGCCGCCTGCTTCCTTGACCTTGTCGCGGACAGAGGCAGCCAGTGCCTTGGTCTGGCGATTCGAGGTGCCCGACACGACCGCGATGCGGTCGAACAGGCTGGTCAGGTTCGTCGTGTCGAACAGGGCGATCTCCTGGCCCTTGACGTCTTCGAGGGCGTCGACGACGATCGCTTGCAGTTTCTTGATATCCATTAGCTCTTGTATAAGTTATGTTGTTGAATATAGTCTAGCACTTGCGGCGCAAGGAGCGCGCTTACCTTTGATGGCGCATTGTCCTYTAAAGCCGCACGTACTTCGGTGGCCGAAATATCGACCGCCAGCGTATGTGCCAGGCAGACTTTTCCGGCCTTGCTCGCACGAACTTCTTCAGGCGTGGCAAGGCGCGGCGTCAGTTCTTGCGCCACCGCGGGCGGAAGAAAGGCGGCGTCGAGCCGGTAGCCCGGCCGCGCGGCGACGCCGAAATTCGCCAGCGCGAACAAGTCCTTCCAGTCGATCCAGCTGTCCAGCTTCTGCAACTGGTCGGCGCCCATCAGGAACACGATCGAGGCATCGGGTCCGAGTTCGGCGCGCAGTTCGCGCAAGGTCTCGACCGTGTAGGTCGGGGTGTCGCGCTCGATTTCCCGGAGGTCGACGATGGCCGGACAGGCCGCATGTGCGAACGCCAGTTCCAGCATCGCTACGCGGTCGGCATCGCCGGCTTCCAGGCCGGCCTTCTTCTGCCACGGCCGTCCGGCCGGCATGATGCGCAGTTCGTCCGGATGAAGCAGGTGCGCGAACAGTTCGGCCAGCGCGACGTGGCCGTCATGTACCGGGTCGAAACTGCCTCCCAGCAGGGCAATGCAGCGGATCACGGGGCCAGCCAATCCCGGTGGACGAGGAAGTCGCTGTACAGCTTCGCCTCGGGGCTGCCCGGTTCCGGGTGCCAGTCGTAGCGCCACTTCACGATCGGCGGCATCGACATCAGGATCGCCTCGGTGCGCCCGCCCGACTGCAGGCCGAACAGGGTGCCGCGGTCCCAGACCAGGTTGAACTCGACGTAACGTCCGCGGCGGTAAGCCTGGAAGTCGCGTTCGCGCTCGCCATACGGCTGGTCCTTGCGCGCCTTGACGATCGGCAGATAGGCATCGAGGAAACCCTTGCCCACGCTTTGCACCAGCGCGAAGGATTGGTCGAAACCGATCTCGTTGAAGTCGTCGAAGAAGATGCCGCCGACGCCACGCGCTTCCTTGCGGTGCTTCAGGTAGAAATAATCGTCGCACCAGCGCTTGAAGCGCGGATGCAGGTCCTCGCCGAAAGGCGCCAGCGCATCGTGGCAGACCTGGTGGAAGTGGCGCACATCGCCTTCCTCGGCGTAATAGGGCGTCAGGTCCATGCCGCCGCCGAACCACCAGACCGGCTCCTTGCCATCAAGCGTCGCCTCGAAGAAGCGCACGTTCATGTGCACGGTCGGCGCATAGGGATTACGCGGATGCAGCACCAGCGACACCCCCATCGCTTCCCAGGCGCGCCCCGCCAGTTCCGGCCGCGCGGCCATCGCCGACGGCGGCAGGCTCTTGCCTTGCACGTGAGAGAAATTGCAGCCGCCGCGCTCGAACACATTACCTTCTTCGATCAGCCGCGAAACACCACCGCCACCCTCGGCACGTTCCCAGGTGTCGCGCAAAAACGGCTTGCCATCGACTTCCTCCAGCGCCTGCACGATGCGCGCCTGCAGATCGAGCAGCCAGGCCTTGACGGCGGCAGGGTTCGGGGTGGACATGTGGGTGAGGTGGTGGCTGGAAAAAAAATGGATCGGGGATTGTACACCACTGGCTGTTGAATCGTCATTCCCGCGCCACCGTCGTCCCCGCGAAGGCGGGGACCCAAGTTCTTATTGAGGGGACGCATGCCTGCGCAAGCGATGTAAACGGAACATCGGTGTTTTAATCATGGGTTCGGCAATGATGGAAAAGCACAGCTATGTCTACATCCTGACGAATCGCCCTTATGGAACTTTATATGTCGGCAGCACAACCGATCTGCTGAAGCGCGTCTGGCAGCATCGTGAAGGCGTTTTCGATGGATTCACGAAGCAATATCGACTGACACATCTCGTCTGGTATGAGGTGCATACCTACGTCATGGAAGCAGCGCGTCGAGAAAAACTGATCAAGCGTTGGAACAGGGATTGGAAGGTGAATCTGGTCCAGAAAAGCTGGTCCTTGGATCCCCGCCTTCGCGGGGACGACGGTGGTGCCAAAAAAACGGGACGCTGCCTTGGCAAACGTCCCGTCTTTTTAGTGCGCGGAAAATTTACTGCTTGACGCCGCGCCAGCCGATGTCGCGCCGATACTGCGCCCCATTGAAGTGGATCTTCTCCACAGTCTCGTAAGCCTGCTTCTGGGCCATCTTGACGCTGTCGCCCAGGCCCACCACGCACAGCACGCGGCCGCCCGAGGTTTGCAGGGTGCCGTCGACGAGGCGGGTGCCGGCGTGGAAGGTGATGCATTCCGGCGTTTCGGCCGGGATGCCGTCGATGACGTCGCCCTTGACCGGGTCGTCCGGATAGCCGGCGGCGGCCATCACGACGCCCACCGCGGTGCGGCGGTCCCATTCCAGTTCCACGGCGTCCAGCGTGCCGTTGCAGGCGTGTTCCAGCACCGTCACGAAGTCGCTCTTCAGGCGCGCCATGATGGGCTGGGTTTCCGGGTCGCCCATGCGGCAGTTGAATTCCAGCGTCTTCGGGTTGCCGGCGGCGTCGATCATCAGGCCGGCGTACAGGAAGCCGGAGTAGGGGATGCCGTCCCTGGCCATGCCCTGGATGGTCGGATTGATGATTTCGCGCATCACGCGCGCATGCATCGACGGCGTCACGATCGGCGCCGGCGAGTAGGCGCCCATGCCGCCCGTGTTCGGACCCTGGTCGCCATCCTTCAGGCGCTTGTGGTCCTGGGAGGTGGCCAGTGCCAGCACGTTCTTGCCGTCGCACATGACGATGAAGCTGGCTTCCTCGCCGGCCAGGAATTCCTCGATCACGATGCGGGCGCCGGCATCGCCGAAGCGGTTATCCGACAGCATGTGGTCGACCGCCTGGTGCGCTTCTTCCAGCGACATCGCGACCACCACGCCCTTGCCGGCCGCCAGGCCGTCGGCCTTGATGACGATCGGGGCGCCGTTGGCGTCGATCCAGGCATGGGCCTGGACAGGGTCCGAGAAGGTCTGGTACTTCGCGGTCGGGATGCCGTGGCGCTCCATGAAGGCCTTGGCGAAGTCCTTCGAGCTTTCCAGCTGGGCCGCCTCGCGGGTCGGGCCGAAGACCTTCAGCCCGCGCGAGCGGAACAGGTTGACGATGCCGGCCGCCAGCGGCGCTTCCGGACCCACCAGGGTCAGTGCGACGTGCTCGGCGACCACGAAGTCGGCCAGCGCGGCCGGATCCGTGATGTCGATGTTGACCAGGCGCGCATCGTGCGCCGTGCCGCCGTTGCCGGGCGCCACGTAGACCGTCTGGACGCGGTCGGATTGGGCCAGTTTCCAGGCCAGGGCGTGTTCACGGCCACCAGAGCCGACTACCAGGATTTTCATGGGGGCCTTTCGTGGGTCCTTGCTTACTCTTCGATGACGGCGTTCGTATACACTTCCTGCACGTCGTCCAGGTTTTCCAGGACGTCGAGCAGTTTCTGCATCTTCTGCGCGTCTTCGCCGGTGAACACCGTTTCGGTGTCCGGCTTCATGATGACTTCGGCGGAATCGGCCTTGAAGCCGGCCTTTTCCAGCGCGTCCTTGACGCCGGCGAAGGCGTTCGGGTCGCACAGCACTTCGAAGCCGCCTTCGTCGTCGGCGATGACGTCGTCGGCGCCGGCTTCCAGCGCGGCTTCCATCAGCTTGTCCTCTTCCACGCCCGGCGCGAACAGGAACTGGCCGACGTGCTTGAACATGAAGGACACCGAACCTTCGGTGCCCATGTTGCCGCCGTATTTGCTGAAGGCGTGGCGCACTTCGGCCACGGTGCGGACGCGGTTGTCGGTCATGCAGTCGACGATGATCGCGGCGCCGCCGATGCCGTAGCCTTCGTAGCGGATTTCTTCGTAGTTGACGCCTTCGAGGCCGCCCGAGCCGCGCTGGATCGCTCGGGTGACGTTGTCCTTCGGCATGTTGGCGTCGGCGGCCTTGTCGACTGCCAGGCGCAGGCGCGGGTTCGAGGCGATGTCGCCGCCGCCCATACGGGCTGCAACCGTGATTTCCTTGATGAGACGAGTCCAGATCTTGCCGCGCTTGGCGTCGGTGGCGGCCTTCTTATGCTTGATATTGGCCCATTTGCTGTGTCCAGCCATGATGTCGAGATTCCCTTAGACGGTATGGATTTAATCCTCGACATTTTATCATAGCGCCCTTGCTCAAAAACTGTCAGGGAAACAACAGCGCGGTGCCCCAGGCCACCAGTCCGAGTCCGGTGGCGCAGGCCAGCAGGTGTCCGCCGGGGAGCAGTTTTTCGGCCAGGATCAGGGCGATCAGGCCGCAGATCAGGGGCAGGTTGAGGACGCCGAAGGGCAGCACCAGCGCCATCAGCAGCCAGCAGCAGCCGGTGCAATAGCGGGCATCGGCGATGCCCATCCGGAACGCGCCCCAGGTGCCGCGCCGCCAATGGGTCAGGACGAAGGCCAGCGGTGTGCGGCAGTTGTCCAGGCTGATGTGCTTGGCGGGCGTCCACTGGTAGACCCCGGCCGCCGCCAGCGCCAGCGCACCGACGGTCGGGTCGGCGATCGCCATGCTCTCGTCGAGCGCGCCGGTATCGTGCAGCAGCCAGGCCGCCAGCGCCGCCGCCAGCGCGCAGCAGCACCAGACGAACAGGTAGCCGAGCATGAACACCAGGGTGCCGGCATAAACCCAGCGTTCGCGCCGCAGGCGCTTGACGCGTGCGTACAGCAGCACCGAGGGCGCCGCCGCCGGCAGCATCATCGCCGCGATCACGACCACCCAGAGCGCATACAGCAGCCCGAGGTCGCCGGCGTGCCAAGGGGCGGCGGCGGTCTTGCCGGCGGCGCCGAGGCCGAGCGGCGCCATGCGGCCGACACGGTACAGCAGGTAGGCCCAGCACAGGGCCGCGAGCAGGCCCAGCAGGGCCAATACGACGGTGCGTTCGGAGCCGCTGCGCTTGACGCCGCCAGCAGTGCTCATATGAACATCTCCTCGTTGAAGTGGGTCAGCGGCGGTTGGACCACTACCACCTTGCGGCGTTCGCAGCCGCCCTCAGCCGGAAATCCGGATTCGCACTACAATCTTTCGATGAGCAAATCTGCAATCGACATTTCCGTTGCGCCGGTCCCACGTCCGGCCTTGATCGGCGGCCTCGCCATCGCCATTGCCGGCGCCGTCCTGTTCTCCACCAAAGCTGTAGTCGCCAAACTGCTGTATCGCTACCACATCGATGCAGTAACCTTGATCGCCTTCAGAATGCTGTTCTCGCTTCCGGTATTTGCGGGTGTGGCGATCTGGAAGATGCGTACCCAGCCGCCTTTGTCCGTCGTCGACCGCTGGCGCCTGGTGGGCCTGGGCCTGATCGGCTACTACCTGTCCAGCTACCTCGATTTCCTGGGCCTGCAATACATCTCGGTCGGGCTGGAGCGCCTGATCCTGTTCCTGACGCCGACCTTCGTGCTCCTGATTACCGCCGTGTTCCTGAAGCGCCGCATCGGCGGCGCGCAATGGCTGGCGCTGGGCCTGTCCTATTGCGGCATCGTGCTGGTGTTCGTGCACGACCTGCAGGGCGGCGCCGGCAGCATCGTCACCGGTTCCCTGCTGGTGCTGGGTTCGGCGGTGGCGTATGCGATCTACTTGCTGGGCACCGGCGAGATGGTCAGGCGCATCGGTTCGCTGCGCCTGGTGGCTTACGCGATGTGCGTCTCGAGCGTGGCCTGCATCGCCCAGTTCTTCATCCTGCGCCCGGCCTCGCTGCTGATCCAGCCGCTGCAGGTCTACGGCCTCTCGCTCGTGAACGGAATATTCTGTACCATCTTCCCGGTCTTCATGACGATGATCGCGGTACAGCGCATCGGCGCCGCGACCGCCTCGCAGGCCGGCATGATCGGCCCGGTGTCCACGCTGTTCCTGGGCTGGGCGCTGCTGGGTGAGCCGATCACGACCGTACAACTGGCCGGGACCGGRCTGGTGCTGGCGGGAATCTATATGCTGTCGCTGAAAAGAACCTGAGGGAAAAAATGAAACCACGCATTGCCCTGATTGCCCACGACAAGAAAAAAGACGACATGATCGCGCTTGCCGCCGAGTACCGGGAGTTCCTGGGCCGCTGCACGCTCACCGCCACCGGCACCACCGGCGGCCGCCTGAACAACGAGCTCGGCCTCGATGTCACGCGCATGCATTCGGGCCCGCTGGGCGGCGACCTGCAGATCGGCGCCCACCTCGTCAACGGCGAGATCGACTGTGTGATCTTCCTGCGCGACCCCATGACCCCGCAGCCGCACGAACCCGACATCAACGCCCTGGTGCGCGCCTGCGACGTCCATAACATCCCATGCGCGACGAATGTCTCGAGCGCGCGCCTGGTCCTGTCCCGGCTGATGGAACTGTCCTGACAAAGGAGAACGAGAATGGCAATGGCAAAAGCGATCCGCTACGCGCGTACCGGCGGTCCCGAGGTGATGGAACTGGCCGAGGTCGAGGTCGGCGAGCCCGGCCCCGGTGAAGCGCGCGTGCGCAACCATGCGATCGGCCTGAACTTCATCGACGTCTATTTCCGCAACGGCCTGTATCCGGCCCCGCTGCCAGGCGGCCTGGGGCAGGAGGGCGCCGGCGTGGTCGAGGCGGTGGGCGAAGGCGTGACCCATGTGCTGCCGGGCGACCGCGTGGCCTATGCCGCGCGTCCGAACGGCGCCTATAGCGAGCTGCGCGTGATGCCGGCCGACATCCTGGTCAAGCTGCCGGACGAGATCGACTTCGAGACCGGCGCCGCGATGATGCTGCAGGGCCTGACGGTGCAGTACCTGTTCCGCCGTACCTATCCGCTGAAGGCCGGCGACACCATCCTGTTCCACGCGGCGGCCGGCGGCGTCGGCCTGATCGCCTGCCAGTGGGCGCGCGCTCTCGGCGTGAACCTGATCGGCACGGTGGGGTCAAACGAGAAAGCGGAGCTGGCCCGGCAGCATGGCGCGGCCCACGTCATCAACTACAACACCGAGGATGTGGTACAGCGCGTGCTGGAGATCACGAACGGGGCGAAGGTGCCGGTGGTCTACGATTCGGTCGGCAAGGACACCTTCCTGCGCTCGCTCGACTGCCTGCAGCCGCTGGGCCTGATGGTCAGCTTCGGCAACTCGTCCGGCGCGGTGCCGCCCTTCGCGCTCTCCGAACTGGTCTCGCGCGGCTCGCTCTACATCACGCGCCCGACCTTGCAGACCTATGCGGCGAAGCGCGAAGACCTGGAAGCGATGGCGGCCGACCTGTTCCAGATGGTCGCCAGCGGCAAGATCAGGATCGAGATCCACCAGCGCTTCCCGCTGGCGGACGCAGCCCAGGCCCACATCGCGCTGGAATCGCGGCGCACCACCGGCAAGACCATCCTTCTGCCATGACAGCCATGAGAGAGTTCAGCGACGACAACGAACCCCCGATCGAGCCCCAGCAGGACGACAGCCCGCGCTTTGGCCGCCTGCTGGCGGTGCTGGCGCTGGCGGTTTTGCTGATTGTGGCGATTACGTTTTTTTCGGAGAGGTATTTGGCCTGAAGTGAAGTGTGCGGCGGCCCACAGCTTCAGTACGTCGTTCCCGCAGCTTCAATTTGTCGTCCCCGCGCAGGCGGGAGCGACGAGTAATCGCGGGAGCGACGGGCAAACAAAACGGGACGCCTGCCCTCGAGCAGCGCGTCCCGTTTTCATTCAAGGGCTGAAACTCAACCCTTGCGCGGCTCCTGCTTCAACTCGACCACCCGCGCCCCGCCATTCGGTCCCGGAAAGCCTTCGAAGGCGCTCTGCACCAGCGCCGGCATCAGCGCCGGGGTCGACATCGTCTTGCTGACGTTACGCACGGTCACGTCGAACAGGCGCTTGCTGTCGGTCGCCGAGCTGATGGAGATCTGCAGCTGGCGGTGATAGCGGTGTTCCTCTTCCACGTCGTAGCGCGGCACCGGGCCCCAGAACGGGTCGTAGAATGGGTTGTACCAGCCGCCGCCCCAGTAGCGGCGGCGGAAACCGCCGTAGCCGAAGCGCGCCGAATAGGGATAGAAGGGCGCATAGGACGGATACAGCACCTGGGTCGGCACGTCGACGGTGACGAAACGCACCGCCACCTTCAGGGCCGCCGACTGCGGCGCCTCGTGGAAGCCGAGGCGGCTCAGCTGGTCGCGCACCAGGTTCTCGTAGTTCTGCAACTCGAGCGTGTTGTCCTGCGGGGCCGGGGCCTCGAAGGCGTAGCTCTTGTCGGCGATCTGGGCCGGCCATTGGTGGAAGGTGGTGACGTCGCTGCGGATCGTGGTCGCGCAACCGCCCAGCAGCAGGCTCAAGGATGCCGCCGCCGCGATCATTATGCGTTTCATGACATGCTCCATCTGACTATCTTTGCTTCAATCGGAATTCTTCACGAATACAGTTTACGCCTGCTGTTCAATTTTCAGAAATACATTTACGGGCGGTTACGGCAGCTACAGTGCGATACATATAAAAACCGCAGACGAACGTGGAATCGAAGCATGCCGCCGCTGTTGGTAAAATAAGCATTCATTCCACCATCGTTCGCGGACCCCAACCATGCGCACCGATACGCCCCAGACCATCTACCGCAAGGACTACACTGCCCCCAGCTACCAGGTCGACACCGTGGAGCTCGGTTTTGACCTCGATCCCGCCCGCACCATCGTCGCCAACCGGATGACGATGCGCCGCAATCCGGACAGCAGCTGGCGCGACATCGAATTGTACGGCGAGGATATTGAACTGGTGGCAATCCGCCTGAACGGCAAAACCCTGGCCGAGGGCGATTACACGATCGACGGCACAGTATTACGCATCCCGAACACGCCGGACAGCGTCACGCTGGAGATCGAGACGATTTGCGTTCCCGAGAGTAACACGACGCTCAGCGGCCTCTACGTTTCGAACGGCAATTTCTATACGCAGTGCGAAGCCGAGGGCTTCCGCCGCATCACCTGGTTCCCGGACCGTCCGGACGTGATGGCCAAGTACATGGTCATGCTGCGCGCCGACAAGGACAAATATCCGGTCCTGCTCTCGAACGGCAACCTGGTCGAAGAGGGCGAGCTGCCCGACGGCCGCCACTACGCCAAGTGGGAAGACCCGTTCAAGAAGCCGTCCTACCTGTTCGCCCTGGTGGCCGCGCGCCTGGTCTGCCAGGAGGAAAAATTCAAGCTCCAGGACGGCCGCACGGCATTACTCCAGGTGTGGGTGGAAGAGGGCAACCTCGACAAGACCGATTACGCGATGCAGTCGCTCAAGCGCAGCATCCGCTGGGACGAGGAGCGCTGGGACCTCGAGCTCGACCTCGACCGCTTCATGATCGTCGCCGTCGGCGACTTCAACATGGGCGCGATGGAGAACAAGGGCCTGAACATCTTCAACACCAAGTTCGTGCTGGCCAATCCGCGCGTCGCCACCGACTTCGACTTCCAGGGCATCGAAGCCGTGGTCGGCCACGAATACTTCCACAACTGGACCGGCAACCGCGTCACCTGTCGCGACTGGTTCCAGCTGTCGCTGAAGGAAGGCCTGACCGTGTTCCGCGACCAGGAATTCTCGGCCGACATGATCGGCACAGACACCGGCCGCGCGGTCACCCGCATCGACCAGGTGCGCACCCTGCGCCAGGCCCAGTTCCCGGAAGACGCCGGCCCGATGGCCCATCCGGTGCGCCCGGACTCCTTCGTCGAGATCAACAACTTCTACACCGTCACGGTGTACGAGAAGGGCGCCGAAGTGGTCCGCATGCTCCAGACCCTGCTGGGCCGCGAAGGCTTCCGCAAGGGCATGGACCTGTACTTCGACCGCCACGACGGCCAGGCCGTCACCTGCGACGACTTCCGCATGGCAATGGCCGACGCCAACGGCCGCGACCTGACCCAGTTCGAACGCTGGTACAGCCAGGCCGGCACGCCCATCGTGCAGGCCGAGACCCGCTACGACGAACAGGCGAAAACCTATACCCTGCGCCTGATCCAGTCCTGCCCGGCGACCCCGGGCCAGCCGGACAAGCTGCCCTTCCACATCCCGGTGGCCGTCGGCCTGCTGGGCAAGGATGGACGCGACCTGCCGCTGACCATCGACGGCCAGCAGCCCGGCACCACGGCCGTGCTGGAGCTGGTCGATGCCGACCAGACCTTCGTCTTCACCGACGTCCAGGAACAGCCGACGCCATCGATCCTGCGCGACTTCTCGGCCCCGGTGATCCTGAAGCACGGCTACAGCGACGCCGAACTGGTCCACCTGTTCAGCCACGACAGCGACCCGGTCAACCGCTGGGAAGCCGGCCAGCGCCTGGCCATGGGCCGCCTGCTCAAGCTGACCGGCATGGCCGGCGCCAACGGCGGTCCGGACGCGCTCGACCTGGACGACGTCTTCGTCGAAGCGATGCGCAAGATGCTGCTTGATGAAAGCCTCGATCCGGCCTTCCGCGAACAGGCGCTGCTGCTGCCCTCGGAAACCATGATCGCCGACCAGCTCGACGTGGTGAATCCGCTGGCGATCCATACCGCGCGCCAGTTCGTGCGCGCCGACATCGGCGCCCGCCTGCGCACCGGGCTGCTGGCCCAGTACCAGGCCAACCAGACCCCGGGCGAGTACAGCCCGGACGCCGCCTCGATCGGCAAACGCGCGCTGAAGAACCTGGCGCTGAGCTACCTGTGCGCGGCCCCGGACGAGGAATCGATCGCCCTGGCCCAGCGCCAGTTCGACGAAGCCACCAACATGACCGACCGCGCGGCCGCCCTGAGCGCCCTCGTGCATGCGCGCGCACCCGGCGCCCGCGATGCGCTGCAGCGCTTCTACGACGAGTTCCAGGGCGAGGCCCTGGTGGTCGACAAGTGGTTCATGATGCAGGCATCGGCCCCGACCACCGACGTGGCGGCCGTGCGCGAGCTGATGAAGCACCCGGCCTTCACGCTGCGCAACCCGAACCGCGCGCGCAGCCTGGTCGCCGCCTTCTGCGTCAACAACCCGGTGCAGTTCCACGCCCCGGACGGCAGCGGCTACGCCTTCTGGTCCGAGCAGGTGATCGCCCTGGATGCGCTCAACCCGCAGGTGGCCAGCCGCCTGTCGCGCGCCATGGACCGCTGGCGCCGCTTTTCGCCGGCCCTGCAGGCGCACATGAAGAAGGCGCTGCAGCAGGTGGCCGGCCAGGGCAAGCTGTCGAACGACGTGCGTGAAGTCGTCAGCAAAGCACTCGCCAATTAACTATTACAAACCAAAGGAAGTCCATGAAACGTGTCAGCCTGACCCAATATCTGGTTGAGGAGCAGCGCCTCCACAACAACATCCCGGCATCGCTGCGCCTCCTGATCGAGGTGGTCGCGCGCGCCTGCAAGACCATCAGCCACTCGGTCGGCAAGGGCGCCCTCGGCGACATCCTGGGCAGCGCCAACACCGAGAACATCCAGGGCGAGGTGCAGAAGAAGCTCGACGTCATCTCGAACGAGATCCTGCTCGAAGCCAACGAATGGGGCGGCCACCTGGCGGCCATGGCCTCGGAAGAGATGGAATCGATCCACCCGATCCCGAACCGCTACCCGATGGGCGAATACATGCTGCTGTTCGATCCGCTGGACGGCTCCTCGAACATCGACGTCAACGTCTCGATCGGCACCATCTTCTCGGTCCTGAAGGCGCCGGAAGGCATGACCGCCCCGACCGAAGCCGACTTCATGCAGCCGGGCACCAAGCAGGTAGCGGCCGGCTACGCCGTCTACGGCCCCCAGACCATGCTGGTGCTGACCACCGGCGACGGCGTCAACTGCTTCACCCTGGACCGCGAGATGGGTTCCTGGGTCCTGACCCAGAAGGACATGCAGATTCCGGAAGAGACCAAGGAATTCGCGATCAATATGTCGAACCAGCGCCACTGGCATCCGCCGGTGCAGCGCTACGTCTCCGAAATGCTGGCCGGTAAAACCGGTCCGCGCGGCAAGGACTTCAACATGCGCTGGATCGCCTCCATGGTGGCCGACGTGCACCGCATCCTGAACCGCGGCGGCATCTTCATGTACCCCGCCGACCTGCGCGATTCCAGCCAGCCGGGCAAGCTGCGCCTGATGTACGAAGCCAATCCGATGGCCTTCATCGTCGAGCAGGCCGGCGGCGCCGCTACCGACGGCCGCCAGCGCATCCTCGACATTCCGCCGACCAAGCTGCACCAGCGCGTGCCGGTTTTCCTCGGCTCGAAGAGCGAGGTCGAGCGCGTGACCAGTTACCACCAGGAGTAAGCTGGACAAAATTGCCGAGCCGGGCTAGCCAGTTGACGAAGTTGTTTGTTAGAATACGGCTCCCGCCGCTGTAGCTCAGTCGGTAGAGCAGCGCATTCGTAATGCGAAGGTCACCAGTTCGATTCCGGTCAGCGGCACCAGTTTTACTATACCATTCCCTTCCAAGTCATTGATTTGGTTGGGATTTGGTGTATCCTACTAGCACGAGTGGTATCACAAATGGGTATCATACCCGTACCACTTACGCTACCGCATGCCCCTTCTTGCCCTATCCCGAATCGTGTCCGTCAAGGTCAAATATCTCTGGCAGAAGCCTACCAGTTCCCTTCTTTACTACCGCCGTCGTATTCCTGACGACGTTAAGCCCTTGTTGGAAGCCTCAGGTTCCGAATGGACAGGCAAGGAACAGATCGTAATCAGCCTGCAAACAGACGACCTAAAGGCCGCTGCATCCAAGATCGCCAAGCTTGCCGCGAAGCACGACAAGGAATGGGAACAGCTACGCAATCCGTCCAAAGCTGGGCTGCTGGCCCAAGCGGAAACGCTACTTCGGAATAGGGGTATTGACCCTGCTGCGCCTAAAGCGGATGAGGAAGCATTGGGTTTCTTTCTGGATATGGTCGAAGACGATTTACCTACCAAGGTTAAGGATCGTCTCCAGGAAGCATACGAATACGGCCATCCGGTTAATCAGCAACGGGATATTGACCCGCACTTATCCCCCGTTGTCGCTACGGCCTTGCAGGTTGCCCTGGGACGCCGGGAATTCGCCTTGAGCGACTGTCTTGACCAGTACCTTACTTCCCGCTCCGAAAAGGCCGCCAAAACGGCGAAGATTGCCTTTGGCTACCTGAGGGACTTCTTCAAGGAAGACCGTGCGCTTGCTGCAATCCGTCGCCAGGACGTGAATGAATTCGTGAAATGGCTACTTGCTGGCGAACACAATAAAGACGGTAAGCCGGTCACGACTACGACCGTTGCCCGCTACTTAAATAGCATCATCGCTGCGGTTGGGCGCGCTATTAGGGAAAACGAACTTAAAATTGATAACCAGTTTTCCAGCGTCGAGATTCCCAATGCTGGTAAGGATGCCCAGGACCGTCTTCCGTTCGACTTAGACCAATTGAAAGCCCTGCATCGTGCCGTGAACGAATGGGTCGCTGCTAAAAAACGCTGGGACCAGCCCCGCTGTATCGTTACGGTCTTGGCCGAAACCGGCTGTAGGTTGGCCGAAGTGACCGGCTTGGCATCGGCTGACGTTTATCTCGATACAGAAACCCCTTACATCGACCTCAAAGAGCATCCCTGGCGTTCCTTAAAGAACGACAAGGGCAGCGTTCGTAAGGTTCCGTTGACGCCTAAGGCCATTGAAGCCATCAAAGCCGCCCAAGTCATCAGTAACGGTTCCAAATTCCTGTTCCCTCAGTACACGACGGCGGATAAGTGCAAAAGCGACTCTGCATCTGCAACGTTGATTAAATGGCTTCGTAGTCGTGATGGTCTTAAAAACGCAAAGGTCGATAACCATAGCCTGCGACATACAATGAAAGACCTGCTGCGGGCTGTCCAATGCCCTGATTCCATCCAAGACGAAATCCTTGGTCATACGACGAAGGGGACCGGCGCGAGATACGGCCAGGGGTATCCCTTGGAAGTGTTAGCCGAATGGGTCAATAAGGCCGTGGCGGCCGTGTGGGCATAAGCGGCTACAGGAAGCCATAGGAAGCCCTACAAGGCCTTCTTGCTGGGTCAAGCAGGATTGATGCTGTCTTGGGGAAAGACGCCTCAAAACGCCGCTAAACGCTTCCCAGGCGCAATAGCGTCCTAGTAGGTGGTTGGGATCAAAAAACACCGATCACGTAGCGCAACCTGGGGTCTCCAAAACGCGCTAGGAAGCCCGTAGGGAAGCGTACAGCGTTGAGGCTAGGCAAGTATGCCCTGATGCGCAGAAACGTTGTGGGGGGCCTTCTATGGCTTCCTGGGCATCCCGTAGACTGGACGAACAGGCAGAAACTTAGAAGAAAAAAACACCAATCAAGAAGACTGTCTTGACTGGTAAGGAAGACCGTCACCGCCCATACGGGTAGACCATCATCCCCTATAGATTCCTTTGGATTGCTTTAGGCAGGTAAAGGTTAAGACCCAGGCGCAAACCTGTAGAGAAAGACCCTTAGTGATTTTTATTCAGATTGCGCCATAGGGGATACCTATGCACCCTAAGGATTCTTTGGATACCTATAGTTTTGCATAGCTTTAGACCATAGGTGCAGACCTTATGTTATTTTCATTTAGTATGCACCTTTAGGGCCTACTTTCTGACCTTTAGTCCTTAGTCAGCCTAAGGTCATCTTTAGTATGCTCCCCTACCCCCCACAGCGGTACGGTCTTTCTCTTAGCTGTACCTTTTAGCTTCGCTGTCGGTGTCTTTCTCTTAGCTGTGGATTTTAGCTTCTACAGGTCAAGCCCCAGGGTTCCCCAAGGTCCGCCTACGTTGAAAAGGGATCGTTTCTGTATGCCCTATATAATAATTGCTTAAAAAATAGGCAGAGTTAGTATCTAGCGGTTTCCATGGATGCAGTTAGGCCGCTTCCATCCCAGCCCGTACCCGCATGATCGTTTGGCGGGACGTATCGAACGCCTTAGCGATCTGTGCAACGGCTACGCCTGCTTTGATCTGTTCCTTTACCTGTTCCTGCTGGGCTACCGTAAGGGCCGATGGTCGCCCAAAGGCTTTCCCTTCGGCCTTAGCACGTTTGATACCTGCATTCGTCCGTTCGATTAGCAAATCACGTTCAAACTCGGCTACAGCGTTAATAACCTGCATGGTCATCTTGCCTGCTGGGCTAGTAAGGTCTACGCCGCCCAGGGCTAGACAATGAACCTTGACGCCAGCACCTTCCAAACGCTCGACAGTAGCCCGTACGTCCATCGCATTACGTCCAAGACGGTCAAGCTTCGTTACGACCAGTACGTCACCCGATTCCAGCTTGTCGAGCAACCTAGCGAACCCCTGGCGTTCCAAGGCAGCTACCGAACCCGATACCGTTTCGGTAACGATGCGCTGTTTGGTGATAGCAAAGCCCGCCGCAGCGATCTCTTGAACTTGGTTCTCCGTGGTTTGGTCATTGGTCGAAACACGGCAGTAAGCAAACAGGCGGGACATTCGGATTCCTATGTGTACGAAAGTGATGTACGAATAATAGGACCTGTACGAAACCACGTCAAGCTTACTTTCGTACATTCGTATTGAGCATGTACGTAAGCGGTCGGTTTCGGACATGCCCGTCCATTGCCATTTCTGGATTCCGAGGATTCGCTATGGTCGAAGCAAGCAGGGAACGAAATGAAGAAACAGGCGCAGGCCAACCAGCATCTTCAAAGGTGATCCATGGCCGGACTCTTTGTGGAAATCAGTAAACACGAGAAAAAGACCCCCGGGGGTTTGACCTAAGCGCGAATCCAAAAAAGGGTTAAAGGCTTGCTTTTTGGTCTTGTTGTTGGACGTTTATCGAGCGAGCACGTTTTCTATGTGCAGCCGATTGCGCACCTATTGTAGCGTCCGCTTTCGCCCCCAAGCCGACGACTGTATTTCCCCCAAGGGGTCTTCACATGGGTCATTTTTCAAGTACGTGCGAGCGTAGAACAACGTCAACCGTGTACGAAAGTCGATGTTCATGGGCTAGCTTTTCCACAAAGGCAACCGGTAAATCGTATTGTCCATCCGGCATCTGTTTGTAGAACGGAGGGGATTCGGTTCGCAATAGAATCCAGACGTTTTTCCCTGTTGCCCCTTTTACCCCAAGAACCTCACGATCAGCGACCTTACGTACAACTGGCTCGCGCAGGGGGGTGTCTCGTGTTTGGAATTCGATGGCCTGCAACGTTGACCATTCGCTCTTTTCGCCAAAGGTTTCGACAAGTTCAGGACTGGAACATGCCTTAACCGCGAACCCTACCGCCACGGACAGAGACAATGCCACGACAACGCAACGGATGGAACTTCGATTCATGAGTCTATTTCGTGCGTAGGTATTGATTTATCGAGGTCAAATATGACTATGACTTATGCGCCTGCTGTTGGGCCGACAGCGGACCGTAGGAATGGATCAGTGTACGAGTTTGTTGCCCCAATAGCAACTAATGAGTTTTGTTAGGCCTTCAAAGGCGTAAATACGAAGACGTCCAGGTATCACATGGGCATCACATCGGGTAACACAAGGCGTCTTCGACGCTCGTCCAGTATCGCTTGCACTCATCAGTAAGTCATTGATATGATTAGGTTTTGCAGTACCCTTAGCGCCACTCATGCACGGGTCGGGATGCTGGTTCGATGTTGGTCAGCGGCACCAGTTTTGGCGTAAAAGGCATCCCATCGGGGTGCCTTTTTGCTTTCCAACGCTCCCTTTCTCCACGATCCAACAGCTCTGTTAGTCAGCGCACAGTCCCCATCGACCGTAAGTTGTATTTTTTCTATCGCGACGCTGCGCAACCGGTGTCGAACCGGCATCGCGGCCCTACCCAGCGAAACCCGAAATGGATCATCCCTATGCGCGGAACTCCTGAAAGTGTTCAGGGTCAATGTGTTGATGGTCGAGTATCGGTCTACTCCGCGTTCGTCAAAATTTTACGAGGAATACATCATGGATAATCAAAAGCCGAGCGAAGCAAAAGGTAGCAATGCAGGTAATCAAGGCAGCTCGAACAGCTCGGGTAGCCTGAACAAGAGCAGCCAGCCGAACCAGGGCAAGGACCAGATGGGTTCGACCGGCTCGAGCACCGGCGGCGCGACCGCGTCGAGCACCGGCGCCGTGGGCGGCATCAGCAATGCCGGCTCGTCGTCGACCTCGACCTCGTCGCAGGGCGTCGGCTCGATGGGTGCGATGAGCGCCAGCGGCTCGACCGCCAGCGGCACCAACAGCTCGACCGGTTCGACCGGTTCGACCGGCTCGTCCAACCTCAACCGCGGCGGCTCCAGCATGGGTCCCACTGGTTCGTCGGGCAGCAGCCAGAGCGGCATGGGCACCGGCTCGGCCACCGGTTCCGGCACCGGCGGCGACATGAAGGACATGGCGAACAAGGCACAAAACCTGGTCGACCAGAAGGCCCAGGACCTGCACGGCAAGATCGACCAGGCCGCGGACGCCGCCAAGCCGATGGTCGACAAGGCCGTCAACAGCGTGCAGCCGGTGGTCGACCGCCTGGCAACGACCGCCCACGCCGGCGTGGACAAGCTGCAGGGCATGCTGAGCGGCGCGGGCGACAGCCTGGGTCAGCGCAAGGAACAGCTGACCGACGCCTATGGCCAGTACATGGACCAGGGCCGCGAATACGTGCGCCAGAACCCGGGTACCGCCGTGGCGATTGCTGCGGGTGTGGGCTTCCTGCTGGCCAAGATCCTGGGTGGTGGCCGTCGCGATTATTGATCGTTAGATCGATTGGTAGGTGAGCAAGCCGGCCCTTGGGCCGGCTTTTTTGTTGGCTTCAGAACGTCGTCCCCGCGGAGGCGGGGACCCAAGTTTTGCACGCGTTTCGGTAGCGCCGGCCAACTTGGGCCCCCGCCTGCGCGGGGGCGACGTTCATTTGACCGCGCTTTCCTTACGCGCCCGCTGCCGCGGCTGCTTCCGCAACTTCCTCCCCATCCGTCCGAACCAGTGCTTGGCATCGTCCACATAGGTGAACACCGCCGGCACCACCAGCAGGCTCAACAGGGTCGAGGTGATCAGGCCGCCGATCACGGCCACCGCCATCGGCGAGCGGAAGCTCGGGTCGCCGGACAGGCCGAGGGCCAGCGGCAGCATGCCGGCGCCCATCGCGATCGTGGTCATGACGATCGGGCGCGAGCGCTTGTGGCAGGCGTCCACCAGGGCGTCGAAGCGGTTCATGCCCGCCTTCCGCGCCAGGATCGCGTAGTCGACCAGCAGGATCGAGTTCTTGGTCACGATCCCCATCAGCATGATCAGGCCGATCATGGTCGGCATCGACAGCGCATCGTGGGTCAGGAGCAGGGCCACGAAGGCGCCGCCGATCGACAGCGGCAGCGCGGCCAGGATCGTCACCGGCTGCAGGAAGTCGGTGAACAGCAGCACCAACACGCCGTAGATGCACAGCACGCCGATCAGCATCGCCGTGCCGAAGCTGGCGAACAGCTTGCGCATCTCTTCGGCGTCGCCCAGCTCGGCGATCGTCACCGAGGCCGGCAGCTTGCGCAGGGCGGGCAGGGCGCGCGCCTCGGTGTTCACCTCGCCCAGTGAGCGGCCGTTCAGCTCCACTTCCAGGGTCACGTTGCGGCTGCGGTTCAGGCGGTCGATCTGGGCCGGGCCGCTTTCCATCGTGATGTCCGCCACGTTGGCCAGCAGGACCGGGCCGTTCTTGCCCGGCACCGTCAATCGTCCGATGGCATCGAGGTCGGCGCGCACCGCGTCCGGCAGCTTCACGCGGATCGGCACCTGGCGCTCGGACAGGTTCATCTTCGCCAGCACCTGCTCGTAGTCGCCGGCGGTGGCCACGCGCACGGTCTCGCCGATGCTGGCCGCGGTCACGCCCAGGTCGGCGGCGCGCGCGAAGTCCGGACGCACGATGATCTCCGGCCGCACCAGCGACGCGCTCGAGCTGACGTTGCCGATGCCGTGCAGGGTGCGCAGTTCGCGTTCGGCCTGGCGCGCGGCGGCCGTCAAGGCCACCGGATCCTCGCTGCGCAGCACCAGCTGCATCTTGACGCCGGATTCCGGCGGGCCGACCGTGAAGCGTGCGCCCGGGATGTCCATGAGCCTTGCACGCAGGCGGGATTCGATCCGGGCCAGCGATTCCTTGCGCTCGTCGCGGTGCACGGTGGTGACGGTCAGCACGGCGCGGCGCGCTTCGGCCGCGGCGCCCGGCGCGAACACGTCGCCGCTGGAACCGCCGCCGATGGAGCTGAACACGGTCTTGATGAGCGGGTCGCGCAGGGCCAGTTGGCGCACCTGCTCGGTTACCGCGCGCGTCTGCTCCAGGGTCGCGCCGGGCGGCAGCTCGACCTTGATCTGGGTCTGGGCGCGGTCGCCGGCCGGGATGAAGCCGGTCGGCAGCAGCGGCACCAGCGAGATCGAGGCGGCGAAGAACGCGGCCGCCGCCAGCATGGTCAGGCCACGGTGGCGCAGGCACCACTGCATGGCGCGCATGTAGCGGCGCATGATGGGGCCGTCCTTCTCTTCCGTTTGCCTGGCCGGCTTCAGGAAGTAGGCCGCCATCATCGGCGTCAGCAGGCGCGCCACCAGCAGCGAGGCCAGGATGGCCAGCACCGCGGTCCAGCCGAACTGCTTGAAGAACTTGCCGGGGATGCCGCTCATGAAGGCGGTCGGCAGGAATACCGCGACCAGCGAGAAGGTCGTCGCGATCACCGCCATGCCGATCTCGTCGGCCGCTTCCAGCGCGGCCTGCATCGGCGTCTTGCCCATGCGGAGGTGGCGCGAGATGTTCTCGATCTCGACGATGGCGTCGTCGACCAGCACGCCCACCACCAGCGCCAGCGACAGCAGGGTCACCATGTTCAGGGTGTAGCCGAACAGGTACTGGCCGAGGAAGGCCGGGATCACCGACAGCGGCAGGGCGGTGGCGGCGACGATGGTGGCGCGCCAGTCGCGCAGGAACCACAGCACCACCAGCACGGCCAGGATCGCGCCCTCGTACAGCATCTCCATCGAAGCGTCGAAGTTTTCCTGCACCGGCCGGGCGTTGTCGATCACTTCGCGCAGCACCACGTTGCCATGTTTCGCCTGCAGCTCGCGCACGGCGACGCGCACGCCCTCCGCGACCTCGGTCTCGCCGGCGCCGCGGGTGCGGAAGATCTCGAAGCCGACCACGGTGTGGCCATCCTGCTCGGCCAGGGCGCGCGGCTCGGCGATGCTGTCCGATACCGTGGCGATGTCGTTCAGGCGCACATGGCGGCCGTCCGGCAGCGGGATCTCCATGCGCGCCAGCTCCTGGGCCGTCCGCACCGTGGCCAGGGTGCGCACCGACTGCTCGGCGCCGCTGACGTCGCCGCGTCCGCCGGGCTCTTCGCGCTGCACGTTGCGCAGCTGGCGCGAGACGTCCAGGGCCGATACCCGCAGCGCCGCCATCCGCGCTTCAATGAGTTCGACCCGCACTTCGCGGAACACGCCGCCGACGCGCTTGACCGCGCCCACGCCCGGCACGCTGAGCAGGCGCTTGGAGACGGTATTGTCGATGAACCAGCTGAGGTCGGGCGCATCCAGCGCCGGCTTGCCGTTGGCTTGCGCCGCCTCGGCGGTGAAGGTCAGCACCACGCGGCCGGCGGTGATGGTCTTGGTCACGCTGGGGTCGCGCATCTCGGCCGGCAGGTCGGCGCGCACCCGCGAGACGGCGTCGCGCACGTCGTTGACGGCGTCCGACAAGTCCTTCTCGAGGATGAATTCGACGGTGACGGTGGCCACGCCGTCCAGCACCCGCGTGTAGATGTTCTTGACGCCTTGCAGGGTCGCCACCGAGTCCTCGATCTTGCGCGCGACCTCGGTCTCGAGCTGGGCCGGGGCGGCGCCGTCGAGGGTGGCGGTGACGGTCACGATGGGCAGCTCGATGTCCGGGAAGTCCTGCACCTTGTTGGCGCGGAAGGCGAGGATGCCGGCCAGCGTGAGCAGGGCGAACAGCATGATCGCCGGGATCGGGTTGCGGATCGAGAGGGCCGAGAAATTCATCGCCGTCCCTTCAGCGCGCCGGCATGGCGACCGGCACCACGTTGCGCACCAAATCCCCATCGTTGAGGAAGCCGGCGCCGCTGACCACCACCAGCGCATCCGCCGGCAGCCCGGCCACCACCTCGACCCGCTCGCCAAGGCGGCGTCCGGTGGTGACCTTGACCTGGCTGACGCGGTTGTCCGGATTCAGGCGGAACACATAGGCGAAACCGTCGCGCACCGCGACCGCCTGCTGCGGCACCGTCAGCGCATCGGACTCGCCCAGTTCGAACTGGCCGCCGGCGAACATCCCGGCCTTCAATGGCGCGTCAGGCGACAGGCTGGGCGGCAGGTCGACGTAGACCAGGGCCACGCGGGTCTGCGGATCGACGGTCGGGGCCACCGTGCGCACCGTGCCCTTGACGACGGCGCCGCCGGCGGTCCTGACCTCGGCCTTCAGGCCAGGCTTCATGCGCGGCAGTTCGGCCGCCGTGACTTCGGCCCGCCACTCCAGCCGGCCCTGGCGGATCATGCGGAACAGTTCCGTGCCCACGCCGGCGACGGCGCCCACGGTGGCGCTGCGCGCCGAGATGACGCCGCTGTCCGGCGCCACCACCTGGGTGTACTTCAGGCGCAGCTGCTGTTGCGACAGGGTGGCGCGCGCGGCTGCCACCCGTGCGTTGGCGGTGCGCTCGGCGGTGATGTACTGGGTGACCTGCTGCGCGCTCATCGCGCCCGAGCTTTGCAGGGCGCGCGCGCGCTCGGCGTCCGCCTGGGCGGCGGCGGCATTCGCTTCGGTTTCCTGCAGGGCGGCCCTGGCCTGGGCCAGGTCGGCGTTGACGACGTCGGCGTCGAACACGGCCAGCACCTGGCCCTTCCTGACGACGTCGCCGACGTTGACGCGCACCTCGCGCAGGCGCAGGCCGTTCGACTCGCTGCCGATCACGGCTTCCTGCCAGGCGGCGACGTTGCCGTTGGTGGCGAGGCGCAGCGGCAGGCGTGCGCTGGCGGGGCGCGCCGTGGTGACGGTAAGCGCCGGACGGGGTGCCGCCGCCTTCTTGTCGTCGGCGGCGCGGCCGGTGGCGAGGACGCCGGCCAGGCCGGCCAGCACGACCACAGGAAGGAGAGCGAGGAGGGGGCGGAGTCTGGTCATGGTCGCGACAGTGTAGCAAAAGGAAGGCGGCGCGGCGCCTCGTGTATGTACGGCGACTGCGGTTACAAATCCTTACTTTTGCAAAGAGGCAGTCCTATCTACACTTCCTGGTAGAGATGATTGTTCGATAAACCTCCGGAGCGTTCACCATGACCAGCCGTCCTTTGCTCGCCATCCTCGCAGCAAGCCTGCTTTTCACACCGGCGCTCCACGCGGCGCCGCTCGCGCCCGACCAGCAGGCGGTGCATGTGCTGAACCGCCTGGCCTTCGGTCCGCGTCCGGGCGACGTCGAGCGGGTCCAGCGCATGGGTGCGCAGCAGTACATCGATGAGCAGCTGCACCCCGAGAGCATCCCGATGCCGCCGGAATTGTCGGCGCGCCTGGATGCGCTGGAGACCGTCAAGCGCAGCGCCGGCACGGCCCTCGGCGACTATATCGAGCTGCGCAAGGAAGTGCGCAACGAGGAAGAGGGCGCCAAGCAGCGCCGCCGCATCGAGCAGGGACGCGCCGCCCGCGAGGAAGCCGAGGCGCGCCTGCTGCGCGCGGTCGAGAGCCCGCGCCAGCTCGAGGAGGTGATGGTCGACTTCTGGTTCAACCATTTCAACGTCTTCGCCGGCAAGGGCATCGACCGCGCCCTGGTGGCCAGCTACGAGCGCGACGCCATCCGTCCCTACGCGCTGGGTTCCTTCCGCGCCCTGCTGGGCGCCACCGCCAAGCACCCGGCAATGCTGTTCTACCTCGATAACGTGGTCTCCTCGACGCCGCGGCCGAATGCGAAAGGCAGAGCGCAAGGCCTGAACGAGAACTATGCGCGCGAACTGATGGAGCTGCACACGCTGGGCGTGGACGCCGGCTATACCCAGCGCGACGTCACCGAGCTGGCGCGCATGCTGACCGGCTGGACCTTCGACCAGCGCCGCCTGGTGCGCATGGGTGAAACCTTCCGCTTCGACGCCGGCCGCCACGACAAGGGCGCCAAGACCTGGCTCGGGCACGAGATCGCACCGAATGGCCAGGACGAAGGCGAATACGCGCTCGACGTGTTGGCCATGCACCCGGCCACCGCGCGCCACATCAGCTTCCAGCTGGCCCAGTACTTCGTCAGCGATACGCCGCCGCCGGCCCTGGTCGAGCGCATGAGCCGGACCTGGCTGGCCAGCCAGGGCGATATTCGCGCCGTGCTGAAGACCCTGTTCTCCAGCAGCGAGTTCATGGACAGCGAGGCCGCCGGCGCCAAGTTCAAGACGCCCTACCAGTTCGTGGTCTCGGCCGCGCGCGCCGGCAGTGCGCCGCTGGTCAACGTCGGTCCGCTGGTGAACACCATGAACCAGCTCGGCATGCCGCTGTACGGCTGCCAGACCCCGGACGGCTACAAGAATACCCAGGAGGCCTGGCTGAACCCGGACGCCCTGACGCGCCGCATCGCCTTCGCCACCGCGCTGGCCCAGGGCCGGCTGCCGCTGGCGACCAGGCCGCTGCTGGCGCCGCCGCCGCCGGCCCCGCCGATGCAGAACCTGGCCGGCAGCGACGCCTCCCCGGCGATGTTCGCGCCGCCCCCGCCGACGCCGCCCGCACCGCCGGTGCCGCTGGATGCGGCCAGTCTGCGGGCCACGCTGGCGGGTTCGCTGTCGCCGCGCACCGCCGACACCATCGCGCGTAGCCCGGACAATCTGCGCGCGGCCATGCTGCTGGGCAGTCCCGACTTCATGCAGCACTAACCTCGATACCTGGAGAACGACCATGCAACGCAGGGATTTCCTGAACACGCTGGCGCTGGGCGCCGGCATCATGCTGCCGCTGGGCCGCCACGCCTGGGCGGTCACAGGCAGCGGCACCGCCGACAGCCCGACCCGCAGGAAGCTGGTGGTGGTGATGCTGCGTGGGGCGGTGGACGGCCTGAACGTGGTGGCGCCGGTGGGCGACGAGAACTACCTGCGCCTGCGTCCCGGCATCGGCCTGGCCAGCCCCGGTATGGAGAATGGTGCGCTCGACCTGGACGGCTACTTCGGCCTGCATCCGGCGCTGGCCAGCCTGCAGCCGCTGTGGCAGCAGAAGAAGCTGGCCTTCGTGCATGCCAGCGGCTCGCCCGACGCCACCCGCTCGCACTTCGACGCCCAGGACTACATGGAATCGGCCACGCCCGGCCGCAAGAGCACGCCGGATGGCTGGATGAACCGCCTGGTCACGGCCCTGCCGGGGACCGCCACGCCGAGCCGCCTGCTGGGCATCGGCCCCGTCATGCCGCGCATTCTGGCCGGCCAGGCCGCGGCCGTCAACCTGCCGAACGTGGCCTCGGCTACCCGTGCCGACATCCTCGACCGCCCGGCCATCGGCGCCGCCTTCGACCAGCTCTACGCCGGCCACCCGCGCTTCGGCCGCGCCTACGAGGATGGCCGCAAGGCCCACCGCGAAGTGATGATGGCCGCCGCCGAGACGCCGCAGATGCAGGCGGCCGATCGCGGCGCGCCGCTGCCGAACGGCTTCCCCGACGATGCCGCGCGCCTGGCGACGCTGATGCGCAACGATCCGAAGATCCAGATGGCCTTCGTCGCGCTGGGCGGCTGGGATACCCACGTGGCGCAGGGCGCCGGCACCGGCCAGCTGGCGAACCGCCTGGCGCCGCTGGGCCAGGGCCTGGCGGTGCTGGCCGAACGCCTGGGCAGCCTGTTCGACGATACCGTGGTGGTCGTGATGTCGGAGTTCGGCCGCACCGCGCGCGAGAACGGCACCGGCGGCACCGACCATGGCCACGGGAACGTGATGTGGGTAATGGGAGGGAAGGTCAGCGGCGGCCGGGTCTACGGCGACTGGCAGGGCCTGGAAGAGGCTGCGCTGAACGAAGGCCGCGATTTGCCGGTGACGACCGATTTCCGTTCGGTCCTGGCACAAATCGCCGAACAGCATTTACTTTTGAGCGATAAGCAGCTGAGTCAGGTCTTTCCCGCAATGCCGCAAAAAGCAGCGTCCTTCCGCGTGCTCAAGGCCTGATTGTAGGAGCGGTCCCACTGGAGGACGAGGTCAACGCGCTATCGTAGTTTTACCGTATTGCGGTGCACAATAAATGGCGCTATAGTTGAACCGTCTCCTCCAGTTTTCTCCGGAATCTGGATTCCGCCCGCTCCGCAAGGTAGCGGGTTTTTTTTTGCCCGTAGCTTTAAAGACGACGTCCCCGCGATTCAAACCGTCGTCCCCGCGAAGGCGGGGATCCAAGTTTGCATGCGTATCGTCAGCGCGGACAGAACTTGGGTTCCCGCCTGCGCGGGAACGACGGTCTTGCGTTTCGTGGTGGCTTACGCTCCCGTGGTCTCCACATCATCGCCCTGGAACGCCCCGGCCCGCCAGGTCAGCACCAGGGTATCCCGATGCCCATGCTCCCCCAGCGGCTGGATCGGCGTCGATTCGTGGATCACGGCTGCGTCGTCGAGCAGCAGCATGGTCCAGGGTTCCAGCATGGTGAAGCGCTGGCCTTTCGGGCCTTCGGCTTCGAACACGCGGGTCTCGCCGCCCTTGATGTTTTCGCGGCCGATCAGGATCACGGCCACGAAGTCGACGCCGTCGCGGTGGGCGCCTTCCGGCGTCGGGCGGCCGATGCCGTCGGCGGTGTCGATGCGGAACTGGTGCGCCTCGACATACCAGGTCTGCTCGCCCTTCACCTTCGAGCACACCGCGCCGAGTGAGCGCAGCAGCTTGTTCCAGGCCGGCTGCTCGGCGGTGCCGGGTTCGATCGGTACGAACAGGCGGTGCATGCCGCCGTGCAGGGCGTTGTATTCGACCGGCTGCCAGTGGGCGCGGTGGGGACTCTGCGTGAGCGCGCCGCCGTCGTCGACGAAGCAGGAGTGGCGCCGGCGCCGGTAGCGGCCGCCGTCCTTCAGGTAGTTGTCGAGTTCCAGCCGGTCCCAGCTCGGCGCGAGGGCCTGCAGTTCGTCGAGGGAGCAGCCGGCCAGGCTTGCCACGTCTTGCGGACGCAGCAGCGCATAGCCGTCCGTGCGCAGCGCATCGGCGATGCGCGACGGGTCGGTATAGGGTGGTTGCGGTGTAGTCATCCCGCTAGCGTAGCACTTTTTGCCTACCAATTCTTGATGAGGCTAAGGCGGAAGGAGCGCGATTCGAGCGGATGGAAGTGGATGTCCTCGCGCGGCTCGCTCTCGCCGCGCAGCTGCGACGCATAGTAGTAGTCGATCGCCGAGACCTTCTTGTTGGCCAGGTTGAAGCCTTCCAGCTCCAGCCGCAGGTCCCTGGCGATGCGATAGCCGATGCGGCCGTTCAGCGTGGTGCTGGCATGCGAGCGCACGCTGTTGTCCTCGATGAGGGGACGCGGGCCGAAGTAGCGCAGGCGCAGCGCGCCTTCCCAGGCGCCGTTCTTGCCGAGCTGGCTGGCGGTGATGGCCAGCTGGCCCACGCCTTCGACCGCGCCCGGAATGCGGTCCTCGCCCGGCTCCACGTCGCGCGTGCGGGCCCGCGCGAAGGCGGCGTCGAAGTCGATCGACAACCACTTCACCGGCTTGTAGTAGTTCGAGAATTCGATGCCGTAGCGGCGGCTGGGCGAGCCGGCCTCGGTGGTGCCTTCGTCGCCGACATAGCTCAGCTCCGAATCGAAATCGAGGCGGTACAGCGACAGCGCGGTCTGCATCTTCGGGATCGCATCGAGGCGCAGGCCGATCTCCATGCCGCGCGAGCGCACCAGGCCCGGCGACTGGCCGAGCGACGCCAATGTCTTCGGATCGATGGTGGCGACCGTGCCGCGCGCATCGTTGCTGTGGAAGCCCTGGCCATAGTTCAGATACAGCTCGCTGCTCTTCCACGGGCCGAACACCAGGTTCATCGACGGGCTGACCAGGGTGTCGCCGGCGCTGCCGGAGTTGGCGGCCAAATCGCTCTTCACGCGGAAGCGGTAGTGATCGGCGCGCAGGCCGACGATGGCGCGGAACGACTCGCCCCAGCGCGTGGCGCTCTCGATCCAGGCGGCGCGGCTGGTCTCGACGATGTGGTCCTGGCGCGTGGTCTCCAAGGTCTGGCGCCCTTGGGTGTGCAGCAGGCCGTTGAAGATATTGTCGTTCTGGGCCTGCAGGCCGACGCTCAGGTCCGAGGTGACCGTGTCGGTGCGGTGCGCATGCCAGGTGTGCAGGGCATTGAAGCCGCCGGTCACGCGGCGGTCCGGCTGGGCGAACTGGTCGCCATGCAGCGGGTCTTCCATGTAGTAGGTGAAGTTCGACCACAGGTCCAGCTGGTTGCGGATCAGGTAGGCGCTCACCTTCGACATCGAGTCGGCCGAGGTCTGGCGCCACACGCCGGACAGGCTGTAGCGGCGCGCCTCGCCGCCGTCGGTATCGTCGACCAGGTCGAAGCGGCCGATGCGGCCGTCGTCCACCGCGCGTTCGGGGATCTGGTCGGTGGAATTCCAGCGGCCGTGATAGGCCATCGCGGTGACGCTCCAGCCATTGTTCGCATAGCCGCGGCTGTAGCGCAGTACGCCGTTCACCTTCTGGTAATCGTCCGGATGGGTGAAGGGACCATCGTTGTGCAGCAGTTCCAGCGCATAGGTGAGGGCGCCGCCGGCCGCATCCCTGGACGCCGCCAGCGCGGTGCGCGCATAGCCGTTCTGGCCGACGCTCAGCGTGGCCACATCGCGCACCAGGCGGTTCGCATAGGTGACCGAGGCGCTGCCGGCCGAGGCGAAGTCGCCTTCGCGCGCCGAGTACGGTCCCTTGCGATAGTCGAGACGGGCGGTCAGTTCCGGGATCAGGAAGTTCAGGTCGGTCCAGCCCTGGCCGTGGGCGTGCGAGCGCTGGTTGACCGGCATCTCGTCCACATAAGTGGCGAGGTCGGTGCCGTGGTCGAGGTTGAAGCCGCGCAGGTAGAACTGGTTGGCCTTGCCTTCGCCGCTGTGCTGGCTGACGATCAGGCCGGGCGCCGCTTCCAGCAGTTCGCCGGGACGGTAGATGGTGCGCATCTCCAGCTCTTTCTGGCTGACGCTGCCGGCATTCGCGGAGTCAAGCAGGCCGAGTTGGCTCGCGCGTGACCCTTCGACCAGTACGCGCTGGATCACGAAATCGTCGGCATGTGCAGCGGGGTGAACCAACAATGGGGAAAACAGCGCGGCCAGCGCGCAAGGCAGGACTCGAAGACGCATTGAACTGGAACTTAATGTACTGAAAACTCGGGGTGATTGCTGCTGAAGCCAAAGGTGCGGATGCTGCCGGCCACCGTCAGGTTGACGGTATTCAGCTGGTCGGGCAGGAAGTCGATCATCACTTCGTCGTGGAGGAACTCGACCTTCGAGGCCGGCGTCTGCTGCACTTCCTGGAACACGACGACGCTCTGGGCGTCGGCCGTCATGCCGACCCAGTTCAGCGGCAGGCGGCGCTTGTCCTTGTCCGCCAGCCAGAACTGTTTTTCGACATACTTGCGAAACACGGCCTGGTCGTCCGGGTCGGACAGGTCGAACTGGCGCTGGTACAGATTGGTCAGCAGGGCCTCGACGTCGTGCGCCATATAGGTGTGCACGACTTCAAGGCTGCCGGTACGCTCGTTGTAGCTGATGTCGGTGATCCCGGCGTGGAAGTTGTGCGCCGGCGCCAGCGCGCAGGCGCCCGCCAGGACGGCGRCCGCTGCACACCGGGCGATAAAGCCACGATAACGGTGAAAGCTCATTGCACCTTCCTGCCCGCTTCGATGGACTGCTCGGCATCCTTCACGGCTTCCTTGCTGTCCTTCTTGGCGTCTTTCGTTTTCAGTTTCTCGCTATAGTCTTTCATCATGTCGTCCTGCGGGCGCTGGCTCTTGAACAGTTCCAGGCGCGACGGCGTCACCTTGCGCGGCCAGGCGTTGTCGCTGGTGTCGATGTCGGCGGTTTCCAGATAGGGGTCCTGCACCAGGCTGGTCATCGGTTCGTCCGTGATGATCAGTTTCGTGATCTTCTTCGGGTTGTAGCGCCACACCTCGGCCGGCACGCGTTCGACATATTTCTTGCCGCTGGCCAGGGTGATCTCGAGGATCAGCGGGGTCACCAGGCCACCCTTGTTGCTGAAGTCGACCAGGTAGAGGTGCTTGCCTTCCTTCAGCAGCGCCTTTTCCCAATCCTCCAGCCCCTCCATGGTTTCATTGTACTTGTTGCGGTCCTTGTTGGTGACTGTGAAGTCGTCGTGCTCGTTGTAGAAATCCTTCAGTTCCGGATGCGCGTCGACGCGGCGCGGCAGGCTGCCCCTGTTGCGCTGGTCGGTGATCGACACCGGTTCCTGGTCCTTCAGGGATTTCTTCCACTTCTTCTCGACTTCCGGATCCTTGGTCCCGATCGTGTACTCGCTGATGCCGTCCACGCTCACATCCACCGCGTCGGTGGTGTAGAACCAGCCGCGCCAGAACCAGTCGAGGTCCGTGCCGGAAGCGTCTTCCATGGTGCGGAAGAAGTCGGCCGGAGTGGGGCGCTTGAACTTCCAGCGCTCGGCATAGGTGCGGAAGGCGAAGTCGAACAGTTCGCGGCCCAACACCGTCTCGCGCAACACGTTCAGCGCGGTGGCCGGCTTGGCGTAAGCATTGCTGCCGCGGTTCGTGATCGATTCCGAGTTGGTCATGATCGGCTGCTGGTTGCGGCTCTTCATGTAGTCGACGATGTTGCGCGCTTCGCCGCGGCGGGCCGGGTAATTGTCTTCCCACGCGGTCTCGGCGAGGAACTGCATGAAGGAGTTGATGCCTTCGTCCATCCAGGTCCACTGGCGCTCGTCCGAGTTGACGATCATCGGGAAGTAGTTGTGGCCGACCTCGTGGATGATCACGCTGATCAGGCCATACTTGGTGCTGCGCGAGTAGGTCAGCTCGCCGGTCTTCTTGTCCTTGGTCGGGCGGCCGCCGTTAAACGAGATCATCGGGTATTCCATGCCGCCCACCGGGCCGTTCACGGAAATCGCCACCGGGTAAGGGTAGTCGAAGGAATACTTGTTGTACTGGTCGATGGTGTGGATGATGGCCTGGGTCGAATACTTTTCCCACAGCGGGTTGCCTTCCTTCGGATAGAAGGACATGGCCAGCACGTCGGTACCGCCCTTCCTGAAGCCCTGCGCGTCCCAGATGAACTTGCGGCTGGTGGCCCAGGCGAAGTCGCGTACGTTCTTCGCCTTGAAGCGCCAGGTCTTGGTGGTGGTGGCGCGGCCCTTCTCGCGGGCTTCCGCATCCGCCTGGCTGGCGATGATCACCGGCTGGGTGGCGCTACGCGCCTGCTTCAGGCGCTCGCGCTGGGCGCTGGTCAGGACTTCGCCTTCGTTCTGCAGCTCGCCGGTGGCGGCGACGATGTGGTCGGACGGCACCGTGATCTCGACGTCGTAGTCGCCGAATTCCAGCGTGAACTCGCCGTCGCCCAGGTACTGCTTGTTCTGCCAGCCGTGGGCGTCGTAGTAGGCGGCCATGCGCGGATAGAACTGGGCGATCTCGAACAGGTCGTTTTTATCTTGTTTATCGAATCGTTCGAAGCCCATGCGGCGGCCCAGCACGTTCGTCTCCGGCACATTGAAGGACCACGCCATATTGAAGGAGAAGCGCGAGCCCGGCTTCAGCGGCTGGTCGAGGTCGATGCGCATCATGGTCTTGTTGATCACGTAGCGCAGCGGCTTGCCGTCGGTTCCGGTGACGCTGGCGATCTTGAAGCCGCCGTCGAACTTGCGGCTCTCGACCAGGAAGCGGGCCGCTTCGTACTGCAGGCCAGGTTGAGCTCCACCCGGGCCGCCGGCGCCGGCCGTGCGCCATGCCTCGCGCGAGGGGTAGCTCGAGATATTGCGGTTGTCCGAGTCGGCGCGGAACATGTTCTGGTCCAGCTGCACCCACAGGTAGTTCAGCGTGTCCGGCGAGTTGTTGTGGTAGGTAACGGTCTCGCTGCCGCTCACGGCGCGATTCGCTTCGTCCAGTTGGGCGCGGATCTTGTAGTCGGCGCGCTGCTGCCAGTAGGCGTGGCCCGGTGCACCCGAGGCGGTGCGGGTGTCGGTGGGCGTGGGCAGCAGCTCGTCGAGCTGGCGGAATTTGTCGTCGAATTGCTGGGCGAAGGCCGAGCCGGTGATGGCGGCGATCAGCGAAAAGGCGGCGAGGCTGGCGGGCAGGCGTTTCATGGTCATGTTCATTTATTTCGCGATCGGTTGGGCGTCCTTGTCGTCCGCTTTTTCCTTGGTTTTCAGCTTTTCGCTCAGTTTCTCGTTATAGTCTTTCATCATGTCGTCACCGCCACGCTGCGACTTGAACAGCTCCAGGCGCGACGGCGTCACCTTGCGCGGCCAAGCGTTGTCGCTCTGGTCGGTGTCCGCGGTTTCCCAGTACGGGTCCTGCACCAGGCTGGTCATCGGTTCGTCGGTGATGATCAGCTTCGTGATCTTCTTCGGGTTGTAGCGCCACACTTCGGCCGGCACGCGCTCGACGTACTTCTTGCCGCTGGCGAGCGTGATCTCGAGGATCAGCGGCGTCACCAAGCCGCCCTTGTTGCTGAAGTCGACCAGGTACATGTGCTTGCCTTCCTTCRGCAGCGCCTTCTCCCAGTCCTCCAGGCCTTCCATCGCCTCGTTGTACTTGTTGCGGTCCTTGTTGGTGACCGTGAAGTCGTCGTGCTCGTTGTAGAAGTCCTTGAGTTCAGGATGCGCATCGACGCGGCGCT
>NZ_JBFTMX010000003.1:0-252555 GCF_056397205.1 Massilia sp. 05N420
GATTGGGGAGGTCGACCAGCGGAACCCATCAGGGACAGGGCTCAAGCCAACACAAAGTCCGAATGTACGGTTGTAACCTTACCTGTTACCTACAGCGATTGAAGAAGTCCTTGCAAACAGGGGGCGTCCATGTACGCGAACAGCGCCTTGTTTTAAGCCGTCATTCCCGCTGTCGCGGGAGTGACGGTATTAGCGTTAGAGGTACTGCCGATGAAAGCGGCTGCCCAGCCGCGTCAACACCTCATACCCGATCGTCCCCGCCTCACGCGCCACATCGTCGACCGTCTGTTGCGCACACAGCAGATCGACCTCGCAGCCGGGGGCAACGCGCGCTTCCGGAATCCCGGTCACATCCAGCGTGATGCTGTCCATCGACACGGTGCCTGCAATGGGAACGGACAGGCCGTCGATATAGGCGTGCCCGCGCCCCGACAGGAAGCGCAGCCAGCCGTCCGCGTAGCCGATCCCGATGGTGGCGATGCGGCGCGGGCCGTCGGCGACGTAGCGCGCGCCGTAGCCGACCGCGTCGCCGGCCTGCACCATGCGCGACTGCAGGATGCGGGCGCGCAGCCCGACTGCCTGGCGCAAGGGATTGTCCTTGCCCGGATGCGGGTTGATGCCGTACAGGGCCGCGCCCGGACGCGCCAGGTCGTGGAGGTAGTCCGGTCCCAGGAACACGGCCGAGGAATTCGCCAGGCTGCCTGGAATGCCCGGGAAGCGGGCGCGCAGGACGGCGAAGCGTTCGCGCTGGGCGCGGTTCATCGGATGTTCGGCGTCGTCGGCGCAGGCCAGGTGGCTCATCGCCAGCACCGGCTTGAACTCGTCCTTCCAGACCGGGTCGGCCAGCAGCCTGTCGACGTCCACCGGGGCCAACCCCATCCGCGACATGCCGGTATCGAACTGCAGCGCGGCCGGCAGGCGCTGCTGGTGCCTGCGGCAGGCGGCGCGCCAGTCGGCGATCTGGGCCGGATCGTTCAGCACCGGGATCAGGCCGTACCCGACGAATTCGGCGGTGGCGCCGGGCGGCGGTCCGTGCAGCACGTAGATCGTGCTGTCGGCCGGCACCAGCGGGCGCAGGCGCATGCCTTCCTCGAGGTGGGCGGTGAAGAACACGCGGCAGCCTTCGTCGGCCAGCGCCGGCGCCACCATGTCCATGCCGAGGCCATAGGCATCGGCTTTCATCACGGCCGCGCAAGCGGCCTTGCCGACGGTCGCCTGCAGCAGGCGCCAGTTGGCGCGCACCGCTGCCAGGTCGACCGTCAGCACCGCCCCGGCACGGGCGGTATCTACGCTGGCGACCATCTCAGGCCTTCGCGAATTCGGTACGGGCGTCCGCCTGGCGCGAACCGGCGTAGCGGAAGATCGCCAGGTCGTCCGTATGGATGGCCGGGACCTTGCCGCTGACCAGGTCGGCGATCACGCTGGCCGATCCGCAGGCCATGGTCCAGCCCAGGGTGCCGTGGCCGGTGTTCAGGAACAGGTTGCGCAGCGGGGTGGCGCCGACGATCGGGGTCGAGTCCGGCGTCATCGGGCGCAGGCCGGTCCAGAAGCTGGCCTTGGAGACGTCGCCGCCGCCCGGGAACAGGTCGCTCACGACCATCTCCAGGGTTTCGCGGCGGGCCGGGTTGAGCTGCCTGCTGTAGCCGGCGATTTCAGCCATGCCGCCCACGCGGATCCGGTTCTCGAAGCGGGTGATGGCGATCTTGTAGGTCTCGTCGAGGATGGTCGATACCGGCGCCTGGGCGGCGTCGGTGATCGGCACCGTGAGCGAGTAGCCCTTCAGCGGATAGACCGGGACCCGGAAGAACTGCTTGAGCAGCAGGCGCGAGTAGCTGCCCAGGGCGACGATGTAGCGGTCGGCGGTGAAGCTGCCTTTATCGGTGCGCACGGCGGTGATCTGGTCGCCCTGAGACTCGATCGCCCGGATGTCGACGCCGTATTCGAAGCGCACGCCGATCTCCGCGGCGAGGGCGGCCAGCCTGGTGGTGAACATCTGGCAGTCGCCGGTTTCGTCGTTCGGCAGGCGCAGGCCGCCGACCAGCTTGTCGCGTACCTTGTCCAGGGCCGGCTCGGCCTTCGACAGTTGCTCGCGGGTCAGCACCTCGAAGGGCACGCCGGCCTGGCGCAGCACGTCGATGTCCTTGGCGGCGCCGTCGAACTGGGCCTGGGTGCGGAACAGCTGCAGGGTGCCCTGCTGGCGGCCTTCGTAGTCGATGCCGATCTCGTTGCGCAGTGTGCGGATGCAGTCGCGGCTGTACTCGGCCAGGCGCACCATGCGCTCCTTGTTGACGGCGTAGCGGTCGGCGTCGCAATTCTTGAACATCTCCCACATCCACTGCAGCTGGAACAGCGAGCCGTCCGGCCGGATCGCCAGCGGCGCGTGGCGCTGGAACAGCCACTTGAAGGCCTTCAGCGGAATGCCGGGCGCGGCCCAGGGCGAGGCGTAGCCGGGCGAGATCTGGCCGGCGTTGGCGAAGCTGGTTTCCAGCGCCGCCCCCGGTTGTCGGTCGATCACGGTCACCTCGTGGCCGCTCTTCGCCAGATAATACGCAGTCGTGACGCCGACCACACCGCTTCCCAGCACGATTACTCGCATAGTGTTCTCAGAAAAAATTGATTTGGATGTTACAGAAGATCTTGCTATCTTATATCTGATATAGCCATAATTGTTTCTATATTTATTTCCAGATTTGGTGAATCTTCATGCGCGTCCAGAAGGAGTCGAGCCGGGTCCTCGACAAGATCGACCTCCACATCCTCTCCATCCTGCAAAGCGACGGGCGGATCGTGATGAAGGACCTGGCCGAGCGGGTCGGGCTGTCGCTGACGCCCTGCATCGAACGCGTCAAGAAGATGGAGCGCGACGGCGWCATTGCCGGCTATTACGCGCGGGTCAATCCGCAGGCAATGGGCTTGCAGATCCTGGTGTTCGTCGAGATCACCCTGCTGCAGAAGTCGGAAAAAGCCTTCGAACGCTTCCGCCGGGCGATGCTGGGCATTCCGGAAGTGATGGAATGCCATCTGGTGTCGGGCGACTTCGATTACCTGATCAAGGCGCGGATTCCGGAGATGTCGGAGTACCGGCGGCTGCTGGGGGAGATCCTGCATCTGGCGGATTCGGCGCAGTCGAAATCGTATGTGGTGATGGAGGAAGTGAAAGAAACCTTGGCGCTGTCGATTGGCGCCTGAGGTTCCGTGGTTTTTTGGAACACAAACTGATGAAACTGAGCAAGACTTAGCCTCGTACTGACACAGCGCTCCCAATCCTCACTAAAATCATTTCCCAGGAGAATCATAACTTTTCAGGATGGGACATGAAATCGGTTCAGCAGGAAGTCGACGAGCGCAGCAACCTTACCGGTACCAATAAATTCGAGCTTTTGCTCTTCCGCCTCGGCGGCGACGAGAACGGTGCGCATAGCGAGCTGTTCGGCATCAATGTATTCAAGATCCGCGAGATCGTCGCGATGCCGGAGATCACCGCCATCGCCGGCGCGCCCAGGCACGTGCTCGGCGTGGTCAACCTGCGCGGCCAGATCATCCAGGTGCTGGACCTGCCGGGCATCGCCGGGGTCAAGCCGGTCACCGGCCTGAACATCATGCTGGTGACGGAATTCGCGCGCACCACCCAGGCCTTCGCCGTCGAGAGCGTGGAAGAGATCGTGCGCCTCGACTGGAGCCAGGTGATGTCGTCCGAGCACAGCGCCGGCAGCGGCATGGTGACCAGCATCGCCCGCCTCGAGCCGCAGGACGGCCAGCCGRCCCGCCTGGCCCAGGTGCTGGACGTCGAGACCATCCTGCGCGACCTGAACCCGCCGACCGACGACCGCCAGGTCCAGCAGGCGGTCGGCGACAAGATCGTCGTGAAGCCGGGCGCCGTGGTGCTGGCCGCCGACGATTCCGTGGTCGCGCGCGCCCTGATCGAGCAGGGCCTGGACGCGATGGGCCTGCCTTTCGTGATGACCAAGAGCGGCAAGGAGTGCTGGGAGCAGCTGAACGCGATCGCCGCCTCGGCCGAAGCGGAAGGCAAGAGCGTCTACGACAAGGTGGCCGCGGTGCTGACCGACCTCGAGATGCCGGAGATGGACGGCTTCACGCTGACCCGCCGCATCAAGACCAGCCAGCGCTTCTCGAGCCTGCCGGTGGTGATCCACTCTTCGCTGTCGGGCACCACCAACGAGGAGCACGTGAAAAAGGTCGGCGCCGACGCCTACGTGGCGAAGTTTTCGGCCGAAGACCTTTCGCGGACCTTGCGCGCTATTCTGCGCCCCTGAGTTCCGGTATGATCCGGCAGTCGATTTGTTTCCGAACTGCCAAGTGATCACTACCAAGCCAGAAGCCGACGCACCCGCCTTGCTGGCCGCGCGCGTCCTCAATCTCGTCAACGGCGGCGTCATCGTGCTCGACGCCGGCCAGCGCATCGTGCTCTGGAACAGCTGGCTGACGCCGCGCTGCGGCCGCGCCGCCGCCCGCGTCATGGGACGCACGCTGTTCGAGGTCTTTCCCGAGCTGCGCGGCTCGAGGGTGGAGGCGGCGGTGCTGGCCGCGCTGGCGGACGATACCGCCACCGCGATCCCGCAGCTCGATAACCGCAGCCCCTTTCCCTTGCGCGCCGCGGGCAGTTTCGACGGCCCCTTGATCGAGCAGGCGGTATCGGTGTCGCCGTTCCGCGAGGAGGGCGAGACCTTCTGCCTGGTCGAGATCCGCGACGTCAGTGGGACCGTCGAGCGCGAGCGCCGCCTGCTCGACCACGCTGAATCGCTGCGCGCCCGTTCCTATGTCGACGGCCTGACCGGCATCGCCAACCGCCGTTATTTCGACGTCGCCCTCGACCGCGAGCTGCGGCGCGCCCAGCGCATCAAAGGCTCGCTATCCCTGCTGCTGACCGACATCGATTCCTTCAAGGCCTACAACGACCACTTCGGCCACCAGGCCGGCGATACCTGCCTGGCGGCGGTGGCGCAGGCGCTGGCGGCAAAGCTGAAGCGTCCGGCCGACGTCGCCGCGCGCTACGGCGGCGAGGAGTTCGCGGCCATCCTGCCGGACACCGATGCCGCCCAGGCGCGCCAGCTGGCCGAGAACATCCGCGCATACGTCGCCTCGCTGAACCTCCAGCATGCACCCGGCGCCGTGCGTCCCTATGTCACGCTCAGCATTGGCGTGGCCAGCATGGAGCAGGGGCGACTGGACGATGCGAAGGCACTGATCGAGGCCGCCGACAAGGCCCTGTACGCGGCCAAGCGCGGCGGCCGCGACCGCGTGGTGCTCGACGGCGAAGCTTGACGCACATACGGGTGTGACGGCGGGTTCGTATTGACGCCGCGGCGCCGGCGCGTATTGATGCAGGAAATTCATGCCGGTTTGCGGGCCGTCGCCCTAGCCAGCGTGGCGGTTTTGGCGCATATTACCGGGTTTGTATCCCGGCTTTGCTGCAGATGCGCTGTCATTACAGGACGATGACGGCAGATTGCTGGCAGTAGGCCCTTGCCCGGAGTATTACATGCTGCTTGGTCTTGTCCGCGTCGCGCTTCGACGGCCTTATACCTTCGTCGTGCTGGCGCTCACCCTGCTCATCATCGGCCCGCTGGCCGCGGTGCGCACGCCCACCGACATCTTCCCCGACATCAAGATGCCGGTGATCGCGGTGGCCTGGCAGTACACCGGCCTGCCGCCCGACCAGATGGCGGGGCGGGTATCGACCCTGTTCCAGCGCTCGTTGACGACCACCGTCAACGACATCGAGCACATCGAGGCGAATACCTATTCCGGCATCAGCGTCGTCAAGATCTTCTTCCAGCCCGGCGTCGACATCGCGGTCGCCAACGCCCAGGTGACGGCGATCTCGCAGTCGGCCTCGCGCCAGATGCCGGCCGGGATCACGCCGCCGCTGATCCTCAACTACAACGCGGCCACGGTGCCGATCCTGCAGCTGGCGCTGTCCGGCAAGGGGCTGTCGGAGCAGCAGCTGTTCGACCTCGGCCTGAACACGATCCGCACCCCGCTGGTGACGGTGCCGGGCGCCGCGATCCCGCTGCCCTACGGCGGCAAGCAGCGCCAGGTACAGGTGGACGTCAAGCCCGAAGCGCTGCAGGCGCGCGGCCTGTCGGCCCAGGACATCGCCAACGCGCTGGCGGCGCAGAACGTGCTGACGCCGGTCGGCAGCCAGAAGATCGACGCGCTCGAATACACGATCCAGCTGAACAACGCGCCGTCGGCGATCGAGGACCTGGCGCGCCTGCCGGTGAAGGTCGTGAACGGCGCCGGGATGCCGGCCGCCACCATCTACCTGGGCGACGTCGCCGACGTCCACGACGGCAATGCGCCGCAGACGAATATCGTGCACGTCGACGGCGGCCGCTCGGTGCTGATGTCGATCCTGAAGAACGGATCCGCCTCCACCCTGGCCATCGTCGACGGCGTGCGCGCCAAGCTGGACCAGCTCAAGGCCAGCCTGCCGGACGCCCTCAAGGTGGTGCCGATCAACGACCAGTCGGTGTTCGTGCGCGCCGCGATCAAGGGCGTGGCGCTCGAAGGCGCGATTGCCGCCGCCCTCACCAGCATCATGATCCTGCTGTTCCTGGGCAGCTGGCGCTCGACCGTGATCATCGCGGTCTCGATCCCGCTGTCGATCCTGGGTTCCATCATCGCCCTGGCGGCGACCGGCGAAACGCTCAACCTGATGACGCTCGGCGGGCTGGCGCTGGCGGTCGGCATCCTGGTCGACGACGCCACCGTCACCATCGAGAACATCAACTGGCACCTGGAGCAGGGCAAGGCGGTCGAACCGGCGATCATGGATGGCGCCCAGCAGATCGTGGCGCCGGCACTGGTGTCGCTGCTGTGCATCTGCATCGTGTTCATCCCGATGTTCTTCCTCGAAGGCGTGGCGCGCTTCCTGTTCGTGCCGATGGCGAAGGCGGTGATCTTCGCACTGGTGTGCTCCTTCATCCTGTCGCGCACCCTGGTGCCGACCATGGCCAACTGGCTGCTGCGCGCCCATGACCCACGCGAAGAGCACGCGCACAAGCCGACCAATGCCTTCCAACGGTTCCAGCGCGGCTTCGAGGCGCGCTTCGAAGGCCTGCGCCACCGCTACAAAGGCATCCTGCAGCACTCGATCCGGCATCGCCGGCCCTTCCTGATCGGCTTCATCGCCGTGGTGGCGCTGTCCTTCCTGCTGGTGCCTTTCCTGGGCAGTAACTTCTTCCCCGCCGTCGATTCCGGCCAGGTGCTGATCCATGCGCGCGCGCCGATCGGCACGCGGGTCGAGGAGACCGCCAAGCGCTTTGCGAAGATCGAAGAGGCGATCCGCAAGGTCATCCCGGCCAGGGAAATCGTGACGATGGTCGACAATATCGGCAAGCCCTCGTCGAGCATCAATCTCACCTACAACAACACCGGCACGATCGGCACCCAGGACGGCGACTTCCAGATCGCGCTGGGCGAGGACCATGCCCCGACCGCGGACTACGTGCGCAAGCTGCGCGAGGTGCTGCCGCGCGAATTCCCGGACACCACCTTCTCCTTCCCGCCGGCCGACATCGTCAGCCAGATCCTGAACTTCGGCTCGCCGGCGCCGATCGACGTGCAGGTGCGGGGCCGTAACCTGGACGCCGACTTCGGCTATGCCAACCAGCTGCTGAAGCGCATCCGCGCGATCCCCGGCGTGGCCGATGCCCGCATCCAGCAGTCGAACCGCTCGCCGATGTTCAATGTCGAAGTCGACCGCACCCAGGCCCAGCTGCTCGGCCTGACCACGCGCGACGTCACCAACAGCATGGTGGTCAACCTGGCCGGCTCCAGCCAGGTATCGCCCACCTACTGGCTGAACCCGGCCACCGGCGTGACCTATCCGATCGTGATGCAGACGCCCGAGGTCGAGCTGGACTCGCTGTCCGCACTGGCCAATCTCCCGGTCGGCAACGGCTCGAACGCGAATGCCGCCACCCTCGGCGGGATCGCGCGCTTCGAGCGCGGCAGCGGCAATGCGCTGGTGAGCCAGTACGACGTCGCGCCGATGGTGCAGATCCACGCCACCACCCAGGACCGCGACCTCGGCGCCGTCGCCGCCGACATCCGCAAGGTGCTCGAAGAAACCAGGGCCGATGTGCCGAAGGGCGCCACGGTCGAGATGCTGGGCCAGGTGCGCACCATGGAGCGCGCGTTCTCGGGTCTGCTGTTTGGTCTTCTGGGCGCGGTCGGCCTGATCTACCTGCTCATCGTCGTCAACTTCCAGTCCTGGCTCGACCCGGCGGTGATCGTCTCGGCGCTGCCGGCGGCGCTGGCCGGCATCGTGTGGATGCTGTTCGCCACCCATACCACCCTGTCGGTGCCCGCGCTGACGGGCGCCATCATGTGCATGGGCGTGGCCACCGCCAACAGCGTGCTGGTGATCAGCTTCGCGCGCGAGAGACTGGATGAATCGGGCGACGCCGCCGCGGCCGCGCTCGAAGCCGGCTTCGTGCGCTTTCGCCCGGTCCTGATGACCGCCCTGGCCATGGTGATCGGCATGCTGCCGATGGCCCTGGGACTGGGCGAGGGCGGCGAACAGAATGCGCCGCTGGGCCGCGCCGTGATCGGCGGCCTGGTGTTCTCGACCATCGCCACCCTGGTCTTCGTCCCCGTCGTTTTCAGCCTGGTCCACGGCCGCGCGCAGCGCCGCGCGGCGGATTCCAGCCTGCCACCCCAATCCGGAGTTCCTGCCCATGCAAGCTAAATCTTCTTCCAGGCGGCCGCTGGTCGTCGGCACCCTCGCGCTGGCCGTCGCCGCCGCGGTGGTGATCGGCGGCCTCGCCACCCGTCACTCCCAGGCCGAGCAGCTCAAGGAGTCCGCCGCGGAGCAGTCGGTGCCGACCGTGAGCCTGGTGTCGATGAAGGACGTCGCCGGTAGTCCGATGGAGCTGCCGGCCCGCATCGAAGCCTGGTCGCGGGCGCCGATCTATGCCCGCGTGTCCGGCTACCTGGCGCACTGGAACGTCGACATCGGCGCGCCGGTCAAGGCCGGCCAGGTGCTGGCGACGATCGAGACCCCGGACCTCGACCAGGACCTGCGCCAGGCCCAGGCCCAGCTGGCGGTGGCGCGCAGCAACCTGGCGCTGGCCGAGAGCACGGCCAGGCGCTGGCAGTCGCTGGTGGCGCAGAACGCCGTCTCCAAACAGGAAGCCGACGAAAAGCAGGGCGACTTCATCTCCAAGCAGTCGAATGTGCAGGCGCTGCAGGCCAGCGTCGACCGCCAGCAGGCGCTCAAGCGCTACACCCGGCTGGTGGCGCCTTTCGACGGCATGGTCACGGCCCGCAATACCGACGTCGGCGCCCTGGTGAATGCCGGCGCCACCGCCAGCGCCGGCAGCGAGCTGTTCGTGGTGTCCGACCTGCACCGCCTGCGTGTGTACGTGCAGGTGCCGCAGCGCCAGCTGGCCGCGATCCACCCCGGCAGCATCGCGCGCGTGAGCGTGCCGGAACGTCCGGGCAGCAGCTACCAGGCCAGGGTGGAGTCGCTGGCCCAGGCCATCAATGCCGGCTCCGGCACCATGCTGGTCCAGCTTGCGGTCGAGAATCCGAAGGGAGAGCTGCTGCCGGGCGCCTTCGCCACCGTGCGCTTCGACCAGGCCGCAATGGCCGACGACGCAGTGGCGATTCCGCCGGGAGCGCTGATCATGGGCCGCCACGGCGCCCAGGTCGCGGTGCTGGATGCCGGCAACCGCGTGCGCATCCGGAAGGTGACGATCGCGCGCGATTACGGCAATGTGATCCAGCTGGGCGATGGCGTGAGCAAGGCCGACCGCATCATCGACAGCCCGCCGGACGGGCTGGCGGATGGCGACCAGGTGAAGGTGGCCGCCGCGGCCCAGCCGCGCAAAGCGGGCTGACTCGGGAACCGCCGTGGGCACCCCGTGCCCACGTCAGGTTTGTCAGCGCCTGGTGACGCGCCAGACCACGTTACCAACGTCGTCCGCGATCAGCAGCGCACCGTCCGCATCCTGCGCCATGCCGACCGGCGCGCCGAACAGCTGCTTTTCGTCGGCCGAGTGGAAGCCGGTCACGATCGACTGGGCCGGTCCGCTGGGCATGCCGTTCGTGAAGGGCACGAAGATGACCTGGTAGCCGCTCAGCGGCGTGCGATCCCAGCTGCCATGCTCGGCGACGAAGGCGCCGCCCTTGTACTGCGGGAACATATTCCCCGTATAGAACCACAGACCCAGCGCCGCGACGTGGGAGCCAAGCGCGTAGTCCGGCTTGATGGCTTTCGCGACCAGGTCCGGGCGCTGCGGCTGGACGCGGCGGTCGACATTCTGGCCGTAATAGCTGTAGGGCCAGCCATAGAAGCCTTTTTCCTGTACCGAGGTCAGGTAGTCCGGCACCAGGTCGGCGCCGATCTCGTCGCGCTCGTTCGCGATGGCCCAGAGCTTGCCGGTCTGCGGCTCCCAGCCCAGGCCCGTCGGATTGCGGATGCCCGAGGCGTAGACGCGGCTGGCGCCGGTCGCGGCGTCGACTTCCAGCACGGCGGCGCGCCGGTATTCCACTTCCAGGCCGTTCTCCGTGATGTTGCTGTTGGAGCCGCTGCCGACATACAGGTGCTTGCCGTCGGGGGTCGCCAGCAGCGCCTTGGTCCAGTGGTGGTTGACGGTGCTGGGCAGGTCAGCGAGCTCGACGCCGGGGTCGGACATCTTCGTCTCGCCCGGGGTGTAGCGGTATTTCATGATGTTGCCGGTGTTGGCAACGTACAGGGTATCGCCGACCAGCTGGATGCCGAAGGGGGAGTGCAGCTTTTCGATATAGACGAACTTGTCCCATTCGCCGCTGCCGCCGGGCTTCCTGCGCAGCAGGGTGATGCGGTTGCCGCCCTTGCCACCCTTGCCGGAATTGTTCTTGACCTTGCCGGCAATCACCTGTTTCGGCGTGGTCACGGCTTCCTCGCCGGGGCCGTTGGCTTCCACCACCAGCACGTCGCCGTTCGGCAGCACCAGCAGCTGGCGCGGGTGCAGCAGGCCGGAGGCGATCTTCTCGATCTGCAGGCCGGCGATGACTTGCGGCTTGGCATCGCCCTTCCAGCCGACGCCGTCGGGCACCTGCATCGGCGGCACCAGGAAGTCCTTGGGTTTCGGCATTTGCGGATTGCCGCCCACCTGCTGGGAGATGTTCAGCTGGGCCTTGTCGCCGCAGGCACTCAGCGCCAGCGTCATCACGGCCGCCATGCCCAGGCTCAGCCGCCATCCGTGTTTATGCTTATCCATGGCTGACCTCCTCCTTGTACACGACGTAGTCGGTGGCGAGCACGATCCGGCCGATCACCAAGGCCAGCACCGTCAGCACGGACAGCCAGACCCCGGCCGGCATCGTGGCATAGGCGTCGCGGCTGTGCACGAAAGCATTGAACAGGGCGGCGACGATCGCGACCACCTGGAGCCAGAAATTGATGGCCAGGTTAGGCGTACGGATCCGGCGCTTGCCGAACCAGGTGCGGCCGAGATTGATGAGCTGGGGAATGATGGCGAACACCAGGCCGATGCTGATGAGCCAGGCAGCGGCTTTTACCCACAGCACGGTGTAGGTATTGAAATAGAGGATGTCGAAGATGAGCGCGCCCACGAAGAAACCGAAGGGTATCGGGTCGAGTACGTCGAATATCGCCGATGTGATGCTGAATCGGGATGTGTGTGTTTCCGTTTTCATGTTGATGCCTCTCTGTATGTGAACAAATGTGTTGTGAGACTAGCATGGATATGGAACAGCACGTCGCATGACTGGAGCACTGGCGGCGCAGCAAAATTTGCATGAGCTTCCTCGAAAAGCTTCGTTGTCGATGCAATCATGCGGGCATAAGCTGGACGCATCCCGACTCATCCGAAAGCGCCCATGTCCGCCGTCCTCAAAGAAGTTTCCGACACCCGCCAGCACTTCGTCATCAAGGCCTTCGACGCCCCGCTGGGGGCCGAGGTGCTCGGCCTCGACCTGTCCCGGCCCCTGTCGAACGAGGACCTCGCGCGCCTGCACCGCGCCCACCTCGAGCACCATGTGCTGGTGTTCCGCCACCAGCACATCACGCCCGGCCAGCAGGTGGCCTTCAGCCGCCGTTTCGGTCCGCTGCAGATCCACGTGCTGCGCCAGTTCCAGCTGCCGTCGGATCCCGAAGTCCTGATCGTCTCGAACATCCGCGAGAACGGCCAGCCGATCGGCCTTGGTGATGCCGGCCACTTCTGGCATTCCGACCTGTCGTACAAGGAAAAGCCGAGCCTCGGCTCGATGCTGCACGCCCAGGAACTGCCGCTCGTGGGTGGCGATACCCTGTTCGCCAACCAGCACACGGCCTGGGAGCGGCTGCCCGGGCACCTGCAGCGCGCCGTCGCGGATCTGAAGGCCGAGCACAGCTACCTGAATCGCTATGCCGACCTGCAGAAGCGCAATCCCTGGCGCCCGAACCTGACCCAGGCCCAGATCGACGAGGTCAAGCCGGTCGTGCATCCGGTGGTGCGCACCCATCCCGAGACCGGCCGCAAGGCGCTGTTCGTCAGTGAGCATTTCACGACCCGCATCGTCGGCCTGCCGGACGACGAGAGCCGCGCGCTGCTGGACGAGCTGTTCGAGCGCAGCACCCGCCCCGAGCACATCTACCGCCACCAGTGGCAGCCGCAGGACATGGTGTTCTGGGATAACCGCTCGCTGATGCACCTGGCGGCCGGCTGCCCGGACCAGCAGCGCCGCAAGCTCTACCGCACCACCATCGAAGGCGACGTCCCGTTCTGAACCATCATAAAAAGACCACCATGCGCACCCCATTCCGCACCCCGTTTCGCTACGTATCGAAGATCGCCGCCGGCCTGACCCTGTCCGCGCTGGCCCTGTCCACCGTCCTCGCCACCCCGGCCCGCGCCGAGGGCCAGTTGCGCATCGCCCAGCAGTTCGGCCTCGTCTACCTGCTGCTGAACGTGGCGGAGGACCAGAAGCTGATCGAGAAGCACGCCAGGCTGCAGGGCGTGCCGGTCAAGGTCGAGTATGTCCAGCTGTCGGGCGGGAATGCCGTCAACGATGCCCTGCTGTCCGGCTCCATCGACGTGGCCGGCGCCGGCGTCGGCCCGCTGCTGACGATCTGGGACCGCACCGCCGGCCGCCAGAACGTGCGCGGCATCGCGTCGCTCGGCAACTTTCCCTACTATCTCGTCACCACCAACCCGAAGGTGAAGACCATCGCCGACTTCAGCGACAAGGACCGCATCGCGCTGCCGGCGGTGTCGGTATCGGTGCAGGCGCGGATCCTGCAGATGGCGGCGGCGAAGCGCTGGGGCACGGCGGAGTTCGCGCGCCTGGACCGCCTGACGCAATCCCTGCCGCATCCGGACGCGGCGGCCGCGCTGATCGCCGGCCAGACGGAACTGAACAGCCACTTCGGCAATCCGCCTTTCCAGGAACAGGAACTGGCCGGCAATCCGAAGGCCCACATCGTCTTGAATTCCTATGAGGTGCTGGGCGGCCCGGCGTCGTCCACGGTGCTCTACGCCACCGAAAAATGGGTGAAGGAGAACCCGAAGACCTACCGCGCCTTCATCGACGCACTGAACGAAGCGGCCCAGCTGATCACCGCCAACCGCGAGCTGGCCGCCGACGCCTACCTGCGCGTGACCAAGGCCAGGACCGACCGCGCTTTCCTCCTGAAGGTGATCGGCAATCCGCAGATCCAGTTCAAGGTGGCGCCGCAGAATACCCTGGGCCTGGCCCGGTTCCTGCACCAGGCCGGCGCGATCAGGAAGCAGCCGGCGTCGTGGCGCGACTACTTCTTCGAGCACCCGGCGCTGGCATCGGGCAGCTGAAGGGGAGGGCGCAGCATGAACATCTATCCTTTCCAGGCGCCGGCGCCCCTGTTGCGGGCCCAGGACCTCAGCATCGACTACACGACCGGCGGCGCCCGGGTGCGCGCCACCCACGAGGTCAGCTTCGACGTCCATGAGGGCGACCGCTTCGTGCTGCTGGGGCCATCCGGTTGCGGCAAGTCGACCCTGCTGAAGGCCGCCGCCGGCTTCGTCCAGCCGACCTCCGGCGGCCTGCTGCTGCGCGGCCGCCGCATCGTTGGGCCGGGCCGCGACCGCATCGTCGTGTTCCAGGAATTCGACCAGCTGCCGCCGTGGAAGACGGTCAGGCAGAACGTGATGTTCCCGCTGCTGGCGGGCGGCGTGAAGCGCAGGGAGGCCGAGGCCCGCGCCCTGCACTGGATCGGCACGGTCGGGCTGGCGCGCTTTGCCGACAGCTATCCGCACACCCTGTCGGGCGGGATGAAGGCGAGGGTGGCGATCGCCCGCGCGCTGGCGATGCAGCCCGACATCCTGCTGATGGACGAACCCTTCGCGGCGCTGGACGCGCTGACCCGCCGCCGCATGCAGGAAGAGCTGCAGACGCTGTGGGAAGAGGCCCGCTTCACCATGCTGTTCGTCACCCATTCGATCGAGGAAGCGCTGGTGGTCGGTAACCGCATCCTGCTGCTGTCGCCGCATCCGGGCCGGGTGCGGGCCGAGATCAACAGCCACCAGTTCGGCCTGGCCAGCAGCGGCAGTGCCGAGTTCCAGGCCGCCGCCCAGCGCATCCACCGCCTGCTGTTCGGCGACGAGAGCGGCGGGCCGGCCCGGGCCGGCGCAGACGCGGCCGCGCCGGCACTGGCGGTGCGCTCATGAACCCCCGCGTCGAACCGCTGGTGCGGCCGGAATACGAGCTGCCGCTGCTTCCGCCGCCGGAGGCAATCACGGCTCCCGCCATGCCCCGCGAACGCCTGGGCCGGAGCCTGCCGCAGGCCGGCTGGCTGCGCAAGGCCGCCCTGCTGGCCGTGCTGGCCGCGCTGTGGGAATGGGCGGCGCAGGTGGCCGGCAATGACTTGCTGCTGCCGGGCTTCCTGCAAACCGCGCGCACCTTCGCCGAAGGTGTGGTATCGGGCGAGCTGCCGCGTTACGTCGGCGTGTCGCTGGGCGTGCTGCTGCAGGGCTACCTGGCCGGCGTGGCCGGCGCCTTCCTGCTGACTTCCGTGGCGATGAGCAGCCGCATCGGCCGCGACCTGCTGGAGACCCTGACCGCCATGTTCAACCCGCTGCCGGCGATCGCGCTGCTGCCGCTGGCCCTGCTGTGGTTCGGCCTGGGCAAGGGCAGCCTGGTGTTCGTGCTGGTGCACTCCGTGATGTGGCCGCTGGCCTTGAACGCCCATGCCGGCTTCCGCGCGGTGCCGCAGACACTGCGCATGGCCGGCCGCAACTACGGCCTGGGCGGGCTGCGCATCGTCACCCAGATCCTGGTGCCGGCGGCGCTGCCGGCCATCCTGTCCGGGCTGAAGATCGGCTGGGCTTTCGCCTGGCGCACCCTGATCGCGGCCGAGCTGGTGTTCGGCACCACCTCGGGCAAGGGTGGTCTCGGCTGGTATATCTTCCAGAGCCGCAACGAGCTGTTCACCGACAAGGTGTTCGCCGGACTCGCCGCCGTGATCGTGATCGGCCTGCTGTTCGAGCACATCGTGTTCGACGCGCTGGAACGACTGACGGTGCGGCGTTGGGGCATGCAGGGCTGAGGAGAAATGGTACGAAGGTTTCTTGTCGAGTCGGGGGAGGAAAAGGTAAAATTGACGAAATTGCCGTTTGCATTTTGTCTGAAACGGCCCCTGCTTGAGGTATCCTCCGCAACATGAGCCCTTCGTCGACCAGCCAGCACCTCAACACCATCGCCCAGCACCTGCCTACCCTCGCCACCGAATCCGCGCTCGAACAGGCCAAGATCAGCCGTCCCTACCGCGAGCTGCTGCGCCTGTTCGAGCAGGCGCCGGGTTTCGTCTGCTTCTTCCGCGGGCCGGAACATGTGTACGAGCTGCAGAACCATGCCCACCACCGCCTGGCCGGCTTCAAGGACATCATCGGCAAGCCGGTCAGGGTCGCCCTGCCGGAACTCGAAGGCCAGCAGTTCTTCGAGCTGCTCGACCAGGTGTTCGCCAGCGGCCAGGCCTTCGTCGGCAACGCGCTGCCGCTGGGGGTGATTCCGGCCAGCGGCGGCGAGGCCGTCCTGCGCTACATCGACTTCGTCTACCAGCCCATCGTCGACGACGGCGGCACCGTGGTCGGCATCTTCTCGCAGGGGAACGACGTGACCGAGAGGGTGCTGGCCGAGGACGGCCTGCGCCGCAAGCAGGAAGAACTCGAGCGCATGGTGGAGCAGCGCACCGCGGCCCTGGCCGAGGCCCACGCCGCCCTCAAGCTGGCCAATGAACTGCAGGGCGACAAGATGCACCTGCAGCGCCTGTTCGAACAGGCGCCCGGCTTCATCTGCGTGCTGCGTGGACCCCAGCATGTGTACGAACTGGCGAACGCCGCCTACCRCACCCTCACCGGCGGCCGCGAACTGATCGGCAAGACCATTCGCGCGGCCCTGCCGGAAGTCGTGGCCCAGGGTTTTACGGACCTGCTCGACCAGGTCTACCGGAGCGGCAAGCCCTTCATCGGCCGCGCCGTGCCGGTGGCGCTGGACAGCGGTCCGGACGGCACCAGCGCCACCCGCCACCTGGACTTCATCTACCAGCCGGTGCTGGATCCGATGGGCGCCGTGATCGGCATCTTCGTGCAGGGCAGCGACGTCACCGAGCAGAAGCTGGCGCAGGACGAGCTGGCCCGGCACCAGTTGGAACTCGAATCCCTGGTCAGCGCCCGCACCGAGGAGCTGTCGGCGGCCCAGCATGCGCTGCAGCGCTCGCAAAAGCTGGAGGCGATCGGCAAGCTGACCGGCGGCGTGGCCCACGACTTCAACAATATCCTCCAGGTGGTCGGCGGCAACCTCGAACTGCTGCAGCGCCGCCTGCCGGATGGCGACGGCCAGCAGTTGCTGGGCTCCGCCCTGCAGGCCGTGGAGCGGGGCGGCAAGCTGTCTTCGCAGCTGCTGGCCTTTGCGCGTCGCCAGCCGCTGCAGCCGGTGGTGGTGAATCCGGGCCGCATCGTCGGCGGCATGGACGACCTGCTACGGCGCGCGCTGGGCGAGACCATCCAGATCGAGACCGTGCGCGGCGGCGGCCTGTGGAACACGGTGGTCGACCCCAACCAGCTCGAGAACGTGATCCTCAACCTGGCGATCAATGCGCGCGACGCCATGCCGGGCGGCGGCCGCCTCACCATCGAGCTCGGCAACGCCCTGCTCGACGATTCCTACGTGGCGGCCGAGCCGGACATGACGCCCGGCCAGTACGTGATGATCGCGGTATCCGATACCGGCAGCGGCATGGAGCGCGAGGTGCTGGAGCGCGCCTGCGAACCCTTCTTCACGACCAAGCCGGAAGGGGCCGGCACCGGCCTCGGCCTGTCGATGGCCTACGGCTTCGTCAAACAGACCGGCGGCCACTTCAAGATCTACAGCGAGCCCGCCGAAGGCACCACGGTGAAGATGTACTTCCCGCGCAGCTTCGAGGCCGAGAACACGGTCACCCGCTTGACCGGCGGTCCGGTGGAAGGCGGCAGCGAGACCGTGCTGGTGGTCGAGGACGATCCGGCGGTGCAGCGCACCGTGGTCGAGATGCTGGGCAGCCTGGGCTACCGCGTGCTGAAGGCCGACAATGCCACGGCCGCGCTGTCCATCGTCAAGAGCGGCATGCCGATCGACCTGCTGTTCACCGACGTCGTCATGCCGGGCCCGCTGCGCAGCCCCGAGCTGGCGCGCCAGGCCAAGGACTTGCTGCCCGGCCTGGCGGTGCTGTTCACCTCCGGCTATACGCAGAACGCGATCGTGCACGGCGGCCGCCTGGACCCCGGTGTCGAGCTGCTGTCCAAACCCTATGGCCGCGAGCAGCTGGCGCGCAAGGTACGCCACCTGCTGGCCAACCGCAGCATCCCGGCGGCGCCGGAACCCGGCAGTACGACGCCGTCCGCGGCGCGGCGCCGCATCCTGGTGGCGGAAGACAATCCGGACCTGATGCGGACCACCTGCAGCCTGTTCGATGCCCTCGGCCACGACGTCAAGGGCGCCGGCACCTTCGGCGCGGCCACGGGCCTGCTGGAGGAAAGCGGCTTCGACCTGCTGTTCACCGACATCGACCTGGCCGGCGCGTCCGGGGTCGAGCTGGCGCGGATCGCGGTGGAGCGCCAGCCGGCGCTGCGGGTGGCGTTCGCGTCCGGCTACGGCGCGCCGGACCGCGACGAGGTCGGATTCCCGTTCTGGATCGTTGCCAAGCCCTATCGCCTGGAAGACCTGGAGGGCGTGCTGGAGCGGCTGGGCTGAGGCCCGGCCTGGCGGCGCGGATGGTATGATGGCGGCATGACGTTTCTGAATGTTCCCTACGCGGAGAAAGACCAGGCCCGCGAACTCGGCGCACGCTGGAATCCCAGCCGCAAGCGCTGGTACGTGCCGCCCGGCGTCGCCCTCGACGCTTTCGCGCGCTGGATGCCGAAGGAGGGCGAGCCCCCTTCCGACCGCGATGCCCGCGCCGCCAAGCTGGTGACCGGCACCCGCTATATCGAGATCGACCACGCCTGCAATCCCTTCGAGCCCTGCGCCCATTGCGCGCCGCTGCTGGCGGAAAAGGGCTGGACCGCCGCGCGCGAAGACGTGCTGAAGGCGCTCAAGGCGCTGGCGCCGCGCTAGGTTTTCGCCGCGGGCGCTTCCGCCAGTGCCCTCAGCAGGGCCTCGAGGTCGACCGGCTTGACGAAATGGCGGTCGAAACCGGCCGCTTTCGACAGCACCTTGTCGTGGGCCTGGCCGTAGCCGGTCAGCGCCAGGTACACCGCACGGCGCTCGTGCGGCCTTTGTTCCGCCATCGCGCGCAGGCGGCGCGCCAGCGCATAACCGTCGATGTCCGGCAGGCCGATGTCGAGGATGAAGACCTGGGGCCAGTCCTGTTCCGCCAGCGCCAGCGCGAGCTGGGGTTCGTGCGCGACCGCGACCTTGTGGCCGAGGGCGTGCAGGATCTCGGCCAGCGACTGGGCGGCATCGAGGTTGTCGTCGACGATCAGGATCGACAGGCCGGCCAGCTGCTCGGACGCTGCCGGGACGGCGTCCCGGGCCGCCGGATGGCGCCCGGACCGCGCCAGCGGCAGCACGATGCGGAAGGTGCTGCCCTGGCCGGCGCCGGCGCTGTCGGCCTCGACGCTGCCGCCGTGCAGGCCCACCAGGCTCTTCACCAGCGCCAGGCCCAGGCCCAGTCCGCCCTGGGCGCGGTCCGGCGTGCGTTCGGCCTGGGTGAACAGCTCGAACACCTGGGGCAGGAGCTCGGGCCCGATGCCGATGCCGTTGTCGCGTACCGAGACCGCCACGCTGCTGTCGCCGGTTTCCAGAGACAGCGCGATCGCGCCGCCCTGGGGCGTGTACTTGGCGGCGTTGTTGAGCAGGTTCGCCACCACCTGCACCAGGCGGATGCGGTCGCCGTCGACCCAGGCCGGGGCGGCGTCCATGGCCTGGTCGAGGCGATGGCGGCGCGCTTCGATCAGCGGGCGCGCCTGCTCGACCGCGCTGGCCACGACCGCCTTCAGGTCGACCCGTTCGTGCTGCAGCTCGACCAGGCCGCGCGTTACGCGCGAGACGTCCAGCAGGTCGTCCACCAGCCCGGTCAGGTGGCGCACCTGGCGGATGATGATCTCGCTCGACTGGCGTACCCGCTTCTCGTCGGCGGCGGCGCGCACCAGCAGCTGGGCGGCGCTGCTGATCGGCGCCAGCGGGTTGCGCAGCTCGTGCGCCAGCATCGCCAGGAATTCGTCCTTGCGGCGCGCCGCCGCCTTCAGTTCTTCCTCGTTGCGCTTCTTGTCGTGGATGTCGGCCAGGGCGCCCATCCAGCGCACGATGGCGCCGTCCTCGCCGGTGACGGGCAGGGCGCGGTTCAGCACCCAGCGCCATTCGCCGCTGTGGTGGTAGAGGCGATGCTCGACCTCGTAGGGCGACCCCGCCGCCAGGCTGCGGGCCCAGGCCTCGCGCAGGCCGGGCAGGTCGTCGGGATGGACGATCTTGCCCCAGCCATGGCCGCCCAGCTCTTCCTCCGGCATGCCGGTGAACTCGCGCCAGCGCATGTTCAGGTAGTCGTTGGTGCCGCTGGCGTCGGCCGACCAGACCAGCTGCGGGATCAGGTCGGCGATCGAACGGAAGCGGGCTTCGCTGTCCTTCATCGCGCGCTCGGCCGCGATCCGCGCCGTGATGTCGAGGTTGGCGGCCACCGCGCCGACGATCTCGTTGCGTTCGTTACGGATGGCGGCGGTGCGGATCAGGATCGTGCGCCGGGTGCCGGGTGCGCCGAAAGGTTCGATCTCGGCGATGCCGCCGCTGACATCTTCGCCGCGCAGCACGCGCGAAATCGGCCATTCGTCGGCGCGGATGCGGTGGCCGGCGCGCGGATCGCCGGCCGGCCACCAGCCTTTCCACTCTTCGTAACCCTCGGTCTCGCCGGGCGCCGGATGGCTGCCCCAGATCTCGCGGTTGGTGGCGTTCGCCGCCATCAGGTCGCCGGCCGCGTCGACGTAGACGATGCCGACCGGGGCCGCGTCCAGCAGCACGTCCAGGCGGCGCCGGTTTTCCAGCTCGCGCAGCAGCGCCTTCGAGGCGACCCGCTCGCTCTCGTCGCGCGCCAGTTCGGCGTTCTTGCGTTCGGTGATGTCGACGGCGACACCGGCGAAGCGGCGCTTGCCGGTGACGAGGTCGTGGAAGACCTTGCCGCGGGCGTTGACCCAGGCATCCGGCCGCGACAGCTGCGGGATGCGGTAGTCGATGTTGTACGGTGTATCGGTGGCGATCGCGTGCTGGATCGCGGCGACCACGCGCGGGCGGTCGTCCGGATGGATCATGTCGGTGAAGCGTTCGAGCTCGGTGCCGGCGCGCGCCAGCGCCGCATCGACCTGGAACAGGCGCGCGAATTGCTCGTCGACGAAGGTGGCGCCGGTATCGAGTTCATACGCCCAGGTGCCGATATTGCCGGATGCCTCGATACACAGGGCGTAGCGTTCCTCGGCTTCCTTGTGGCGCGCCAGAGCCAGGACCTTGTCGGTGACCTCGACCACGGTGCACAGCAGGCCGCGCACCACGCCGCTGTCGTCCCGCAGGGGGCTGTAGGAGAAGGTGAACCAGGCCTGTTCCGGGTAGCCATTGCGCCCCACCGTCAGCTTGAAGTTCTCGAAGAACAGGGCCTCGCCGTCCAGTACGCGGCGCGCCAGCGGGGCCATGGTGTCCCAGACTTCGGACCACAGCCTTGGCAGCGGCGTGCCGATCGCGCCCTCGACCTTGTTGCCCAGCATGGGCGCATAGGCGTCGTTGTGGAAGACGAACAGCTCCTCGCCCCAGGCCAGGAAGGTCGGGAAGGAGGAGCCCAGCACCATGCCCAGCGACATGCGCAGCGAGGCCGGCCAGCCGTCTAGCGGTCCGAGCGGATGGGCGTTCCAGTCGCGTGCAAGGGTGCGCGCACCGGCGTTGCCGCCGTTGGCGAGGAAAGCATCGCGGTGGTTCATCGTGGGCGGATCCGGTCGGGTCAAACAAAGGATTGTACCGAAGTATTGCTGGCGCCGCCCGCACGCCTCGGCCGCGGGCCCGGGGTTGGCGATGCTTCAGGGCACGAATTGCTTCGGGAAATGCAGCGATTCGGCTTGCATCGATCTGGTGCAGGTTCCTCCAGGCCGAACAGTGTGCGGTGCAGGGCGGGAATCGACTTAAGATGGCGACGCGAATCTCCGGAAAGGAAGCAGGCATGAACGAACATTTCAGGATCGAGGGCGCCGGCGTCGACAGCGGGCGGCGCGAACTGCTGATCGCGGGGGCGCTGTCGGCCACCGCGGCGGCGCTGCCGGCCGGCGCCGTTGCCCAGGCGCCGGCGGCGGCGAAGGCGACCGAGGCATCGACCCCGGCGCCGGTGCTGTCCAGAGTGGCGCTGCGCGTGAACGGCCAGCGCTACGAGAAGGAAGTCGATACGCGCACCACCTTGCTCGACCTGCTGCGCGAACACCTGCAGCTGACCGGCACCAAGAAGGGCTGCGACCAGGGCCAGTGCGGCGCCTGCACCGTGATCGCCGACGGCCGACGCATCAATTCCTGCCTCAGCCTGGCGCTGATGCACGAGGGCGCCGAGATCGTCACGATCGAGGGCCTGGGCAGGCCGGGCCAGCTGCATCCGCTGCAGGCGGCTTTCGTGAAGCACGACGGTTACCAGTGCGGCTACTGCACGCCCGGCCAGATCTGCTCGGCCACGGCGATGCTGGACGAGGTGAGGCAGGGCATTCCGAGCCACGTCACGGCCGACCTGGACGCCCGCCCTCTGCTTTCGCCGATGGAGATGCGCGAGCGCATGAGCGGGAATATCTGCCGCTGCGGCGCCTACTCCAACATCATCGAGGCGATTTCGGAAGTCGCCGGCGTGGGAGCCAAAGCATGAGAGCCTTCACCTACCAGCGCGTAGGCACCCCGGCCGAGGCCGCGCAGGCCGCCGCCGCGGCGCAAGGGGCGCGCTTCATCGCCGGCGGCACCAACCTGCTCGACCTGATGAAGCTGGAGATCGAGACGCCGGTCCACCTGATCGACGTGAACGGCGCCGGCATGGACCGCATCGAGCCGACCGGCGACGGCGGCCTGCGGGTCGGCGCCCTGGTGCGCAACACCGACCTGGCGGCCGATCCGCGCGTGCGGCGCGACTACGCCGTGCTGTCGCGGGCCCTGCTGGCCGGCGCCTCCCCGCAGTTGCGCAACAAGGCGACCACTGCCGGCAACCTGCTGCAGCGCACCCGCTGTCCCTATTTCTACGATACCGCCCAGCCCTGCAACAAGCGCCATCCCGGCAGCGGTTGCTCGGCGATCGGCGGCTTCAACCGCCACCACGCCATCGTCGGCACCAGCGAAGCCTGCATCGCCACCCATCCGAGCGATATGGCGGTGGCGATGCGGCTGCTGGATGCGCAGGTCGAGACGGTGCGCGCGGACGGCGCCAAGCGCGTGATCCCGATCGCCGACTTCCACCGGCTGCCGGGCGACACGCCGCACCTCGAGCACGTGCTGGCGCCGGGAGAGCTGATCACGGCGGTGACCTTGCYGAAGCCGCTGGGCGGGCGCCATTTTTACCACAAGGTGCGCGACCGCTCCTCCTACGCTTTTGCGCTGGTGTCGGTGGCGGCGGTGGTGCAGGCGGACGGCAGCGGCAGGGTGGCGCTGGGCGGCGTCGCCCACAAGCCCTGGCGCATCCCCGGCGCCGAACAGCAGCTGGCGCGCGGCGGCAGGGCGGTGACGGAGCAGCTGCTGGCCGGCGCCCGCACCACCCAGGACAACGCATTCAAGGTGCCCCTCGTGCAGCGCACGATCGACGGGGTCCTGCTCGAAGCAAGGAGGGCATGAAGCATGAAATTCACGACGCCAGCCGGGACCAATCCGATCGACCGCCTGAAGGTGGTCGGCCGCCCGACCGACCGTATCGACGGTCCGCTGAAGACGACCGGCACCGCGCCCTATGCCTATGAACAGAACAAGGCGATTCCGGATGCCGCCTACGGCTATGTGGTGGGCGCCGGCATCGCCAAGGGCCGCATCGTGGCCATGGACCTGTCGGCGGCGAAGCGCGCCCCGGGCGTGATCGCCATCGTCACGGCGGAGAATGCCGGCAGGCTGGGCAAGGGCAAGTTCAACACCGCGGTCCTGCTGGGCGGGCCGGAGATCGAGCACTACCACCAGGCGGTGGCGCTGGTGGTGGCCGAGACCTTCGAGCAGGCGCGCGCCGCCGCCGCCCTGGTGAAGGTCGAGTATGCGAAGACCAAGGGCGAGTACGACCTGGCCAGGGCCAAGGACGGCGCCGGCCTCGCGAAGAAGGAAGACAAGCCCGAGACCCGCACCGGCGACTTCAAGGGCGCCTGGGCCGCGGCCCCGGTCAAGCTGGACGCCATCTACACCACCCCCGACCAGTCGCACGCGATGATGGAGCCGCATGCCTCGATCGCGAAATGGGAAGGCGACAAGCTGACCATCTTCACCTCGAACCAGATGGTCAACTGGGGCATGAAGGACATGGCCAGGACCCTCGGCATCGACGAGGAGAACGTGCACCTGGTCTCGCCCTACGTGGGCGGTGGCTTCGGCGGCAAGCTGTTCCTGCGTTCCGAAGCCCTGCTGGCGGCGCTCGGCGCGAAGGCGGCGAAGCGGCCGGTGAAGGTGACCCTGCAGCGCGCCATCATGTTCAACAATACGACCCACCGGCCGGCCACCATCCAGCGCATCCGCATCGGCTGCACGCGCGAAGGCCGCATCACGGCGATCGCCCACGAGAGCTGGTCGGGCGACCTGCCGGACGGGAAGCCGGAAACCGCGGTGCAGCAGACCCGCCTGCTGTATGCGGGCCCGAACCGCTACACGGCCTTGCGCCTGGCGACCCTGGACCTGCCGGAAGCGAACGCGATGCGCGCGCCGGGCGAGGCGCCGGGCATGATGGCGCTCGAGATCGCGATCGACGAGATGGCGGAGAAGCTGAAGATGGATCCGGTGACCTTCAGGATCATCAACGACACCAGCGTCGATCCGGAAAAGCGAGAGCGCAAATTCTCGCAGCGCCGGCTGGTCGACTGTCTGCGCCAGGGCGCCGAACGCTTCGGCTGGAACAAGCGCAATCCGGTGCCGGGCCAGGTGCGCGACGGCCGCTGGCTGGTCGGCCATGGCATGGCCGCGGCCTTCCGCAATAACCTGGTGATGCGCTCGGCGGCGCGGGTGCGCCTGGAGCGCGACGGCCAGGTGACCGTGGAAACCGACATGACCGACATCGGCACCGGCAGCTACACCATCATCGCCCAGACCGCGGCCGAGATGATGGGCCTGCCGCTGGAACAGGTGGTGGTGCGGCTGGGCGACTCGAACTACCCGGTGTCCGCCGGTTCGGGCGGGCAGTGGGGCGGCAACAGCTCGACCGCCGGCGTCTACGCGGCCTGCGTGCGCCTGCGCGAACTGGTGGCGCAGAAGCTGGGCCTGGATCCGGCCGGTGCCGAATTTGCCGACGGCATGGTGTCGGCCGGCGGAAAGCGCTTCCCGCTGCGCCAGGCGGCCGAGGGCGGCGAGCTGAATGCCGAGGACAAGATGGAGTATGGTGAGCTCGACAAGAAATACCAGCAATCCACCTTCGGCGCCCACTTCGTCGAGGTCGGGGTCGACGCCGTCACCGGCGAGACGCGGGTGCGGCGCATGCTGGCCGTGTGCGCGGCCGGCCGCATCCTGAATCCGAAGTCGGCGCGCAGCCAGGTGATCGGTGCGATGACGATGGGCGTGGGCGCGGCCCTGATGGAAGAACTGGTGGTCGACCAGCGCATCGGTTGTTTCATCAACCACGACCTCGCCATGTACGAGGTGCCGGTGCATGCCGACATCCCGCACCAGGAAGTCGTCTTCCTCGACGAGACCGATCCGGTTTCCTCGCCGATGAAGGCCAAGGGCGTGGGCGAACTGGGSATCTGCGGSGTCGGCGCGGCGGTSGCCAATGCSATCTACAACGCCACCGGSGTGCGGGTACGTGATTATCCTGTCACCCTCGACAAGCTGTTGCCGAAATTGCCTTCCGTGGCGTAGCTGCAACCGGCAGAAGGGAGAATCGCGATCCTGTGATTTTTGGAGAGCTTCTTTAGGGGTAGCGGTAGTAGTATGACGAGCGTCAACCTACCGGAGCCCGAATGCCATGCTGACAGTCGAAACCCTGGAACGTCCCGAAGCGGCGGCCGACGAATGGCTGCGCCTGGGCGTGCGCATCGTCGTCACCGGACGTGGCAGCGCGAATTCCCAGACCGTGCTGCAGCAGGTGCTGGCCCTGTTCTGGCCGGTGGCCGAACTCTACGATTTCTACACGACGCCGTATCCGCGCCTGCCGGATGCCACCGTGCTGCGGATCGCCTTCGACCTGCCGGCCGGCTACGAGTCGGGCGTGAGCGGCATCGTGCAATCCATCGGCGGCTCCGGCTGGACCGTCGACATCTACGAAGACGGCGAGCAGGCCGCCTGCTGGAAGCCGGAAGGCGGCGCCGTGCGGCCGCTGTGCGAGCATTTCCATTCGGCCGAGATCAACCTGATCCCGTCCTCCCACCTGGCGGAATTCCGCAAGTCGGCGGCGCCGCGCCTGCTCCAGTAAGCCGATCAGGCGGGACGTTCGGCCAGTGGCGGCGCCGGCAGGCAGCCCAGTCCCGCCAGCGTCGCCTCCACCGCCTGGTCCAGCGGCGTGTGCGCTTCCTTGCCAAGCACCGCCAGCAGCTTCGTATTGTCCATCCTGACCGGCTGTTGCCACAGGTAGCGCATCTCCAGCAGCTCGCGCATGGTGGCGTGGAAGGGCGCGGCGATATGCGCCAGCCACCACGGGAACGCGGCGATGCGCGGCGGCCTTCCTCCCGCGCGCACGACCGCGCCCACCACTGCCTGCGCCATGCCGGTGCCGTCTTCATCCCAATGCCCGCCCATGTGGAAGGACGCGAAGGATTCAAGGCGTTCACGCCGGCCGATCAGTTCCACCATCGCCGCGGCCACATCCGGCAGGTAGGCCCACTGGTGGCCTGCGCCGAACCGCGCCGGATTCAGGATGCGGGTGACGGGGCGGCCGGCTGAGACCATGCCTTGCGCGAACCAGTTGTTGCCGGCGCATGGGCCGAAGTAATCGCCGGCGCGCAGCACCAGCGCCCGTCCGCCGCGGGCGCAGAAATCGCGCAGCTCCGCCTCCATCCGCACCCGGATCGCGCCCTTGCGCGTGGCCGGGTGCTGGGGCGCGTCTTCCGTCAGCAGCGGAAACGCGTCTTCACCGTAGTTGTAGACCGTTCCCGGGAGCACGACCAGCGCGCCGCCGGCTTGCGCCGCGGCGATCGTATTCGCCAGCATGGGCAGCACCAGCTTGTCCCAGTCGCGGTAGCCGGGCGGATTGACGGCATGGACGATGACGGCGCAGCCGGCCGCAGCGCGCAACACGTCCGCCGCCTTCAGCGCATCGCCACCGATCCAGTCCAGGCCATCGGCGCCGCGCCCTTCCCGGGCCAGGCCGCGTTTCAGCGCCTTGACCGTCCAGCCTTCCGCGCGCAGCTGGCGCGCCGCTTCTCCGCCGATGCCGCCGCCAGCCCCCAGTACCAATGCCGTCTTTCCGCCTTCCATATGCCCTCCCGTCGTGCCGTTCGCTTGAAGATGCGGCACAGTGTGCGTGATCGCCGGGGTAAATGGAATTGCATGAGATGGCATATCCGGTATACATTTATGCATGACTCCGACCATCGAATGGGAGCTCTACCGCTCCTTCCTCGGCGTGTTGCGTACCGGCTCGCTGTCCGGCGCCGCGCGCCTGCTGGGCGTGGCGCAGCCGACCGTGGGCCGTCACATCGCGGCGCTCGAGGCGGCGCTCGGCCTGGTCCTGTTCACCCGCTCGCAGACCGGGTTGCTGGCAACCGACGCCGCCCAGGCCCTGCGCCCGCATGCCGAAGCGATGCAGAGCACGGCCGCCGCGCTGGAGCGGGCGGCGGCCGGCTTCGGCGACGGCGTGCGCGGCGTGGTGCGGGTGACGGCCAGCGAAGTGATCGGTGTCGAGGTGCTGCCGCCGATCCTGGGCGCCTTGCGCGAGCGCTATCCGGCGCTGAAGGTGGAGCTGGTGTTGTCCAACGAGATGCAGGACCTGCTGCAGCGCGAAGCCGACATCGCCATCCGCATGGCGCCGCCGCACCAGGACCAGCTGGTGGCGCGGCGCATCGGCACGATCGAACTGGGCCTGCACGCCAGTCCTGCCTACCTGGCGCGGCACGGCAGCCCGGTAAGCCTGGACGATCTTGCCGGCCATACGGTGATCGGCTTCGACCGGATGACGCCCTTCGTGCGGCAGGCGCTCGCGCGGCTGCCCGGCATCGGGCGCGAGCTGTTCTCGCTGCGCACCGACAGCGACCTGGCCCAGCTGGCGCTGATCCGGGCCGGGGCCGGCATCGGCGTCTGCCAGGCGCCGCTGGCGAGGCGTACTCCCTCGCTGGTGCGGCTGTTGCCGGACGCGCTGGCGCTGCCGCTGGACACCTGGGTGGCGATGCACGAGGATTTGCGCGGCAGTCCACGCTGCAAGGCCGCCTTCGACGCCCTGGCCGAGGGCCTGCTGGACTATGTCAGGGGCGCTTGAAACGGCGCCGGCGCGACAGGCCGAGCATCAGCAGGCCGAGGCCTGTCAGCGGCAGCGCGCCTGGTAGCGGCACCAGGCTGACCTGGCCTTCGATGACGTCGTTCTGGCAGGTCTCGCCCCAGTGCATGGCCAGCGAGGAGTACTTCAGCAGGTCGGACGAGGAGGCGAGGGTGATGGTGAACTTGAGTTCCTTGTTCGCGGTCACGGTCCAGTTGCCGGTCATGCCGGTGTAGGACACGTTCGGGTTGCTCTTGGTGTTGACGGCGGTCGCCTGGCCGTTGCGGTAGACGCAGTTGCTGCCCCGGTAGCAGTTCATGAAGTAGTCGGAGTCGAGCACGTTGGCGTCGTTGGTCTTGCCGTTCAACTGGTACAGCTTGAAGCTCCCGCCGCTGTTGCTGAAGCGGTCGTCCAGCGCGAAGCCGTAGGACCACAGGGTGCCGTTATTGTCGTTGTCCTTGACGTGGTTGGCGTCGCTGCCGTAGGGGTTCCAGGTCTGGGCCAGGAACAGGTCGCCGTAGCCGATGCCGCCGGGGACGATGTTCGAGTCCATGCCGGCGTGGCCGGCGAAGCTGGTCGCGATCGCGATGGTCAGCACATTCCCCACCCGGGAAATAGTGGCGCCCTGGATGTCGTAGGTGCTGCCGCCGATGACGTCGCCGTAGCCGTGGCTGTCCGATCCCCAATAGGCGTTGACGCCGGTATCGCTGATGCCGCCGGCGTGGGCGTTCATGGCAGCGGCGAGCGCGATGGCGCCGAGGACGAGCTTGAGCAGGCTTTTCACGGATCCCCCAGTGGTCTTGTTGTCACTATTTTTTAAGCAGAAATCATGCCACAAATAAACATGCCTTGTAAATCAGGCATTTAACTTTGGGTCGGTTTGTGCGATCTACGCAACTGTAAAACTTCCCGTCACCAGCGCCTCGCTGAAAGGAGTTCGATTAGGAAATTTTTCTTGCCTGCCCGTTGATGGCACCGCGACAATACGTTTTTGATCTCGAACGGTGTCGACGATGCCTGCTTTCCTCAGCACTTCCAGACTGCTGTGCACCTTGGTGCTGCCCATCCTCCTGGCCGCCTGCCAGAGCGAGTCGGGCGCCGAGCTGCGCGCCAGGGCCAGGCAGTTCCGCCAGCACGGCGACCAGCGCAGCGCAGTGATCACGCTGAAGAACGCGGTGGCGGCGGAACCCGGCAACGCCGAGACCCGCTATCTGCTTGCCGCCACCTATCTCGAGACGGGCGACGGCATGACGGCGGAGAAGGAGGCGCGCCAGGCCTTGAACCTGGGCTATGCCAAGGAGGCGGCGCTGGCGCTGCTGGCGAAGTCGCTCACGCTGCAGGCCGAATTCCAGAAGGCGCTGGACGACACCGGCAAGGACGGTGACGCCGCCGGCGGGCTGCTGGCGGCGCGCGCCGACGCCTGGCTGGCCCTCGACAAGCAGGATCGTGCGCGAGCGCTCTACGAAAGGGCGCTGCAGGCGCGGCCCTTCGATGCCGCCGCCATGATCGGCATGGGCCGGCTGGCCTACCTGAACGGCGATCCGGACGGCGCCGGTGCCTGGGCCGAACGCATCCTGGCGCGCGAACCCGCGCAGATCGACGCCCTGATGTTCAAGGCCGAGCTGTTGCGCGCCGGGGACCAGGGCCGGCGGGCGCTCGACATCTACGACCAGGTGTTGACGCTGCAGCCCCAGCATCGTTCGGCCCACGTCGAGAAGGCCTATACCGCGATCGGCCTGGGACGCTACGACATGGCCCAGGCCGAGCTGGACGCCGCGCTCAAGCTGGCGCCGGGCAGCGTGCTGGTGGCCTATACCCAGGGTCTGCTCGACTATTCGCGGGGGCGCACCCAGGCCGCCCACGATGCGCTGCTGAAGGTGTTGCGGGTCGCGCCGGAACACATGCCCAGCGTGCTGCTGGCCGGCGTCGTGAATTACCGGCTCGGCTCCTACTACCTGGCCGAGCACCACTTCCGCCACTACCTGGAGCGCAATCCCGACAATCTGTACGCGCGCAAGATGCTGGCATCGAGCCTGCTCGGCAGCGGCCATAGCCAGGAAGCGCGCGAAGCGCTGGAACCGATGCTGCTCACGCCCCAGGCCAGCGGCTTCGGCGACGCCCAGCTGCTGGCGCTGGCCGGCGAATCGTCGATGCGCGCGCGCGACTTCGCCAGGGCCGCCGACATGTTCGAGAAGGCGAGCGAACTCGATCCGGGTTCGAGCAGCCTGCGCACCTCGCTCGGCCTGTCCAGGCTGGAGAAAGGCGACACCGCGCGCGCCCTGCGCGAGCTGCAGGCCGCGGTCGAGCTGGACCGCGCCTCGCTCGACGCGGCGGTGACCCTGATCCGCACCGAACTGCGGCTGCGCCAGTTCGACGCCGCCGGCCAGGCGGTGCAGGCCCTCGAAAGGGTGAAGCCGAACGAACCGGTCGTCCAGGAACTCAAGGGATTGGTGGCGATCGCCCGCCATGACCCCGGCGCGGCGCGCGCCTCGCTGCAGCGCGCGCTGGTTCTCGATCCGGCATATTTTGCGGCCGCGGCCGACCTGGCCCAGCTGGCGCTGGACGAGAAGCACCCCGGCCTGGCGCGCACCCTCATGCTCGACTTCCAGGCCAGGAACCCGGCCAGCGTGCCGGCGCTGACCATGCTGGCCTCGCTGGCCGACGCCACCGGCAGGCAGGACGAGGCGACGCGCTGGCTGGAGCAGGCCGCCGCCGTCGACCCCAACGCGGTCGGCCCGGCCGTCAACCTGATCGGCCAGTACCTGCGCACCGGCCGACAGGAGAAGGCACTGAACCTGGCGCGCACGCTGCAGGTCGGACACCCGGACAATCCCGACCTGCTCGACCTGCTAGGCAAGAGCCAGCTCGCGAACGGCGAACGAAGCGAGGCGCTGGAGACCTACCGCAAGCTGTCCTTGGCGCTGCCGCGTTCGGCCCAGGCGCTGATGCAGGTGGCGGCCCTATCGCTGGTGCAGAACCTGCCGGCGCAGGCCGAGGACGCGCTGAAGGGTGTGCTGGCGATCCAGCCCGACTTTCCGTCGGCCCAGGTCGCGCTGGCCGAAATCTATGTGCGCAAGGGGTCGCGCGACCTTGCGCTGCTGGTCGCCGACCAGCTCCAGCGCCGCCATCCGGAAGCCGCGGCCGGCTACCAGCTGCAGGGCGACATCCTGATGTCCAAGCGCCAGTCTGCCGAGGCGCTGGCGCTGTACGAACGCGCCTTCCAGCTCAAGCCGGGCACCGAGCTGGCGATCAAGATCGACGATGCGCTGCGCCAGTCCGGCCGCGTCCCGGAAGCCGGCGGCCGACTCGAACGCTGGCTGGCGGCCCACCCGGACGACGTGCGCGCGCTGGCCTACAAGGCCCAGACCCTGATGGCCGCGGGCGAGTTCCGGCAGGCGGCCGGCCAGCTGGAGGCGGTGCTGAAGCGCCAGCCGGACAACCCGGTCGTCCTCAACAACCTGGCGCTGGCCTACCAGGAACTGGGCGACACCCGCGCCCAGGCCACCGCCGAAGCGGCCTACCTGCGCGCCGGCGAACAGCCGGACGTGATGGACACCCTGGCCTGGATCCTGGTCGAGAACGGCGCCGGCAGCGCGGAGCGTGAGCGCGGCCTGGCGCTGCTGCGCAAGGCCCACCTGCTTGCGCCGAAGGCCCGCGACGTCCGCTACCATCTGGCGGCGGCCCTGGCGAAGACCGGCGACCGTGCCGCCGCGCGCAAGGAGCTGGAAGCGCTGGCGGCCGGCGACATGCGCTTCGCCCAGGCCGCGCAGGTGCGCGGGCTGCTGGCGGCGCTGCGGCGCGACTGACGACCGGAGGCCCCATGACCTGGCAAACCACCCTCGAATTCAAGACCGCCGGACGCGGCACCCGCGACATCACCGCCGCCGGGTGACCGTGCTGGGCGGCTGAGTTATAGTTGAGGCAATGTATCCGGTGGAGAGATGGATGAGGTGGACATCAGTGTCCTCGGCGGCCGACGGCCATGGCAACGAGGATCATGTGGCGGTATTCGAGCGGGACGAGGTGACCGATATCGTGGTGCTGGACGGCGCCAGTTCGGTGGCGCAGCAAGACTATATCGACAGTGAGAACGGCGACGTCGCCTGGTTCGTGCGCCGCTTCGGCGCGGCCTTCGGCAGGGCGTTGACGGGGCGCGGGTCGCAGGAGCAGGTGGTGCGCGCGGCGCTGGACGAGGTCCGCGCCGAATTTCATGCGCGTACCGACGGCGTGGCGGTGCCGGTGTATGCCTGGCCGATCGCGGCCATGACCTGGATCCGCATCATGCCGGGACGCGGCGCCTCCGAACTGATCCTCTACTGCCTGGGCGACTGCAAGACCCTGCTGTTGCGCCCGGACGGCGGCGTGCAGGACCTCGATCCCTATGTGAACCCGCAGGAGGCGGTGGTCCAGGATGCCGTCGCCGCGCTGGCGCGCGAAGGCGTGCTGGACCCGGCGGCGCGGCGCGAGCGCCTGCTGCCCATGCTCAGGCGCCGCCGCGAGGAACAGAACACGGCCTTGCAGCCGCCCGGGCTGTGCCTGGAACCCGCCGGACCGTTTGCCGCGCGCCGCCATGCGCTGCGCGCCGAACCGGGGTCCATGCTGCTGGCCATGACCGACGGTTTCTACCGCCTGTCCGACACCTATGCGCTGTACACCGACGCCGGCCTGGCCCGCGCCTGCGCGCGCGACGGCCTCGAGACGCTGCTGGCCGAATTGCGTGCCCACGAGCGCAGCGGCGGCGCCGGCACCGGGCTGGCGGTCAAGCAGGCCGACGACGCCTCGGCCGTGGCCTGGCGTTGCTGATCGTCTTTTCAACGAGGAGGAAGCCATGAGTGAAGCAGGGCAGCAGGAACTGATCGAACGCTACCTGGCGGCATATAACGCCTTCGACATCGAGGCCATGCTGGCCCAGCTCGAGCCCGGCATCCGCTTCGAGAATTTTTCGGGCGGCCAGCTCACCGCCGAGAGCAGCGGCATCGCGGCCTTCCGCCAGCTCGCCGAGCAGTCGAAAGGCCTGTTTTCGGAACGCGAGCAGCGCGTGACCGGCATGGTGCGCGAGGGCGAGCTGCTGGTGGTGGAGATCGCCTGGCGCGGCCGGCTGGCGGCCGACGTTCCCGGCGGTCCGCCCGCCGGCACCCTGCTCGAAATGAAGGGCCGCTCCGAGTTCGCCTTCGGCGCGTCCGGCATCGCCAGGATCGTCGACCGCAGCTGACCCGCCGGGTTGCGCTAGCCGGTGCGCGGCGCGCGCTGGCGCAGTACCGCCAGCAGCTGGCCGGCGTCCACCGGCTTGACGAAATGGTGGTCGAAGCCGGCCTCGTGCGAGAGTTCGCGGTCGCCCTGCTGGCCGTAGCCGGTCAGGGCGACATATAGGGCGCCGCGGCAGCCCGGCTGGGCGCGCAGGCGCCGCGCCAGCTCGTAACCGTCCATGCCCGGCATACCGATGTCGAGGATGAAGGCGTCCGGGGCGGCGGCCGGCGCCGCCGCCAGCGCGCTGCGGGGATCGCTGAAGCTCTCGACCCGGTGGCCCGCGGCCGCCAGCAGGGCGGCCAGTATGGTGACGGCATCGACGTTGTCGTCCACCAGCATCAGCGACAGCGGTGCGCCGGCGGCCGACGCCGCGCCATCCTCGCCGCCGTCGTGGCCGGCGGCGGCGCTGGCCGCCAGCGGCACTTCGACCGTGAAGCAGCTGCCCTGGCCCGGACCGCCGCTGTGGGCGTGGATCCTGCCGCCGTGGGCCAGCACGATGGTGCGCRCCAGCGCCAGGCCCAGGCCGAGGCCGCCCTGGGCGCGGTCGGGCGTACGCGTGCCCTGGGTGAACAGGTCGAACACCTGCGGCAGCAGGGCCGCGTCGATGCCGCTGCCGTTGTCGCTCACCAGGACCCGCGCGTGGCCGCCGCTCACATCGAGCGTCACGCCGATGCGGCCGCCGGCCGCCGTGTACTTGGCGGCGTTAGCCAGCAGGTTGGCGAACACCTGGATCAGGCGCGCGCGGTCGCCGAGCACCAGCACCGGGGCGCCGTCCGCGCCTAGCGCCAGCGACAGGTCGTGGCGGCGCGCTTCGATCAGCGGATTCGCCTGTTCGGCCGCGCTCAGGATCGCGCTGCGCAGGTCGATTTCCGCTTTTTCGTACTGCACCATGCCGCGGGTGACCCGCGAGACGTCCAGCAAGTCGTTCACCAGTGAGGTCATGTGGTTGACCTGGCGCCCGATCACCTCGGCGAAGTTGCGTACCTTGGCCGGGTCGGCGGGGGCGATGCGCAGCACCTGGGCGGCGGCGCTGATCGGCGCCAGCGGATTGCGCAGCTCGTGGGCCAGCATCGCCAGGAATTCGTCCTTGCGCCGGTTGGCGTCTTGCAGGGCATCCTCGGCCAGCTTCTTTTCGTGGATGTCGGTATCGGTGCCCAGCCACTTGACGATGCCGCCGCCGGCGCCGCGCAGCGGCAGCGCGCGCGCCAGGATCCAGCGGAATTCGCCGCTGTGGTGGCGCAGCCGGTAGGTCATCTCGTAGGGCTCGCCGCGTGCCACGCTGCGGGCCCAGATCTCGCGGCCGGCCTGGCGGTCGTCCGGGTGCAGTGCCGCGTCGGCCCACATCATGCCTTCGGCGCCGCCCCGGCGCAGGCCGACGAAGTCGTAGAACCGGTCGTTGTGGTAATCGATGCTGCCGTCCGGCAGGGCGGTCCAGACCATCTGCGGCATTGCGTTGGTGATGGTGCGGAAGCGCTGCCTTTCCTCTTCGGCCTCGCGCGCCGCTTCCAGCGCGCGCCGCTCGCTTGCCAGCAGCTCGTCCTCGAACTGCTTGCGCTCGGTGACGTCGCGGGTGGTGCCGGCCACCGCCTCGACCTCGCCGTCCGGACCCAGCACCGGCACGAAGATGTAGTCGTACATGCGGCGCCCGAAAGTACCGTTGAAGGGCACTTCGCCGCGGATCGGGCGCTTGGTGGCCTTGACCTCTTCGATCTCGCGGTCGTGCATGGCGGCGTGCCAGTCCGGGTAGCCCAGCTCGAGGCAATTCTTGCCGATCGCCTCATCCCAGGACCTGCCCCACATCTGCAGCAGCACGGCGTTGGCATACACGAAGCGGTGCTGCAGGTCGAACACATAGACGAGGTCGGGCGTGGCGGACAGGATCGCCTCGTACAGGCGGTCGCGGCGATCGTTGTCGCGTTCGCGCAGGTGGCGCTGCACGATCAGCGCCGCCAGGTCGGCGAAATAGGCGATGTCGTCGCCCAGGCCGGGTTCGGGCGAGCACGGCGCACGGTGATAGAAGGCGATCGTGCCGATCACCCCGCCGCCGGGCGCGTGCAGCGGGTAGGACCAGCAGGCCCGGATGCCGTGGGCATTTGCCAGCTGAAGCCAGGGCGCCATGCGCGGCTCGGCCGCGATGTCGGGCACGATCACGGACTCGCGCAGGTGGGCGGCGCGGCCGCAGGTGGCTTCCTGGATACCGATCGGGATGCGCGCGAGGGCGGCGCTGAGGGCTGCGTCCATGCCGATCGACGCCCCCAGCGTCAGTTCACCGCTGCCTGGTTCGGCCACATGGATCGTCGCCATGGTCGCTTCGCCGGTCAGCCGGCAGGCCGCCTGCAGCAGGCTGGCGAGCAGGCTGTCGAACGGGGCGCCGCGGACGGCGAGGGCCAGCACGTCCTTCACGCTTTCGAGGTTCAAGCGGTCCTGCGTATTGCCCATCGTCGCTCCGGCACTCGCGTCGATGAGTCGCCGACGCGTTAAAAGAAATGCATGCTAGCGCAGGATGATTGAGGGCAAGGTTCGGTTGAGCGATCCTGCACGAAATCGCTGTTGTGACGGGGAGACAGGGCTGTATGCGCTGAAACAATGCATATGGATATAGCAATCCATTCGTGTCGCGGGTTCCGGAGCGCGCGTATTATCATTAAGGATACTCAAACGCACATGAAAGGGATTCCATGACCACCGATAAAGGCTTTCGCCTCTCCCGTCTTTCGCAGCAGAAACAGCGCGCCCGCCGGGTCCGCATCGGCGTGGTGCTGGTGCTGTGCGCCCTCCCGGTAGCCATGGCGCTGGCCAAGTCGGGCCTCGGCCTGGTGCAATCCGCGCCGCTCTGACAGAACCAGGCCACAACAACATTACGGGGAAGCGGACATGCGCGCACGCCACGGAAAATTCGGCACCCGGGACGAGGGCATTGTGGCAAGAGACCTGCGCCGGGTGCTGCTGGGCACCGGCGCGATCCTGCTGGTGCCGCTGGTGGCGATGCGCTTCACCGCAGAGGTGAACTGGGGCGTGCTGGACTTCGCCGTCGCCGGCGTGCTGCTGGCCGGCATCGGCAGCCTCTACGTCCTGCTGACCCTTAAGCTTCGAACCGCCACGCAACGCCGCGCCATCGGCGGCGGCCTGCTGCTGACCCTGATGCTGGTCTGGGCCGAACTCGCGGTCGGCATCTTCGGCAGCCCGATCGCGGGCAGCTGAGCGGGCAGCCGAGCCACCCGCACTCCTCCGTTCTATGCCGCCGGCTGCGCGCCGAAGCCGATCGCCAGGCGGTTCCAGCTGTTGATGGCCCCGATGGCAAGGCTCAGGTCGACCATCTCGCGCTCGGTGAACTGTTCCCGCAGCGCCGCATAATCCGCATCCAGCGCCGGCTGTTCCGACAACCGGGTCAGGGCTTCGGTCCAGGCCAGGGCGGCGCGTTCGCGCGGACTGAAGAAGGGCGTCTCGCGCCACACGGCCACCGCGTACAAACGGCGTTCGCTTTCGCCGGCCTTGCGCGCATCGGCGGCATGCATGTCGACGCAGTATCCGCAACCGTTGATCTGGGAAGCGCGCAGCTTGACCAGTTCGAGCAGGCTGTGTTCGAGCCCGGACTCGCGGACATAGTTCTCGACGCCCAGCAGGGCTTTGTAGGCGGACGGCGAGGCTTTGTAAAAATCGAGGCGTTGCATGGTGTACTCCTTCAGTTTGGTTGGCTTACACTCCTTAGTCGAAGCGGTCGCGCCGTTTGTGACAGTTTTTTTTGCTGTCACAAACCTGCGGCCCGTACCGTCTAATGATCATGGACACGACAATCGACATTTTCCAGGGCCTGCGCCCGCGCCTGTTCGGCATCGCCTACCGCATGCTGGGCGTGCGCGCGGACGCCGAGGACATCGTGCAGGAAGCCTGGCTGCGCTGGCAGCACGGCGGCGTCGACGCCGCCCGGATTCCGGAAGCCTGGCTGGTGACGGTGGTGACCCGCCTGGCCATCGACCGCCTGCGCGGCGCCATGCTCGAGCGCGAGCGCTATGTCGGCCCCTGGCTGCCGGAACCGCTGGTCGAAGACAGCGCCGAGTCGCCCGAGGCCGCGCTGGAAGCGGCCGGCGATATCTCGACCGCCTTCCTGCTGATGCTGGAGCGCCTCGGCCCCGAGGAGCGCGCCGTGTTCCTGCTGCACCAGGTATTCGACTTCGGCTATGACGAGGTCGCGGCGATGGTCGGCAAGACCGAGGCGGCCTGCCGCAAGATCCTGCAGCGGGCGCGCGAGCGGGTGCGCGCGGAGCGTCCGCGCTTCGCGGTCGGGCGCGAGCAGCACCTGGCGCTGCTGGCCAGGTTCGTCGAGGCCTCGCGCTCGGGCGAGGCGGCACGCGTGCAGGAACTGCTGACCGAGGATGTGAGCTATATGGGCGACGGCGGCGGCAAGGCCAAGACCACGGTGCGCGCCGTGCTGGGCGCCGACCGCGTGGCGCGCCTGGTGGTGGGCATCGAACGCAAGTGGACGGACCGCGGCCACCACCAGCTGATCGAAGTGAACGGCGCCCCGGGGCTGCTGACCTGGCGCGACGGCCAGCCGGATTCGGTCACCTCGCTGGAGATCCGCGATGGCCGCATCGCCGGCATCTACGTGGTGCGCAACCCGGACAAGCTGGGCTCCCTGCCGAAGCTGGCAGGGCGGCCTCAGTCGTCGTAACTGCTCTCGCGCACGATCAGCTGCACGGGCAGGGTCTGTTCGGCGTTCTGCTTGTCCAGCAGCAGGGCGACCCCGGCGGCGCCCAGGGCTTCCTTGTCGATCGCGATGCTGGACAGCGGCGGGATCGCCTGGGCGGCGGCGCTGATGTCGTCGAAGCCGACGATGGCGATGTCGGACGGCACCTTGAGGCCGGCGTCCAGGCAGGTCTGCATCGCCGTCAGGGCCGCGCTGTCGTTGTAGCAGAACAGGGCGTCGGGGCGCGGCTTCATGGCCAGCAGCTTCAGCATGGCCTGGCGCACGCCCTCGGCCGGGTCGGCGCAGCCGGGCACGTGGACTTCGAGTTCCGGATCGGCCAGCATGCGGGCCTCGAACAGGGCCTTGCGGTAGCCGCGCTCGCGCTGGTGGATGCTGTAGTGGGCCAGCGAGCCGGCGATCATGGCGATGCGGCGGCGGCCGGTGCGGATCAGGTGGCGAGTGGCCAGGTAGCCGCCCAGGTGGTGGTCGGGATTGACGGAAGTGAAGCCGGGCAGGTGCATGTCGACCAGCACCAGGGGCTTGCCGCTGTCGCGCAGCACCGCCACCAGCTCCGGTTCGAAGTAGCCGGCGCACAGGATGGCGTCCGGCTGCTGGGCGCGCACCAGCTCGGCCACCGCTTCGCCCGGGTGAACGACGTAGAAGGACAGGGCCACGCCGGCGCGCCGGCAAGCCTGTTCGGCGCCCTGCAGCACCGGCGAGTAGAAGGGGCTGGACGACAGGGTGTTGTGCTGCTCGTGTAGTAAAAAGGCGATGCGCCGGATCGCGCCCAGGCGCAGGCGGTTGAAGTCGTAACCCAGCTCGCGCGCGGCGGACAGGATCCGCGCGCGAGTCGGTTCGCCCAGGCCGGGCTGGTTCTTCAGGGCGCGCGACACCGTGCCGATCGAGCAGCCGGTGAGGTGCGCCAGATCGCGGACGGTGACGGTCATCAGCGTTTCTCCGAAGGATCCTGCGAGAAGGAGTAGGGCGCATCGGCGGCGGCCGTGCCGCGGCGCTGGTTCGGCTTGTCCGACATGCGGAACTCCAGCTGGGCGCCGTGCATCAGCTCATCGTGGCCGATCCAGTTGCGGCTGACCGGCTTGCCGTCGATGCTGAGGGCATCCACGTAGCGCCGCGTATCGCTGTTGCCGGGCGCCTTGATGCTCACCTTGCGGCCGTTCTCCAGGTGCAGCACGGCTTCCGGGAACAGCGGCGCGCCCAGCGCGTACTGCGGGCTGCTCGGCGTGACCGGATAGAAGCCGAGGGCGGAGAACACGTACCAGGCCGAGGTCTGGCCATTGTCTTCGTCGCCGCAATAGCCGTCCGGCGTCGCGCGGTACAGGCGGTTCATCACTTCGCGCGCCCAGTACTGGGTCTTCCAGGGGGCGCCGGCATAGTCGTACAGGTAGATCATGTGCTGGATCGGCTGGTTGCCGTGGGCGTACTGGCCCATGCCGGCAATCTGCATCTCGCGGATTTCGTGGATCACCTGGCCATAATAGCTGTCATCGAACACGGGCGGCATGGTCCACACCGCATCGAGCTTGTTGACGAAGGCCTGGCGTCCGCCCATCAGTTCGATCAGGCCGGCGACGTCGTGGAACACCGACCAGGTGTAATGCCAGCTGTTCCCCTCGGTGAAGGCATCGCCCCACTTGAAGGGATTGAAGGGCGCCTGGAAGCTGCCGTCCTTGTTCTTGCCGCGCATCAGGCCGGTTTCCGGATCGAAGAGCTTGCGGTAGTTGCGGGCCCGCTCCGCATACACGGCGATCTCGGACTGCGGCTTGCCGAGCGCCTTGCCGAGCTGGTAGATGGCGAAGTCGTCGTAGGCGTATTCGAGGGTGCGGGCGGCGTTTTCCTTGATGCCGGAATCGTAGGGCACGTAGCCGAGGCGCTTGTAGTCCTCGACGCCGGCGCGGCCGACGGCTTCCATCGGTCCGGCGTTGTTGGCGCCGTGGACCAGGGCCTGCCACAGGGTCTCGATGTCGTAGCCGCGCAGGCCCTTGAGCCAGGCTTCCGCCACCACCGAGGCCGAGTTATTGCCGACCATGACGTTGGCATAGCCGGGGCTCGACCATTCGGGCAGCCAGCCGCCTTCCTTGAAGTCGTTCGCCAGGCCTTCCTGCATCTCGCGGTTGACCGACGGGTACATCAGGTTGAGGAAGGGGTAGAGGGCGCGGAAGGTGTCCCAGAAGCCGGTGCCGGCGAACATCCGGCCCGGCAGCACCTGGCCGTTGTAGGGACTCCAGTGGACCGGCTTGCCGGCTTCGTCGAGTTCGTACAGCTTGTTCGGGAACTGCACCATGCGGTACAGGCTCGAATAGAAGGTGCGCTGCTGGTCGAGGCTGGCGCCCTTGATCTCGACCCGGCCCAGCACCTCGTTCCAGCGCTTCGCGGCCTTGGCGCGGGTGGCCTCGAAATCGTCGTTGCCGATCTCGCGCGCCAGGTTGCGCTCGGCCTGTTCCAGGCTGATGAAGGAGGAGGCCACGCGCATGCCGACCTTTTCGCCGTCGGCGGTCGCAAAGCCGACGATGGCGCCGGCATGGTCGACCTTCGCTTCCTGCGCGCCGGCGAGGATCTTGTCGCCGTCCCACACTTCGCCGCTCTTGAAGGGCTTGTCGAACTGGATCACGAACCAGTTGCGGAAGTTGGTGAGCGGCTTGCCCGCGTGGCGGGTCGAGTAGCCGACGATCTTGCGCTCGCCAGGGATCAGTTTTACGTAGGAGCCCTTGTCGAGGGCGTCGATCACCACCCAGGCCTGCTCGGCCTTCGGGAAGGTGAAGCGGAACTGGGCGGCGCGCTCGGTGGGCGTGAGCTCGGCGGTGACGTCGCTGTCGGCCAGGTAGACGCGGTAGTAGTCGGGCTTGGCCAGCTCCGCCTTGTGCGAGAACCAGCTGGCGCGGTCGTCTTCCTTGAAGCGCTTGGCGCCGGTCACCGGCATGATGGCGAACTGGCCGTAGTCGTTCATCCAGGGCGAAGGCTGGTGGGTCTGCTTGAAGCCGCGGATGCGGTCGGCCGTATAGGTATAGGCCCAGCCATTGCCCATCTTGCCGGTCTGCGGCGTCCAGTAGTTCATGCCCCAGGGGATGCCGACCGAGGGATAGGTATTCCCGTTCGAGAGTTCGGGCTTGCTGTCGGTGCCCATCAGCGGGTTCACATGGTCGAGCGGGGCGGCCTGGACGTGGAAGCTGGCGATGGCAGCCAGGCCGAGTGCGGCGGCGAAGAGAGTCGGTTTCATTGGTAGGCCGTTTGCGTGTAGGGGCGGGCGGTTTTGTCCTTGCCCCAGTTGGTGTTCGGGGTCGGCTGCATGGTGAATACCAGCTCGCCGCCCGCCAGGATGTCTTCGTGGCGCAGATAGCTGCGCGCCAGCGCCTTGCCGTTCAGGGTGACGCTGCCGACGTAGCCGTTGGCGTCCGACAGGTTCACGGCGCGCACCGTGAACTGCCTGCCGTTCGGCAGGTTCAGCGTGGCCTTCTCGACGAAGGGACGGCCGATCACGTACTCGTTGGTCCCCGGCGCCACCGGATAGAAGCCCATCGCCGTGAAGGCCAGCCAGGCCGAGGTCTGGCCCAGGTCGTCGTTGCCGGCCAGGCCATCCGGCGCATCCTTGTACTGGCTGGCCACGATCTGGGCCAGGCGCCCCTGGGTCTTCCACGGTGCGCCGGCATAGTTGTACAGGTAGGCCACGTGGTGCGAAGGCTCGTTGCCGTGGGCGTAGTGGCCGATCAGGCCGGAGATGTCTTCCATGTGGGCGTAGACGTTGGCATCGACCCTGGCGTCGAACACCTGGTCGATCTTGCTGACCAGGCCGGCGTCGCCGCCGAGGAACTTCACCAGGCCCGCGTTATCGTGGGGCATGTACCAGGAATACTGCCAGGCGCTGCCCTCGGTATAGTCGCTGCCGAAGTTCGACTGCACCGGATCGAAGGGGGTGCGGAACTCGCCGGTCGACTTGCGGGCGCGGACGAAGCCGGTCTTCGGATCGAACACATTGCGCCAGTTCTGGGCCCGCTTGTAATAGCGTTCGGCCACGTCCTTCTTGCCCATCTTCTCGGCCATGCGCGCGATGGTCCAGTCGTCGAAGGCGTATTCGACGGTCTTCGAGGCCGCCTCCGGTTCGAGGTCGATCGGCACGTAGCCGTATTTCATGTAGTGCTGCAGGCCGCCGTAGGGACCGTATTCCGCGCTGGCGGTCATCGCCCGCAGCGCCTGTTCCGGATCGAAGCCGCGGATGCCCTTCATGTAGGCGTCGGCGATCACCGGCACSGCGTGGTAGCCGATCATGCACCAGGTTTCGAGTCCGGCGAACTGCCACACCGGCAGGATCCCGTAGGGGCTGGCCTGCTGGGAGGCGATCAGGGAGCGCACGAAGTCGGCGTTGCGCTGTTCCGGCTGGATCAGGGTCAGCAGCGGATGCAGGGCGCGGTAGGTGTCCCACAGCGAGAAGGTGGAGTGGAAGCGGAAACCGTCCGCCTGGTGGACCTGGTTGTCCGGCCCGCGGTAGGCTCCACTGCGGTCCATGAAGAGGCTCGGCGCCAGCAGGCTGTGATACAGGCTCGTATAGACCATGCGCTTCATCGGCTGCGGCGCCTCGATGTCGACGGCGCCGAGGGCCTGCTCCCAGGCTGCGCTGGCGTTCGCGCGTTCCTTGTCGAAGTCCCAGTCCGGCATCTCGTCCAGGTTGGCCAGGGCGCCATCCTCGCTGACGGCGGAGACGGCCACCTTCACCAGCAGCGGAGCGTCGCCGAGCTTGCCGAAGTCGAGCGCCGCCTCGAGCGCCTTGCCCTCGACCAGGATTTTGTCAAGCGGGGTCTTGCCGGGCGAAGCGAAGCCGCGGTACTCGACGCCTTCCTCGCGATTCATCAGTTGGTGCGACTGGAGCGGGCGCGAGAAGCGGATCGCGAAATACAGCTGGCGGCCCGGTGCCCAGCCGCGCGTCTCGCGCATGCCGGTGATCGTGTCCTGCCCGCGCAGGCGCAGGCGCGACCACAGGTTCTTGCCGGACCAGTCGTAGATGCTGCTGCGCAGGTCGAGCACGACCCGGGCGTCCGCTCCCGGCTTGAAGCGGTAGCGGTGCAGACCGACCCGCTCGCTGGCCGTGAGTTCGACGTCGACCTCATTGTCGAGCAGTTTGACCGCGTAGTAGCCCGGCTCCGCATGCTCGTCCTTGTGCGAGAAGCGCGAGCGGTAGCCGCTGAAGGGGCGTTCCGGATAGCCGGGCTCCAGTTTCAGCTCGCCGCTGGTGGGCATCAGCAGTACGTCGCCGAGGTCGGAGTGGCCGGCGCCGGAAAAGTGGGTATGCGAGAAGCCGAGGATGGAGTCGTCTTCGTAGCGGTAGCCGGCGGCCCAGGGATAGCTCTGCTTGAAGTGGCGGACCTGGGTGTCGGGGCTCAACTGGATCATGCCGAACGGCCGCGTGGCGCCGGGGAAGGTGTGGCCGTCGCCGCCGGTGCCGACGAAGACGTTGACCTCCGCCACCCGGCTGCCGGGCGCCGCGGCCCCCGCGACGCCGGCGCATAGCAGGCCGGCCGCCAGTGAAATGGCGGAGAGAGAAATGCGCTTGCCCATCGTGTCTCCTTGCTGTTATTCCGGAAACATAGCCCGATTTTTTTCGGTCAGCAACAAGCGCACGATGCCGGGCCTCCTGTTTATAGCGTTTACTAAACAAATGTCGTGCAGACGCCATGCCACCGTTCCGCTTACCCAGTACGCATGGAGCAGAGAAGGCGAAGGGGAAGCCGGACGGCGACGCGCTACCCTGTTTGTTTAGTCGGGTGCCTAGCGCCGGGAGCTGCCGTGAAGCGCCCGATCGGGCATAATGCCGGGCCATGCAGAACCGCCGAGATATCACGACAAAGCCCACGCCGCCGGCCACGCCGCGGTGGATGACCGAAGACGACCTGGACGCCGTACTGGCCGTGCAGGCCGCCTGCTACCCGCCGTCCATGCAGGAGCCGGCCGATATCGTGCTGGCGCGCCTGCGCGCGGCGCGGGACAGTTGCCTGGTCGCCTGCGACGCCGAGGGCGTCTGCGCCTATGTGTTCGCCTATGCGTCGCGGCGCGGCGCGGTCACGCCGCTGGATGCCGCCTTCCAGCCGGCCGCCGATGCCGACACCCTGTACATCCACGACATGGCGGTGGCGCCGCGTGCGCTCGGCCAGGGACTGGCGCGGCGGCTGGCCGGCGGCCTGCTGGAACGCGGACGGTCGCGCGGCCTGGCCTGGTCGGCCCTGGTGGCGGTGCAGGATTCGCGCCGCTTCTGGGAAGGACTGGGTTTTGCCGCCCACGACCTGGCGCCTGGCGGGCAGGGGGCGCGGGCGCTGCTGAGCTATCCGGACGGTGCGCTCTATATGGCGCGCGCCCTGCATGCCGGATAGCGATGTCTGTTCCATATCTTCCTGCGTAATTCGTTGTTTTTTGTCGCCAGACGAGCCCAAAATTGCCCCGCTTACGCTAATATTGTCGGTGGGCAAGTTTTTTCCGGGAATTCCTATGTCGAGCACCATCCGTACGACTGCGCGGGCGCGCGGATTCACCCTCATCGAACTGATGATCGTGGTGGCCATCGTCGGCATCCTGAGCGCCGTCGCGATCCCCGCCTACAACAATCACGTGATGCGCGCGCGCCTGGCGGAAGCGTATTCCGGCCTCGGCACCGTGCAGACCAATGCCGAGGAATTCTGGTCGAACAACCACACCTACGCCAAGTTCGACCGCCTGCCGCCGGACAGCGCCAACTTCGGCTACGTCCTGACCAGCGGCGACGCCTCGAGCTATGTGGTCACCGCGGCGGGCAAGGGCCCGGCCACCGGTTTCTCCTTCACCATCGACCAGAACGGCAACCGGGCCACGCCGAAGGCGCCCACCGGCTGGTCGACCAGCACCACCTGCTGGATCGACCGCAAGGACGGCCGGTGCGTGCAATAAGCCCCGCAGCGCCGCGCGCCGGCGGCTTCACCCTGGTCGAGGCGGCCGTCGTGGTCGCGATCATCGGGATCCTGGCCGGCGTCGGCATTCCCAGCATGTCCAGCTGGCTGGTGGGACGCAAGGCCATGGCCGCCACCGGCTATTACGCCGACGGCTTCGCCTTCGCGCGCAACCAGGCCATCAGTCACAACACCGCCAGCCGGCTGGTGCTGGACGACCATCCGGCCTCCGGCCAGCTGCAGTGGCGGGTCGACCTCTGCTACCCGAGCAGCGACGACCTCTGCGACGACGCCAGCACCGGCTGGTCCACCCCGACCGCGGCGGCGGCCGGCGATCCGCGCGGGGCCCAGGGCGACAAGTCGGTGGTGCGCAGTGCCGACGGCCTGCCTTCGTCGAGCGCGGTCGCGCTCGTGGTCGGCCCTTCCGGCGCAAACGCCGCCTATTTCACTGCCCTCGGCTGGGTCGACACCCGGATCTCGCCGCAGATCGCACGCATCACCTTGTCGCCCACGGCCGGTGGTTCGGTCAGCTTCACGCCGATGGCGGTGTCGCTGACCCTGGCCGGCGTGGCCTCGCGCTGCGACCCGGGCGTGGCCGCGCCCGACCGCCGCAGGTGCCCGCGATGAGCCGCCCGCGCACGCTGAAGCCGGGCGCGCAGCGGGGCTTCGCCCTGATCGAAGCCCTGGTCGCGGTGGTCATCCTCGCCATCGGCCTGATCGGCACCTTGGGCCTGCAGGCCCGGTCCTATTCGGCACTGGAGGATTCGGCGATGCGCACGGAAGCCACGCTGGCCGCCGAATCGCTGCTCGGCACCATGGCCACCGACCAGGCCAACCTGACGTCCTATGCGGTGGTCGAGACGGCCGCGCCGAGCACCCAGCTGAAGCCCTGGTTCGACGCGACCGTCAAACGGATTCCGTCGGCCGTGATCAGCGTGACGGTGACGCCGGCCACCGACGCCTCCGGCAGCCGGATCGATATCGCGATCGCCTGGACCCGTAAAGGGGGCGCCAAGGCCAACCAGTACCGCGTCACCTCCTACGTCTCGGGCAGCAAGCAATGAGGAAGCACATGCGCTCACCGCAGGGCGGTTTCTCGCTGATCGAGCTGATGGTCAGCATCGTGATCGGCATGCTGGCGCTGCTGTTCGCGGTGCGCCTGGTGACCAGCGCCGACAGCACCCAGCGGCATGCGGTCGGCGGCTCGGACGCGATGCAGAACGGGATGCTGGCGCTGTTCTCGATGAGCGGCGACGCCGCCCAGGCCGGCTATGGCCTGAACGACCCGCTGATCGCGGGCTGCAACACCATTTTCAAGGACACCGGCGGCTACACGCTGGCCTCGGTGAACGTCGGCGGCGCCGCCGTGCAGCCGCTGGCACCCATCATCATCGAGCCGCAGGCGGCCGGCGCCAACGCCAATGCCGCCACCAACGGCGAGAATCCCGACCGCATCAGCTTCTACGCCGGCAGCTCGATCACCGGCACCGGCACCCTGCGCCTGCTGTCAGGCTACACCAGCGGCACCCGCATCGTGGTCGACCGCCGGCCCTACGGCTTCCGCCAGGGCGACGTGATCGTGGTCGTACCCGAGCAGCTGGGCGGCAAGTGCTCGCTGGCCCAGGTGTCGTCCGATCCCGACGCGCTGCCCGCGCTGCCGGCCCAGCAATCGATCGACGTCATCAAGGACGATGCTTACCGCTACAACAGCGGGGCGCTGGGCGCCAGCTTCGGCGCCGGCGTCTCGCGCGTGTTCAACCTCGGCCCGCCGGAATCCCTGTCCTTCCATACCTGGTCGGTCGCGGACGGCTTCCTGCAGCTGCGTTCGACCGACCTCGATGGCGCCGGCGCCAATGCGGCCGCCGTCGCCGGCGACATCGTCTCGATCAAGGCGCAATACGGCTTCGACAACCGCGCCGGCATGAACTTCACGCCGGACGCCGGCATGCAGGTGAAGCAGTGGTCGGCGTCCATGATCGACGCCGACGGCGACGGCGTGACCGGCGGCGCCGGCGACTACCTGCGTATCGCCGCGGTGCGCCTGGCCGTGGTCGCGCGCAGCAAGTCGCCCGAGTCGCCGGCGGCCGGCGCCAGCTGCACTGCCACGCCGGCGCCGCTGCAGGTGTTCGCCAACGCCACCGGCAGCACCGCCGCGGCGCCGGTCAAGGTCAGCCTGGCGGTGCCGGGCGACAGCGTCGACTGGCGCTGCTACCGCTACCGCGTGTTCGAGACCGTGGTCCCGCTGCGCAACTTCGTGTGGAGGCCGTAATGAAGAAGCCGTACCGCCTGCTTGGGGGCGCGCGCGAGCAGGGCGCCGCACTGCCGGTGATGCTGATCATCCTGGCGGTCATGTTGCTGGGTAGCGTGTACCTGCTCAGGTCCAGCCACTCGACCGCGCTGGCGACCGGTAACCTGGCCTATGACGCCACCCTCAACCGCGCCGCCGACCTCGGCCTCCACCAGGGCTTCCAGTGGCTGAGCACGACGGCCGCCAGCAACAAGACCGCGCTCGAAGCCGACGACCTCGCCGACGGCTACCACTCCTCGCTGGACACCAAGGTGACCCCGCGCGACGCTGGTTTCTGGGACTCGGCCAAGACCGTCACCGATGCAGACGGCAACAAGATCGACTACGTGGTGCATCGCCTGTGCGCGCGCGACGGCCGCTACGACGGCAAGGACAACCGCTGCGTGCAGACTTCGTCGGTGAAGGGCAGCCTTGGCAACGCCGTGGCGCTGGGCGAGAGCCTGGCCGCCGATGCCCCCAGCTACGACGGCGCGCCGCAACTTCATTATGTGATCGCCTCGCGTATCAACGGTCCGCGCGGCAGCAATGTGATCAACCAGATGATCGTGCTGATCGGCGTTTAAGCTCAGGCCTCCCATGAAAAGACTCTTCGCCTTCCTGTTCCTGCTCGTGCTCGCCCTCGGCGCGTCCGCGGCCCCGACCAATATCGCCCAACTGCCGCTGCTGAATATCTCGGGCAGCGGCAACGTCAAGCCCAATTTGATGCTGTTGTACGATAACTCGGGCTCGATGACCTATACCTATACGCCGGACTACATCGTCGATTCGACCAGCTGCCGCACCGGGTCCACGCTGGCGAGCGGCACCACCAACTGCACGCCCGGCTACCCGCCGTTCAACAGCGCCGATTTCAACCGCCAGTACTACAACCCGGCGATCCGCTACACGCCGCCGGTCGACGACCTCGGCAACTCCTATGCGTCGATGACGCGTACCCAGACCACGAACTGGACCTCGGTGCCGACCGACGGCTTTGGCATCAACAACAGCAATATCTCGATGCAGGGCGAGAGCAAGTCGAACCTGGCCAGCGGCTTCCCGGACCTCGGCTGGTGCAACTCGAAGACCTGCCTGTACGGCAATCCCAACTACGCCTATCCGGACGGCACCTACAAGACCTCGACGCCTTACACCACGGCGCCGTACTACTACACCATCAACGTGGCCGAGTACTGCAAGGAAGCGGGCCTGATCAACTGCAAGGGCGTCGCGGTCGGTTCGCCGGCGCCGGCAGGCTATCCCTATCCGGCCAAGGTCCGCTGGTGCAACAGCACCAGCATGAGCGACTGCCAGGCGAAGTACGTCAACACGAAGGTCGACAAATACATCTATCCACGCTTTTCGACTTCGGCCAGCACGGTGACCGCGGCCTACGGCACCGTCACCATCGGCGCCTCCAGCACCACCAGCGACCTGGTCATCAACAGCATTTCGGTGGCGGAGTCCAGCGGCACCGTCGTCATCACCGGCGGCGCGATCACCGCGGTCGGCGGCACCACCACCCTGTCCAAGCAGGCCAGCCTGGCCACCGCGCTGGCCGCCTCGATCATCGCGAAGACCGGCTTGAAGAACCAGTACATGGCCTGCGTGCTGGCGCCGACCAGTTCCTCGGTGCCGGCCTGCTCGACCTACGGCATCAATATCGGCACCAGCAATGTGGTCGCGATCGTGCCGATCGTCTGCCCGAGCGGCGCCGCCAAGGACAGCCCGGACTGCACGGTGGTGGCGGACGGCAGCCGCAACGGCTGGGCGGTCAGCGTCAGCGCCCAGACCAAGGCGATCGACAAGAAGACCAGCGACGTGATCCCGACCACCGTCACTGCCATCGGCGCGGGCGCGCCCGTGTTCGTCCGCACCGACATCGTCTCGACCAACAACAGCTATCCGAAGGCGCCAGCGCGCACCGACTGCGCCGGCGGCACCTGCACCTACGACGAGGAGATGACCAACTTCGCCAACTGGTACGCCTATTACAAGACGCGCAACCAGATGATGAAGACGGCGGTCGGCCAGGCCTTCCAGGCGCTGAACGGCAACTACAAGGTCGGCATCGTCTCGCTGTCGAACGCGGCGGCCCAGCCGGAGACGGCCAACGGCTTCACCTATCCCGCCGAATTCTCCGGCGCCAACCGGACCGCCTGGTACAACGCCCTGTACAAGATGAGCGCGTCGGGCTCGACACCGATGCGCCTGGCCCTGAACGCGGTCGGCAGGATGTATGCGAACCTGGGCAAGTTCCAGCGGCCGGCCGGTTCCGAAGTGATCGAGTATCCCTGCCAGCAGAACTTCGCCTTCGTCACGACCGACGGCTACTGGAACGGCGGCGCTGCCACCAGCGTCTCCAGCAGCGACAACGTGGAAAATCTGGCTCGCTTCTGCAGCAAGCGTCTCGGCTGCGTCGACCCGCGCGCCCAGACCGCGGCCTCGCTGGCCGACGTCGCACTGCACTGGTACAACGGCGGCTCCAGCACCAGCACCACCTCGTTGCGCCCCGATATCGACGACATGAGCAAGGACGGCGTGGTGCCGGCCGCCGCCGGCGACAACCAGCACCTGCACATGAACACCTACGCGCTCGGCCTGGGCGTGGACGGGATCATGGCCTTCGACCCGAAGTACGACACCGGTGCCACCGAAGGATCGGACTTCTACAAGCTGGTCACCGGCGTCACCACCGGCTGCCCCTGGAACAACAAGGGCGCCTATGTGTGGCCGGACCCGAACACCGGCGATGCCAGCGGCGGCGCGGCCTACCAGGAGCGGGTCGACGACCTGTGGCATGCGGCCATCAACGGCCACGGCAAGTACTTCAGCGCCAATGACCCGGCCGAAGTCGTGACCGGCCTCGGCAAGGCACTGGCGAACATCGAAGTGCACGTCGGCGCGGCCGCGGCATCGGCCACCTCGACCCCCAACATCACGCTCGAGGACAACGACATCTTCTCGGCCACCTTCACCACCGTCAAATGGTTCGGCGTGCTCACCGACCGCAAGCTCGATCCGGTCAGCGGGGAAGTCATCAAGACCATCGCCTGGCACTCGAGCAATACGGTCGGCGCCAAGGTGGCGGCATCTACCGATACCCGCAGCATCAAGATGCTGGACGTCGACAACGGCGGCCTCAAGGACTTCCTGTACGCGGGGATGAACGCCACCGAGAAAGCCTGGTTCGACAACAAGTGCGGCGCGCTGGCGCAGTGCTCCAACCTGTCGGCCGCCGACCGCCTGGTCGTCAACAACGGCAGCAATATCGTCGCCTGGCTGCGCGGGCAGCAGCAGTATGCGGACGACACCCGCCTGCGCGCCTACACGCTGTCGAACCCCAAGGACGACGGCGTCACGCAGGTGCTGCCGATCGTGCTCGGCGACATTGCCTCGTCCAAGCCGGCCTACCAGCGCGAGCCGCGCAAGAACTACACGGCCACCGGCTACAGCAAGTTCAAGGTCGACAATGCGGCGCGTAAGCCGGTGGTGTTCGTTGCCGCCAACGACGGCATGCTGCACACCTTCGATGCCGCCAACGGCAGCGAGCTGTGGGCCTACGTCCCGCGCATCACCATGAAGAAGCTGTACCAGCAGGCCAGCACGACCTACAGTACCAACCACCAGTTCACCACCGACGGTTCGCCCGAACTCGGCGACGTCAAGATCAATGGCATCTGGCGTTCGGTGGTGGTGGCCGGCTTGAACGGAGGCGGTCGCGGTTACTATGCGGTCGACGTCACCGACCCCGCCAATCCGTCCGCGCTGTGGGAGCTCTGCGCCGACGCGGAAGTCTGCACCGGCAACCGCTTCGACGCCGACATCGGGCTGAGCTTCGGCAACCCGCAGTTCGGCACCTGGAAGGATGCCTCCGGCACCGAGCATTGGGTGGTGTTCCTGACCTCCGGCTACAACAACGTGCCGTCCACCGGCTTCGGCGGCAACGGCAAGGGCTACCTGTACGTGGTCGACGTGGCCAGCGGCCAGGTGCTGAGCAAGACCAGCACCAATGTCGGCGACACCACCACGCCCTCGGGCCTGGCCAAGATCACCGCGATCACCAACAATCCGCTCACAGACCCGCTGGTGACCTATGTCTACGGCGGCGACAACCAGGGCAAGATGTGGCGCTTCGACTTTACCGCCGGCGGCAACCCGACGGTGCTGCAGATGGGCGACGCCGGCACCGGCCAGCCCGTCACCAGTCGCCCCGAGGTCACCCTGTGCCAGGTGACTTCGACCGACGCCTCTGGCCAAACCACGGTGGGCGCGCAGAAGGTCGTGGTGTTCGGCACCGGCCGCCTGCTCGACTTGCCCGATATCGCGGATACCAGCAAGCAGAGCGTCTACGTGCTGAAGGACAGCGGCACCGGCATCGGCGCCGCCAGCTGGCGCAATTCGACCTCGATGGCCAAGCAGTCGCTGGCGCGTCCGGCCGGCACCCAGGCCTACACGATCAGCGGCCCGGCCGTGAACCTCGGCAGCCAGGCCGGCTGGTTCTTCGATCTCGACCAGAACGCCGGCGAACGCGTCAACCTCGACCCGAAGGTGGCGGCCGGCACCCTGACCGTGGTGTCGAATATTCCTTCGTCCTCGTCCTCGTGCAAGGTCGGCGGCAGCAGCAACGTCTACCAGCTGAACGTCTGCACGGCGGCGCCGGTCAACACCCAGCAGGGCATCGGCGCGATCGCGGGCCAGTCCCTGTCGGGCAATTCGGCGGCGGTCGGCTTCATCATCGTGCGCCTGCCCTCGGGCGCCCTGAAGATGGTCACCACCACCGCGGACGGCAATACCATCACTTCGAGCGTGGCGCGCGCCAGCGACGTCGAGGCCCACCGCGCCGGCTGGCGCCGGGTGCGCAACTAAGGCATCGGCTGGACTTGCGTATCAGGGAGCCGGGACCGCGCGCACGGCCCCGCTGAGGGTCTGGGTCTCGACCCTGCCGTCAGTCCCGCTCACGCGCAGTTGCACCGGCAGCCAGTCCTGCGAGGGCGCCAGCCACAGTTCGAGCCGGGCTTCGCCAGGCGCCGCCAGCCGCGCCAGATGCCAGGCCGGCATGCTGCCGATGCCGGTGTCGACCTCTTCCTGGCCGAGTACCTGGTAGCGTTCGACCCTCACCTGCGATGCGCCGGCCACCACGATCCTGATCTCGTTCTGCAGCTGCTCGGGCCGTCCCAGCGCGATGGCGGCCAGCTGCACCAGCACGGAAGCGCGGTCCTGCATGCCGACCGCGCCCGGCGCGGGATTGCCGGCGCCCTGGAAGCGGACCTCGCCCGTCGTCGCATCGAAGCTGGTGCTTGTGCTGCCGTCCGTCCGGGTTTCGGTGGCGAGGGCCGGCGCGATGCCGGTATCGCCGCTGATGCCGCGGCTGGACAGGCGGCCGAGGATGCCGTCGAATTCCAGGCTGTAGCCACTGTCGTCGCTGCGCCAGTCGAGGTAGGCCTGGCCGTCCGGCCGTCCCGGCGAGGTGAAGCTCAGGCGTGCGCTGGCCGGCAGGCGCAGGCGGTAGCGGCCCGCCATCGGCAGCAGTGCGTTCTCGCCGAGGGAGGCGGCAGGGGCGGGCCGGGTCGTGGGGCCGGTGATGGCCGGGGTGGCCACGCCGGCCGGTGGCGGCGCTTCGGTCACGGCCGCAGCGGGCGGCGGGGGAGGGGGCCGCCTTGGGGTGGGCTCGGGCGCTGCGTCGACCGGCCTGTCCGCAGCCTGCGCGGGCCGGCTGTCCTGCGGACGGTGCGGCGCCGCGGCCGTGTCCATCAGGCGCAGCACCAGCGGGGCGCCGGCCGCCGGCGGCGCCAGCGGGCCGGGCATGCGCCGCGCCGCCAGTTCCAGCAGTGCGCCATGCAGGGCGAGCGACAGCGCGCACAGGACGAGCAGGCGGCGGTTGGGCGACAGGAAAGCATTGGACCTCATCCCGCTAGTGTAGCGCCTGGGACCGTCCCTGCCCATCCGTGCGCCCAGGCATCGGCCGCCGCGCCATCATGCAGGCATGGATACCCCTCGCAAGCACAAGCTGCCCCTGCACCAGGTGCGGCGCTATCTCGAACCCGGCCCGGTGGTGCTGGTCTCCTCCGCCTGGCAGGGACGGCGCGACATCATGACCATGGGCTGGCACACGGTCATGGAATTCTCGCCCTCGCTGGTCGGCTGCGTGATCGCTTCCAGCAACCACAGTTTCGAGCTGGTGCGCGGCAGCGGCGAATGCGTGCTCAACCTGCCCACGACGGCGTTGACGGAAGCGGTGCTGGGCATCGGCTCGACCAGCGGCGCCGACATCGACAAGTTCGACGCTTTCGGCCTGACGCCCCAGCCGTCGCGGCTGGTGGCCGCTCCCGCCATCCGCGAATGCCACGCGCAGTTCGAATGCCGGCTGCACGACGACAGCCTGGTCGAGCGTTATAACTTCTTCATCTGGGAAGTGGTGGCCGCGCGCGTGGCGTCGACCCCGGACTACCCCGAGACCCTGCATTACCGCGGCGACGGGCACTTCATGCTGTCCGGGCCTACGGTCGACCTGAGCCGCCCCGGACTGAAGTAGGCTTGCCGGCCCTGCAGCTTCGATGACGAAGCGGTAAAGGCTTTGAGGGTTTTGCGCGACAGATAGGGAACAGGTTGGGCGCTTTCCTTGACGCAATACAGGGACTCCGGCACAGTTTCGCCTGCGCGGGGCTCGAACCCGCGCGCCGATTTCACCCAGCCTTTTCCCTACATGCCCATCGATTTCCAGCTTCCTTCGGATCCGCCCGCCCAGATTCAGCCAGCCAGTGCTCCATCCTTCGACGACCAGTACGCCAGGGCGCGCGCGCTCGCCAACGGCGGCCAGCCGGCGCTGGCGCTGGCCACGTATTCCGCGCTGCTGGCCCGTTCGCCGGGCAATCCCGACGTCCTGCTTGGCCGCGGCATCGTGTATGCCCGCCTGGGGCGCTGGAGCGAAGCCGAGGCCGACCTCGGTGCGGCGGCGAAGGCCTCGCCCGATTATGCGGACGTGTGGGAAGCGCTCGGCAATACCTACCGCTGGAGCGAGCAGCCGGCGAAGGCCCTGGAAGCCTGGGACCGTCTCGTGGCCCTGCGCCCGAACGACCCGGCGGCCTATGTTGCCCGGGCGCGTACCCGGCGCGCCCTCGGCCAGTCCGCCGAGGCGAAGGCCGACCTCGAACGCGCGCGCGCCCTCGGCGGCGAGGCTGGCGAGATCGACGGCCTGCTGGCCGAGATGCAGCCGCGTCCCGCGGTGCCATCGGCCGGCAATCCGGACCTCGCCAGCGCCGCCGGCCATGCCTGGGGTGCCAGCCTGTCTTCGGGCTGGACCGATGTCGGCAACGGTCCGCGTTGGAACGACCAGACCGCCAGCGTGCGGCGCTACATGGCCAGCGCTTCGATCGGCTTCGAAACCCTGCGCGCCCACCGCTTCGGCGAGCGCGACTACGCCTGGGCGCTGGATGCCTATACCGGCCTGTGGCGCGGCGCCTATGCCAACCTGCGCTACCAGCATTCGGCCGCCAGCCGCCTGTTCCCGGCCAATTCCGGCCGCGTCGAGGTCTGGCAGGCCCTGGGCGGCGGCTGGGAGGCCTCGCTCAGCGACGACGTGCTGGGCTTCGATTCGCGCGTCAACATCTATGGCGCCAGCATCGCCAAATACCTTGGCAATTTCTACGTCCAGCTGCGCCACCAGGACATCGTGTCGGTGGGCTCCCACAGCACCGGCGAGCGTCTGCTGGGGCGCTGGTACTACCTCGGCGACGCCGACAACTACCTCGAAATGAGCGTCAACAGCGGCCGCAGCGACGATCCCCTCAGCCTGGTCGGCGGGCGCGCCCGTTCGGGCGGCGGCGGTCTTGCCTGGGTGCGCTACTTCAGCCCGCAATGGGGCGGCAAGATCGGCGCGACCTTCTCGCATACCGCCTCGGGTAACGGCGGCGACGAGCGCGGCCTGTCCTTCGCGCTGTACCGCCGATGGTAGCAGTGGCCGACAAGCCGGCCGCCGCACCGGCGAAACACCGCGGCCCGGCCGCCCGCGCCCTGGGCGCCGCCCTCGGCGAAGTGCTCGGCTGCCTGCCGGCCTTGGTGCTGGCCTGGCTCTGCCTGCGCGTTGCCGAGAGCTGGCATGCCGCCGGCGGCGACATGAAAGTTTCGATCCTGTTCGGGCCGGCGCTGGCGAACGATCTGCTGTCACTGCTCCGTTACGGTTTCCTGTTCGTGCTGGGCGCGCCGCTGGTGGCGCTGGTGCCGGCGCCACGCTGGCGCAGGGCGCTGCTGGGCGTCTGCTGGTCGCTGCTGCTGGTGGCCCAGGCCGGCCTGCTGCAATACCACTGGGTTGCCGGAGTGCCGCTGGGCGCCGACCTGTTCGGCTATACCAGCGCCGAAGTCGCGACCACGGTCGCCGGCGGCTGGCGCGCCGATGTGCCGCTGGTGGCGGCTCTGGCATGCGCGCTGGCCGTGCTGTGGCTGGCGCTGCGGGCCTGCGGCCGTCCCTGGTGGCCGCGCGCGGACGCGCGCAGTAGCTTGATCTTCGGCGCCGCGAGCCTGCTGGCCTTCGCCTTCCTGCCCGACCATTACGCGCCCACCGCCGCCCAGAGCGAAGCCAGCATCGACTATCTGCTGAACAAGACCGCCTATTTTGCCGACCGCAACCTGGCCCACCTGATGGGCAGCGGCGGCGGCGCAGCCGGCGAACCCCGCTCAGGCGAGTTGCCCTGGGCCGGCAAGGACGGGCGCTATCCCTTCCTGCATCCGGAGCGCACGCCGGACACGCTCGGCCCGCTGTTCGAACGCCGCGCCGGTACGCCGCCGAACCTGGTCTTCATCATCGTCGAAGGTCTGGGCCGCAATTTCTCCGGTCCCGGCGCCCGCCTGGGCAGCTTCACGCCCTTCCTCGACGAACTGGCCGGCCGCAGCCTGTATTTCGAGAACTTCCTGTCCGGCCAGGGCCGCACCTTCGGCGTGCTGACCACGATGTTCGGATCGCTGCCTTTCGGCGAGAACGGCCTGGCCGCGCTCGGCGACAAGGCGCCGCGCCACGCGTCCATCCTGAGCGTGCTGAAGTCCCAGGGCTACCGCCTGGGGTTCTACAGCGGGTCCGACCTCGACTTCGACAACGAAGGCAGGTTCCTGCGCCAGGAAGGTGTCGAGCAGTTCGTCAGCGAGCGCGATTACGGCCCGCCGGCCCAGCGCAGCAACGACTGGGGCTATGCCGACGGCGAGCTGGTCGACATGACCCTGCGCAGGGAAAGCATTGCGGCAAAGGAGAGGCAGGCGCCGTCGCTGACGATCATCCAGACCACCAGCATGCACGACCCCTTCACCTTCCCGGACAAACCGCGCTACATGGAGAAGGTGGGGCAGCGCCTGGCCCAGCTGGGCATCGCGCCGAACGCTAACCCGGGCTATGCGGCCCAGCGCGAGATCTTCGCCAGCGTCCTCTACACGGACGACGCGCTGCGCCGCTACTTCGACGGCGCGAAGAAGCTGCCGGGCTATGAGAACACCATCTTCGTGATCACCGGCGACCACCGCCTGCCCGAGCTGCCGATGGACACCCGCATCGAGCGCTACCACGTACCGCTGATCGTCTACTCGCCGCTGCTGAAGCAGCCGCGCGCCATCAAGTCGGTCAGTTCCCAGTTCGACATCGCGCCCTCGCTGCTGGCTTACCTGTCGAACAATCACGGCCTGAAATCGCCGCCGGCCGTGACCTGGCTCGGCACCGGCCTGGATACCGAAGCGGCTTTCCGAAACCTGCACGTGGTCCCGCTCAAGCAGACCAAGACCGAGCTGAGCGACTTCGTGTCCGGCACCGTCTACCTGGCGCAAGGCCGGCTGTATGCGCTGGCCGACGGCATGCGGACCGACCGCGCGCCGGAAGGCAAGGCGTTATCGGTGGCACGGGCCCAGTTCCAGTCCTTCCTGCAGGCGAACGCCGTGGCCGGCCGCTCTCCCGCGCTGGCGCCGCCGGATGCGGTCGACGCGCTGGCAGCCTATGGCGCCACCAGCCGCAATCTGCGCAGCGTGGCGCTGGCGGCCGAGGGCGGCGGTGTGGGCGTCTCCAATGTGCGCCGCGCGGCGGCGCCGGGACCCGACGGGGCGGCGATGGTCGAGGCGACCCTGCACAACGAGTCGTCCACGGGATCGCGCGCCTTCGTGCCGCTGCTGGTGATCAGCACTGCCGGCGGACTCGAAGTCGGCGAAGTCGCCGGCGAGCCGCGGACCATGGAGGCGGGCGCCACACTGACGATTGCGCTGCCGGCCAGGCTGGGCAAGCTGCCGCACGCGACCTATTTCGTGTCCGTGATTCCTTCGCATCCCGAGACCGGGCGCTCGATCGGCATCGGCCAGTACCACGTGGAGATGCCGCTGTGAGGCAAATGCTGCGTACCGCGCTGCTGGCTGCGCTCGTCGCCGGCAGTGCGCATGCCGCAGAGACAGCCGGCCCGCGGGCGATCTGGACCTGGGAAGGCGAGTCCTACGCCATGCTCGAGAGCGAGGGCATGGCCGCCCAGGGCATCGCCTTCCTGAAGGCGAAATCGATCGGCACCGTCTACCTGTACGCCGACGCCTGGCGCGGCCGCAACCTGATCGTCTCGCAACCGGAGCGCTACCGCCGCCTGCTGCGCCGCCTGCACGGGTCCGGCCTGAAGGTCTACGCCCTGCTGGGTTCGGGCTACCTGAACACCGAGCGTTACGTGCTGCCGCGCCACCGCGAGGAGGCCGTCGCCATGCTCCAGCGTGTGCTCGACTATAACAAGGTTGCGGCCCCCGAAGAACGCTTCGACGGCATCAACCTCGACATCGAACCTCATATCCTAGCCGAGTGGTCGACCCGCAAGATGGAATTGCTGGCCAACTTCCTCGACATGTCGGATACCCTGATGCGGGTGAAGGCCCAGTCGGGCCAGGCGCTGCCGATCGGCCCCGCCATCCCGTTCTGGCTGGACGGCATCCAGCTCGACTGGCATGGCAGGCGCAAGCCGGTCAACCAGCACGTGCAGGACATCTACGACTATGTTGCGCTGATGGATTACCGCGACCATGCGGACGGCGGCGACGGCCTGGTCAGCCATGCGATGGACGAGCTTGCGTATGGCGAGACCATTGGCCGCCCGGTCCTGATCGGCATCGAAACCATGCCGAACGAGTTGAAGAAGGTGTCGTTCAATCACCTGGGCGAGCCCGACCTGGAGCGCGAGCTGGCGGCGACCTCGCGCAGCGTGGGCGGCATGCGCTCCTTTGGCGGCTTCGTGGTGCATCACTACGCCTCCTACCGCCGCTGGCTGGGTCTCGACTAGGATCCTCCGTTGGAAGGCCCGCGCACCACCAGCACCGGAATCGCGCAGATACTCAGCACCTTCCAGGTCTCGCTGCCCAGCAGCCGCGCGCGCAGGCCGCCGCGCCCGTGGGAGGCCATCACGATCAGGTCGCAATGGCGGTCGCGCGCGGTGTCGACGATGGCCGCGGCCGGGCTTTCATAGGGCAGCAGCAGGGTCTCGCAGGGGATGCCGGCTTCGGCGGCGCGGCGCGCGATCCAGGCCAGGGCGTCGGCGCCGTTGCGTTCGCGTTCCTTGAGCCAGGCGGCGCGCACCGGGTCTTCGTCGGCCAGGGGCTCCAGCCGTGCGGGCGGCCCGGCATGCAGGCCGAGGATGGAACCGCCGCCGAGCGCCGCCAGTTCGAGGGCGGCGGCGAGGGCACCGCTGCACAATTCGGTGCCGTCGGTGGGAACGAGGATGCGTTGGTACATGATGGTACCCCTGTCAGCGGTGGACCAGCACCGGGATCGTGCCGTGCACTAGCACCTTCTGGGTCTCGCTGCCCAGCAGCAGGCCCTTCAACCCATGGCGTCCGTGCGAGGCCATCACGATCAGGTCGCAGCCCAGGCGCTGGGCGGCGCCGATGATGGCGGCCCAGGGATCGTCCTCGACCGCGTGTTCGCTGCGGCAGGGCACGCCGGCATTGCGCGCGGCGTCCTCGATGACGGCCAGGATGCGGCGGGCGCGGGCGCTGCTGGCGGCGTCGAACTGCTGGGGCGTGTCTTCCAGCATGCTGCTGTCGGCGGTGACGACGCGGAAGGGCGGCGTCACGGTCAGCCCCACGACCTCGGCCCCGACTTCGCGGGCGAAATCGACGCCGGCCAGGATCGCGCGTTCGGAGGCTTCGGAACCGTCGCTCGGGATCAGGATGCGCTTGTACATGGCTTTCCCTCCATGAATGTCCCAGTTGGCTGGTTCATTCAGGATGGTGGATATGCATCCAGTATAGTTTGACCTGAATCAAATGCAAAGCCGCCCTCGACGGCCAGGCGTCCACCGCTCTCGACCGTGTAGCGGCCGCCTTCGAGCTCGGCCGCCAGCGCCGCCCGGGCGCCGAGTTCGATCGGCGCGCGGAAGCGGCCGTCGAGCCGCAGCACGCGGCGCCCGCCGGCGCGCTCCAGTTCGGCGCAGCTGCGGGCCAGGGTGTGCATGCCCTGGATGATCGGCGCCTTCAGGCCCATCAGCCGCGCGGTCCAGGGCCAGAGGTGAATCGGGTTCCAGTCGCCCGACACCCAGGCATACTCGCGTCCGCTGGTGGCGGACAGCTGCCAGCCGGCGATCGGCGCCGGCTTCGGCGCTTCCGGTGCGGCGGGGCGGTGGTGGTGGCCCATGCGTGTGCCGCGCACCACCAGGTAGTTGCTGCGGCAGATAAACACCAGTTCGCCGTCCTGGGCCGCGCGGGTGTCCAGCAGGGCGTGCACGGCGCCGTTGGCGGCCGGCGGTTCGACCTTCACCTCGGTCAGCAGTTCCAGCGGGCGGCCGGGCGCCGGCGTCCTCCTGGCTTCCAGCGCATTGTCGACGTGGATGGCGCCGACCACGCGGAAGGGGAAGGAGGCGCCCAGCATGGTCGCCAGGTGGGCGCGCTGGGCCGGCAGGTAGTACCAGGTGAGCGGGATGCGGGTGCCTTCGAAGCCGAGGGCGGCGCGGTAGCGGGCCACGCTGGCCTCGTCGATGCGGTCGAGCCGGTAGCGGGTCGGCGCCGCCGTCGCGGCGGAGGAGGGTGCGGGCCGCTTGAACAGCGCGCGCAGCAGGGTCGCCGCGGACATCGGCGGCAGCGGAAGGGACAATGAAAGATTGGACATGGCTTATCAACTGTTGTTCGTTATGGCTTTCCGCTGTAACATATCGTTTTTGATATAAAGAATCACCTGTATATACGAGGATGGAATGAAGAAGTACGCGTTTGCCCTGGCCGCCCTGACGGCCGCAGGCCTGGCACCGGCCCAGGAAGTCGTTCGCATCGGCCACGTGGCCGCGATGACAGGACCGGTGGCCCACTTCGGCAAGGATAGCGAAAACGGCGTCCGCATGGCGATCGACGCGCTCAATGCACGCGGCGCAACGATAGGCGGACGCAAGGTCAAGTGGCAGCTGGTGGCCGAGGACGACGCGGGCGAACCGAAGCAGGCGACGGCGGCGGCCCAGAAGCTGGCCGATGCCAAGGTCAACGGCGTGATCGGCCACGAGACCTCGGGCACCACCATCCCGGCCTCGAAGATCTACTACGATGCCGGCATCCCGCAGATCACCGCCTCCTCGACCAATCCGGCCTACACGCGCCAGGGCTTCAACACCACCTTCCGCGTGGTCGCCAACGACATCCAGCTCGGCCGCGCGCTGGGCCGCTACGCGGTCAAGAACATGGCCGCCAAGCGCGTCGCCGTGATCGACGACCGCACCGCCTACGGCCAGGGCCTGGTCACCGAGTTCGTCAACGGCTTGCGCCAGCAGGGCGTGAACGTGGTGGCGAAGGAGTTCACCAACGACAAGGCGACCGACTTCTCGGCGATCCTGACCCGCATCCGCGCCAGCAATCCGGACCTGGTGTTCTTCGGCGGGATGAACGCGGTGGCCGGTCCGATGCTGCGCCAGATGAAGCAGCTCGGCCTGAACGTCAAGATGATGGGCGGCGACGGCATCTGCTCGGACGAGATGCACAAGCTGTCCGGCGGCACCATGGCCGACGGCCAGGTGGTGTGCGCGGAAGCCGGCGGCGTCGAAGAATCGGGCAAGGCCGGCATGGACAACTTCCGCGCTGCTTATCGCAAGCGCTTCGGCATCGACGTCCAGATCATCGCACCGTATTCCTATGATGCGACCATGCTGCTGGCCGAGGCGATGAACAAGGCCGCTTCCTCGGCGCCGGCGAAATACCTGCCGGAACTGGCGAAGATCCGTTACAAGGGCGTGACCGGCAATATCGCCTTCGATCCGCATGGCGACATCCGCGACGGCACCATCACCCTGTACACCTTCAAGGGCGGTCACCGCACCCAGCTCGCGGTCACAAAATAAGCCTTTACCGGGCCGTCCGCGGGGCCTCAGCGCGCCGGGCTGTCCGCCGGCGCCACGATGCTCTCGCCAATCACTTTACGGGCCGCGCTCAGCACCCGTTCCGACAGCGCCGGGTCGCCCTTGGCGGCGCCGCGCGCCACGGCCTGGGCGCCCACCAGGGTCGCCACCAGGGTCAGCGCGCGGCCATGCGCGTCGTTGCCGGGCTGGGCGGCTTCGAGCTCGCGCTCGAAGGTGCGCACCATGTCCAGGTAAGCCGCCGAAAACCGCAGGCTGATGGCGCGGTCCTGGCGGCCGATCTCGCTGGCCGAGGCCGAGATTGGGCAGGCGCCGGCGTAGTCGTCGCGGCAGTCGGCCGACAGGAAATGGTCGACGAAGCGCGCCAGGCCCGGCATGCCGTCGCGCGCGTGTTCCTCGAGGCGCACGCGGGTCTGCTCGAGGCCGAACGACAGGGCGGCCATCGCCAGTTCGACACCGTCGATGCCGCGCTCGCGAATGAGCTTGCTGGCGGACCGGACCAGGGAAGCCCTGTTTTCGGCGCTTTTTTCCTTGCTGGTTCTCATGTCACTATTATAACGCCCGGGGTGGGCGCGCCGCGTCGCAGAATTGGCGACAGCCTGCGCGGCAAGCGTAATCGGCCCTTCGTCAGCAACTGCTATCCTGTAAAGACGCCAGCGAGCAGGAGGACAGTTTCACGATGGTCATGCAGGATCCCCGGCCCGATGCGCCATTTCATATCGTGCTGAATGCCGGTTCGGGCCGCACCGACACCGGCCTGCGCTGCGCCACCATCCGCGAGGTGATCGAACGGGCCGGCCGGCGCTGCGAGCTGGAGGTCGTGAAGGACGGCTCCCGCCTGCCGGAAATCGCCGCCGCGGTGGCGGAGCGGGCCGCGCGCGAAGGCGGCGTCCTGGTGGCGGCCGGCGGCGACGGCACTCTCAACGCGGTAGCGCACGAGGCGGTGTGCCGCGGCTGCGTGTTCGGCGTCCTGCCGCAGGGTACCTTCAACTACTTCGGCCGCACCCACGGCATTCCCGAAGACCTGCGCGAGGCGGTGCATGCGCTGCTGCGCGCGCGGGTGCGCCATGTGCAGGTGGGCCTGGTCAACGGCCGCAGCTTCCTGGTGAACGCCAGCGTCGGCCTGTATCCGCGCCTGCTCGAGGAGCGCGAGCACGACAAACACCAGTTCGGGCGCAGCCGCGTGGTGGCCCTGCTGTCGGCGCTGAAGACGGTATTGGGACGGCACCGCAACCTGCGTATCGCGATCGATCTGGACGGGCATACGCAGCGCCTGAGGAGCCCGACCCTGTTCGTCGGGAACAACCGCCTGCAGATGGAACAGGTCGGCATGCAGCCGCTCGACCACGCGGTGGAGGAAGGGCGGCTGGCGGCGATCGCCCCGCGCCCGGTGGGACGGCTGCGCATGCTGGCGCTGGTGCTGCGCGGTGCGCTGGGACGGCTCGGCCAGGCCGAGGACGTGCGGGCCTTCGCCTTCCGCGGCATGACGGTGCGCGCGCCGCTGATGTCCGGGCGGCGGCGCGTCAAGGTGGCGGTCGACGGCGAGGTCTGCCAGCTGGCGTTGCCGCTGCGCTTCGAGGCGCTGGAAGGCCGGCTGGCGCTGCTGGTGGCGGATGCGCTGGAACAGCCGCCCGGCGCGGCCTGATCAGCCCTGCAACAAGGCGCGCAGATCCGCCAGCGGCAGCGGACGTCCGAGCAGATAGCCCTGGGCCTCGTCGCAGGACGCCGCGCGCAGGAAGTCCAGCACCTCGGCGGTCTCCACGCCTTCCGCCACCACCGACATCTGCAGCGCGTGCGCCATGTCGACGAAGGCCTTCACGAACGCGAAGGCGCTGATGCGGCCGTCGTCCTGCAGCACGAAGGAGCGGTCCAGCTTGAGCACGTCGATCGGCAGGCGGCGCAGGTAGGCCAGGCCGGAATAGCCGGTGCCGAAATCGTCGACCGCCAGCTTGACGCCGAGCGCCTGCAGTTCGGCCAGCATGGCGGCGGTGCGTTCAAGGTCTTCGATCAGGGTGCTCTCGGTCAGCTCCAGTTCCAGGCTAGACGGCGCCAGCCCGGCGTCGGCCAGCGCTTCGCGCACTTCGGCCACGAAGCCCGGCTGGGCCAGCTGGCGCGCCGAGACGTTGACCGACACGCGGATCGGCTTGTCGAACTCGTCGACCAGGCGGCGCGTCTGGCGGCAGGCTTCGCGCAGCACCCAGCGTCCGATCGGATTGATGAGCCCAGTCTCTTCGGCGATGCCGATGAATTGCTGCGGCGGCACCATGCCCTGCTGCGGATGGCGCCAGCGGATCAGCGCCTCCATGCCGACTACCGCCATGCTGCGCAGGTCGACGCGCGGCTGGTAGTGCAGCTCGAACTCCTCGCGCGCCAGCGCCGGCCGCAGCGACAGTTCGAGCGCCATGCGGGCGCGCGCCRCCACCGTCATCTCCGGCTCGAAGAATCGGTAGCGGTTGCGGCCCTCGGCCTTGGCGCGGTACATCGCGGTGTCGGCGGTCTGGAACAGCAGCTCGCGGGTGGCGGCGTCGCGCGGGTACATGCTGATGCCGATCGAGGCACCGACCACCACGTCCTGGCTCCCGACCGCCACCGGCAGGGTCAGCGCCTCCAGCAGCTTGGCGGCGATGCGCGCGGCCGCGCGGCCGGCATCGGCCGCGCCGCCGGTACAGGCGGCCACCACCACGAATTCGTCGCCGCCCAGGCGCGCCACCACGTCGGCCGGGCGCAGAATCCTGCGCAGCCGGGCGGCGACTTCGCACAGCAGCACGTCGCCGTGGTCGTGGCCGAAGGAGTCGTTGACTTCCTTGAAGCGGTCGAGGTCGAGGAACATCACGGCCACCGCCTGGCCGGGCGCGCAGTTCGCGAGCATGTGTCGCAGGCGGTCGTGCAGGAGGGCGCGGTTCGGCAGGCCGGTCAGGGTGTCGTGGGTGGCCAGTTCCTGAAGGCGGCTTTCGGCCTGCTTGCGGCCGGTGATGTCGGTCAGCAGGCCGGTGATGGTCTCGAGGCGGCCGTCGGCATCGCAGCGCGTGCTGCCGTTCAGCAGCACGTGCAATGGGTGGCCGGCGGCATGGCGCAGCACGGCGTCGAAGCCCTGCACGGTAGCATGGCCCTGCTGGCCGGGTTCGAACTCGTCCCATGGAAAGGCTTCGAGCAGGCGCGCCAGGCGCGAGCCGACCAGTGTCTCGCGCGGGTAGCCCGAGAGCGCGCACAGGGCCGGGTTGACGTCCAGGATGCGGCCTTCGGCATTCGCCACCACATAACCGGCCGGCGTCATTTCGATCACTTCGCGGAAGCGCTGTTCGCTTTCGCGGAGCTGGCGCTCGGCTTCCTCGCGTTCGGTCAGGTCGCGGATGATCGCCTGGAAGAACTCCTGGTCGCCGTCCTCGAAGCGCGATACGTGCACCTCGGCCGGGAAGGTGCTGCCGTCCTTGCGCCGCTTGGTGATGCGCAGCAGGTGGGTCCGGCCCTGGCGCAGGCTGTCCAGCAGGTGCGGGCCGTAGGTGAATCCGCTGTCGATCGCGCGCGCCGAGAGGCCGATCATCTCGTCCTCGCGGTAGCCGAAGTGGGCGCAGGCGCGCCCGTTGGCGGCGATGATGCGCAGCTCGCGGTCGGTGATCAGGATGCTGTCGCCGGCCTGCTGGAACAGGTTGCGGAAACGTTGCTCGCTCTTGCGTACCGCTTCGGTGGCGCGGCGCTTTTCGGTGATGTTGTGGAAGTAGACCGACAGGCCGTCCGGGGTCGGGTAGGCGCGCGCCTCGACCCACTCGCCGGTCGGCCCCCAGCAGGCTTCGACGATGCCGGGCTGCCCGCTGGCCATCGCCTGGCGGTAGCAGTCCATCAGCGAACTGCCTTCGAGCGCGGGCGCCACTTCCAGCAGGGGCAGGCCGAGGGCATCGCCGATTTCGATGTCGACGAAACTGGCGGCCTTGCGGTTGGCGTAGATGATGCGCCAGTCGCGGTCGACAGCGAAGAAGGCGTCGCCGATGTTCTCCAGCATGGCGTCCATGCGCTCGCGCGAACGTTTCAGCTCGTCGAGGGCATCGTCGATGCGCAACTGCGCATTGGCGGCAAGGGCAATCGGGGCCGGCGCGTTCATGTTGTGGTTCCGTTCGGGCGGGAGCGAAGGGGGGAGGGGCGGCGCGCTTATGCGCTCCGGGTAGGCTCTGCGCGGCCGAGTATAATCATTCCGCATGGAAACTTCCAGCGGACTGGTGCGTGTTAGCGACAGTTCAGAATCTTCCGACGCCGGCGGAAGGGGAGACGCGGCGGGCAGGGCGCCCGCCGCTCGAGGTGGTCAAGGTTGCTGTTTGTCTTGCTTGCCCTGTTGCTGATTACTTAATCCTCCTTGCTGGCTGTTGCCCGGATTCGCCTGCCCGCGCTGGGAGCTACCCTGGGCCGGGGTACCGCCCGGCTGGCCGGCGTTGGCCGATTGCAGGTTGCCCGAGTCGGCGAGGTCGGGCGATCCGATGCCGCGATCGCGGCCGCCGTCGTTGAGGTTGCCAGCGGTGCCGGTCCTGCCGGCGCTGCTGGTGCCTACGCCGCTGAGTTCATCATGGTTGCGGCCTTTGGTGCCTTTGCCTTTGTATTCCTGGTTACTGGGCATATGCGCTCCTATTCCRTGCCGAAGCCTCCATGGTAGGCCGCCCACGGCGGCGGACAATCGGAAAACAGGCGGACGGTGCGTAGGATCACTCGGACATGACATTGACAAACCTGCCAGGGCATGGCGCAATCCAGGGTCGGACGAAATCGATGAGCAGTAGCGGGACAGGCAAGGGACGAGGTGCTGGACGCGGTTCGGGCAGGGCCACGCTGGAGCAGGTGGCGGTGCGCGCCGGGGTCTCGACGATGGACGCTTCGCGCGCCATCGGCCAGCCGGAACTGGTGCCCTCGCTGACCACGGTCGAAACCCCGCGCTACCAGGTCGGCTACCGCGCGGCGTCGCTGCTGCTGGACGTCATCGCGGGCAAGACGCCGCCGGCGCGCCGCATCGACCTCGGCTTTACCCTGCGCGAACGCGAGAGCGCCTGAATGAGGGTCCGGAGTCCGTATTGCTGAAACACTGTTTCGCAGGGACGACGGTAACGCGCCGCCTACGCCGCCGCCACCGCCTCCGCCAACGGAAAACGCAGCGTAAAAGTACAACCCATCCCCGCACCAGCGCTGCGCGCATCCACGCTGCCGCCGTGCAGCGCGGTGAGCTCCTTCACCAGCGCGAGCCCGAGCCCGAGTCCACCCTGTGACCGGTCGATCGCGGTCGGTCCCTGCACCAGCACGTCGAAGATGGTCGGCAGGACCTCGGCGGCGATGCCGACCCCGGTATCGGCCACTTCGATCACGGCTTGCGTCCCGGCGGCGCGGGCGCGCACCGCGATGCTGCCGCCGGCCGGCGTGTACTTGATCGCGTTATGCAGCAGGTTGTCGAAGATCTGCTCGAGGCGGGTCGGGTCGGCGTCGATCCACAGCGCGCCGGCTTCGACCTTCCAGACGTGGGCGCCGGCATCGGCCAGTTCGCGCGTCGCGCAGCACTGGCGCAGCAGGGCGCCGGCATCGATGCGCGAGCGTTTGAGTGTCACCTTGCCGGACAGGATGCCGCGCACGTCGAGCAGGTCGTCGACGATGCGGGTCAGGTGGCGCACCTGGCGCCGGCCGATCTCGCGCGCGTGGGCGGCCAGCGCCGGCTTCACGCCCGGCAGGTCGAGCACCTGCAGCGCGCCGGCGATCGCCGCCAGCGGGTTGCGCAGCTCGTGGCTCAGCATGGCGAGGAAGGCGTCCTTGGCATGGCTCTGGCCCTCGGCCTCGCGCCGCGCCTCCTGTTCGCTGCGCAGCAGGGCTTCGCGCTCGTCCTGCAGCTGCTGGCGGGCGCCGCGTTCGCGTGCGAGGTCGTCGCTGGTGCGGCGCAGGCCGTCGAGCAGGGTGTCGACTTCGACGACCCGGGTCGGCGCACCGGCCGGTTCGGCGCCGCCGGCCAGGGCCTGGGCCGCCGCGTGGGCCTGGTCCAGCGATACCGACAGCCGCTTGGCGAGGAACACGGCGATGCCGATCGCCAGTCCCATCACGCCCAGCAGGGCCAGGGCCGCGTACAGGGTGGCGGTGCGCGCCGGTCCCTCGATCTCGGGCGCCGGCACCCCGATCGCGAGGGTCCAGCCGGACAGCGGCGCGCGGGTGTAGACGCTGTAGACGTCGACGCCGTCGTGGGTGGTGTGGCGCAGGATGCCGTTCGGCTGGCGCCGCGAGGCCTGGTACAGCTCGGGGCGCACCGGCTTGCCGACCAGCTCTTCGGCGTTGCGGTTGCGGGCGATAGAGATGCCCCTGGCGTCGAAGATCGTGATCACCCAGTCGCGGCCGATGGCCGGGTCGTCGAAGACACGCGCAAAGTAGGCGGCATCGAAGATCTGGCTGACCACGTAGCGCTCGCCGAGCACGCGCGGCACCGGCACGTCGATCGAGACCGTGGGACGCTTCGCCAGGATGCCGAGAAAGTAACCGGAGACGCGGGTCTTCTGGGCCTCGTAGACATCGCCGACCCATTTCGCCTTGTAGTCCGGCAGCGGCGAGCCCCAGGGCACCAGGGTGTTCAGCCTGGGCGTGCCGTCGTAGTCCATCAGCAGGGTCCAGGACCAGGGCGTGCCGCGGTTCATGGCGCTGGCTTCGCGGTGCAGCTGGGCGAAGTCGGCGCGGCGCAGGGCCTCGGAGTTGACGATCCCGCGCAGCGAAGCGTCGGCGACGGCGATCTCGCGGTCGATCACGAGGGCGGTGGCGCGTCCGGTCTCCTGCACGCCGCGGATACGCGATGCCCGTTCCGAGTCCAGCAGCCGGCTCAGGCCCACCGAGGCGATCAGCACCACGGGCACCAGGATGGCCGCCGCCATCAGGATCAGGTAAGTACGGGCTTTCATCCGGCTTAAGAAATTGCTAAGAAGCTACATTGTACGTGCACTCCCGTGACCGTGCTCGGCATTTCACGCGCGCGTCCCGGCCCGGCGCTTTGGGATAGCATGAGGCCCGGCACTGACACATCTACCCGGGAGGACGGCATGGCGAAAGTACTGGTTCTGTATTACTCCACTTACGGCCACATCGAAAAGATGGCGGAGGCGGTGGCCGAAGGGGCGCGCGCGGCCGGCGCCACGGTGGCACTCAAGCGCGTGCCGGAGACGGTGCCCGAACACATCGCGCGGCCGGCGCACTTCAAGCTCGACCAGCAGGCGCCGATCGCCACCGTCGACGAGCTGCCGGACTACGACGCCATCGTCATCGGCGCGCCGACCCGCTACGGCCGCATGCCCTCGCAGATGGCGGCCTTCCTCGACCAGACCGGCGGCCTGTGGGCGCGCGGCGCCCTGCACGGCAAGGTCGGCGCGGCCTTCACCTCGAGCGCGACCCAGCACGGCGGCCAGGAGACCACCCAGTTCTCCATCATCACCAACCTGCTGCACCTCGGCATGGTGGTGGTCGGCCTGCCGTACAGCTTCGCCGGCCAGATGACCCTCGACGAGATCACCGGCTGCAGTCCCTACGGCGCCAGCACCATCGCGGGCGGACAAGGGCAGCGGCAGCCCAGCCAGCTGGAGCTGGACGGCGCGCGCTTCCAGGGGGATCTGGTGGCGAAGACGGCGGCGAAGTTGTTTGGGTGATCGCGAGACAGCGCGTTCACGGTTGCGCCCTCGTTTCGGTGCACATGCCGTGGCGCGAGATGACCCAGAACGGCATCAACGCGCTGCTCAACCTGTACTACGACATGAAGCGTCCGGTGACCCGCAAATTCCCGGTCAGCGTGAGCCTGCGCGCATCGCTGTCGGAGGCTGCCGGACGCCGACGCAAGGCCGCCTGGAAGCGCCGGGAGGGCGTTTTTTGACCCCGCACTGGAAGTCTGAGAAGGCGTCAATAGAGATAATGGTCGAGGCACCGGATTCCCTGGCGGCGGCTTCACGAAGGGCGGGCCTGTCCATGATGGCTGTGACGACGCGCGATAGATCCCGCCGTGCCGCAACGCCCCGCTGTGTTTTTTATGGGGCTTCGTGTAAGATATCGGCACCCATTGGGGAGTAGCCTGCTTCCGCGTCATGCGGAAGCGCCCGTATCAACATACTCGTCGCCGTTTGACTGCATTGTCGCGACGTGGTACGGGCAGCCGTCTCGGTTGGCAAGACCTTTGGCATTCCGCGTGCTCAGGCTGGGCCGTGCGGGTATGCCATCGTCTCTGCCCGGCCAGTGAGATATTCATGAATGTAGCCGCCACGCTAGCCATCGCGCTTGCCATGTCCACCGACGCCTTCGCCGTCGCCATCGGCAAGGGCGCAGCCCTGCATCGTCCCCACCTCAAGGAAGCACTGCGCACGGGCCTGATCTTCGGCGTGATCGAAGGCCTGACGCCTCTGGTCGGCTGGGCCATGGGGAAGGTGGCGGCCCCCTACGTCGAAGCCTGGGATCATTGGATCGCCTTCACCCTGCTGGGGGCGCTGGGGCTGCGCATGATCTACGCCAGCCTGAGCGCGGACGACAACGACGAGGAAAAGCCCAGCAGCCACTCTTTCTGGCTGCTGGCGATCACCGGTTTCGCCACCAGCATCGACGCCATGGTGGTCGGCGCCAGCCTCGCCTTCATCGACGCGAATATCGCCGCCACCGCCGGCGCGATCGGCCTGGCCACCTTCGTGATGGTGACCATCGGCGTGATGCTTGGGCGCGGCCTGGGTCACCTGGTCGGCAAGCGGGCGGAGCTGATCGGCGGTTTCGTGCTGATTGCGATCGGTGCGCTGATCCTGTACGAGCACCTGGGCGCGGGTTGATTCAGGCGCCGTGGCCGGCGCGCGACTTCATCAGGCCGCGGATCGACCGGTGGAAGTCCTTCAGCACCAGCGTACCCCACGGGTTGCCGTCGACCTTCAGGCGCGACTTGTTCACGAAGCAGGTGGTCTAGTTGGGGACTTCGCCGCCGACCTTTCCGACGACTTCCACGTGAATGCGGTGGAATGGGAGCCGCGCGAGATCCGCAGGTACCGCGACGGCATCCTCTACCACAGCGCGCCCCGACCTGGTCATGGGCGAGCGGGTGTTCGAGCAGCTTTCCGCAACCCATGCTGGTCGACTACGTGCGGGTCTACCGCCCTTCCGCTTCGGCGCCCTCCGGCACTGGCAGGTAACGCTCGCGGGCCTCGCGCGTGAGCTGGGCGATGGCGCGCAGGCAGTCGAGGGTGGGTGCGCCGGCGTTGGCATCCGCGCCCTTGGCGTACATGCGGGCCAGCCTGGTCGCGGCCTCGGCCGCGCCGGGAATCTGGTCGCGGAACAGCTTGATCAGGCCGACGACCGATTCGTGCACGGCGGCGTGCAAGGCGCGCGCGATGTGCGTGCCGCCGGGATCGATTGCCAGCGATTGGGCGATGGTCTGTTCGAACTGTGTTTCCGCGCGCTGGATGAGCATGCGGAGCTGTCCTGGTGTGAACTGGTGTCGCATGATGGTCTCGTCTTTCCTACTGGTCCGCCAGGCTCTGCCCGCGCTGCGGTTCCGGATACAACTCGGGCCGCATGCGCGCATGGAGCTTTCCCGGCCGCACCCGCAGCGGTGCGCGCGGCGTGTTGGAGCGGATCGGCGTCAAAGGTCCCTCGTAGGGAGGGGTGGTGTGGTCGATTTCGGTGGGTTCCGCACCACGGCCTTCGCCGGCCAGGAACTGGGCGATGGCGATCTTGACGATGGCACGGTTGCTGAGTTCGGCCGTGAGCCGCATCTTCCGGTTGTAGTACAGGAAAGTGGCGGTCATGCCGCCTGCGGTGACGATGTCGACCTTCTTCGGCAGGGAGAAGCCGTAGCGCCCGCTGGCCCACAGCTTGACGGCGCAGACGCCGGCGTCGGTTGAAGAAAAAGTAAAGTTCATGCAGGAATCGTAATCCTGCAGTCAGCCGCGCACGGAACGAAATTGTTCCAAACTATTACGAAGGGAACAGTTCTTTCCTGCGGTCAGCGTTTCAAGCTATCGCGCCGTCTTCAGCATCGAGGGATAACCGACATCTTCAGTGGCCTTCTTGAGGTCGGCCACGGTGGCCTGGGCGTCGTCGTAGACGATCACCGCTTCGCGCTTCGCATAGCTGACCTGGACCTTGCTCACGCCCGGCACCTTGGACAAGGACGCCTTGATGGTGATCGGGCAGGTGGCGCAATCCATGGTCGGCACGTTCAGCTTGACGGTCTGCTGCTTGGCCAGCGCGAAGGGCGCGGCGCCCAGCAGGACGATGAGGGAAACGGCGTTCAGCGTTTTCATGGTCGTGGTCTCAATAGAACAGGGGAGCGATCAGCGGGAAGCCCAGCAGCAGGGCGATGAACACGGCGCAGCCGGCGAATAGTTTGCGCATGGCCGGGCGGGTGGTGGCGCAGGCCGGGTCGTCGACCGCGCAGGCCGCGGCCGGCCGGAACAGCAGCCAGCCGGCCCAGCCGAGCGCGCCCAGGGTGAGCGCGATCGCGTACGGGGTCAACGGCTTCAGCGCCGTCAGGTGGACCATCCAGGCGCCGGTAATGCCGACCAGGACCAGCACCAGCGGCAGCACGCAGCAGGTGGAGGCCAGGATCGAGGCCAGCACGGCAAACGCCATGATGCCCCCGAGTTTGCGGTCGGTCGGTTGGCGCATCGTCGGCTCGCGGTCAGATCGCGCGCGCGGTGATGGTGTACGCGAAGCTGTCCGGCGCCAGCGAGTCGTAGGCCTCGCCATGGCTTTCGGCCTGCGGATACATCAGGAAGCCGACCTTGCCTGCGCTCGAGCCGGGCAGGCGCACGTCGTGGGCGAAGTTGTAGCCCATCCAGTTGCCTTCCCAGCCGCCGAACAGGGCCTGGCGAACCGGGGCGACCAGCGGGTGGTCCGGATCCTTGATCCAGTTCGGGGTTTCCTGGCGCATGACCTTGGCGACGTCGGCCGGATCCATCGCAACCCAGCCGTGCTGCTTCAGGTAGACCTCGGCGCGGCAGTGCTGGGCACCCTGCAGGGACGCCGGTTTGCCGCCCAGTTCGCGGTAGCCGAAGGCGCTCGGTGCGATGCGGATACCGTAGACGTCGCGTGCCGGCACGCCGGCGGCGCGGCACAGGCCGACGAACAGGCCGTTCAGGTCGGCGCACTTGCCGCCGAAGTTGCCGGTCTCCAGCATGGTCTTGATGTCGCCGGTGCCGCAGCCACGCACTTTCGGTTCGCGGAAGGTGTTCAGCACGATCCAGTCGTAGATGCGCTGGACCTTGTCTTCATCGGTCTTCGCGCCGGAGGTGATCTGCAGCGCGGTCTTTTTCACGATGCCGTCCAGCGGCATCAGGTCGGTCGGCTGCAGCCACAGTTTCAGGTCGTCCGCGGATTCGACGCCCGGGGTGCGGGTCTTCCAGTTCTCGGCGCGGTCGCGGGTCTGGATGCGCGAGACCACTTCCAGCCTGGGGGGGGCGGAGCCGTCGAATTCGGCCACCAGGAAGCGGGCGCCGTAGTGCGGGTCGTTGCCCACCTTCATGCTCTTGGCGTTGCCCGACCAGTTGTTCGACAGCGTGCGCTGCCAGTCGGTGTCGACCGAGGGCAGTGGAATCCAGACCGTCGACGGGCCGGAGGCTCGCTGCAGGTTCACGCGGGTGACCACTTCGTAGCTCTTCCAGTCGCCCGGACGCGGGTCGAAGTGGCGCTCCGCTTCGGCGGCGGCGGTCTGCGCCAGCAGGGTGCGCGGCAGGGCGCCGGCCAGCAGGACGCCGGTGGCGGCCTTGAGCAGGTGTCGGCGGTTCGTCGGTTTGCTGTCTTTCATGGTCGATTCTTCCTGTCTGGATGTCGTTGCTTATTGGCGTTGCTTATTGTCGTCGCTTATGCGTTGTTCCTGGTGCTCTTCATTCTGCCACGAGGGCGTCGATCGCCGCCTTCAGGCGGGTATCGCCGGCCCCGATCTCGCCCACGCTGCGCCAGCGTGCGCGGCCCTGGCGGTCGACCAGGATGGTGGTCGGCATCACGCCGGCGGTCCACTGCCGGAACATGTCGCCGGAGCGGTCGCGCAGCACCGGGTAGGCGAAGGGATGGGCGCCGGAGAAGCGCTCGATGGTGTCGAGCGGTTCCTTGTAGTTGACGCCCACCACGGCCACCTTGTCCGGATCCTGGCGCGCCAGCGCATTCAGCACCGGCAGCTCGTCCACGCAGGGACCGCACCAGCTGGCCCAGAAATTCACCACCACCACCTTGCCGCGCAACTGGCTCAGCAGCCATTCCTTGCCCTGCAGGTCGCTCAGGCGCAGGGCAGGTGTCGCCTGCCTGGCCGGCCAGGGCTTCAGCATGGCATCGGCGGCGCCTGCCGTGCCCGCCAGCAGGCATGCTGCAAGCGCGAGGAAACGGCGGATGGTCCTGGTCTGCATCGGCGTCGCTACGGCTGGGAGAAAGGGCGTCATGATACCAGACTGGCGCCTGCCGGGTTCTGCACCGATAATCGCGCTTTCGCTCATGAATATGGTGTCAAGATGAATAACTGGCTCTTCCTGGCGATCGCCATCCTTGCCGAAACCGTGGCCACCACGGCCCTGAAAGCCAGCGCCGGCTTTACCCGCGTGCTGCCTTCGGCGCTGGTGGTACTGGGTTATGGCATTGCCTTCTATATGCTGGCGCTGACCTTGCGTTCAATACCGCTGGGGGTGGCCTACGCGGTGTGGTCGGGGGTCGGGATCGTGCYGATTGCGTTGGCGGGCTGGTTGCTGTACGGGCAGCGGCTGGATGCCGGGGCGCTGGTGGGGATGGCGCTGATCGTGGCCGGGGTGCTGGTGATGAATCTGTTTTCGGAGACGGCTGGGCACTAGGCCTGCTGCAGGTGCCTGTCGTACCCGCGAAAGCGGGAACCCATACTGAGCGGGCACGGAACTTCAGCATGGATTCGCGCTTTCGCGGGAATGGCGGGTGCAGGCGGTGGCCGCCGCACTTGATCCTTGTTTTCAAACGTGCAACAGCTCGCCACCCACTGCGGTATTCTCTTCGGCAAAAATCAAGGAGACGTCATGCCCCACATCCGTTCCCTGTTTGCGCACCTGCACGCATTGCTGCTCGCGCTGCCCCTGCTGGCCGCCGCCGAATCCGCTCCCGCCACCCGCGCCTACCACAATCCCCTGACCGTACGCCTGGCCAGCGGCGAACTGGCCCAGAACTGCGCCGACCCGGCCGTGCTGCGCGACCCGCGGGCCGAGGCGCCCACCTGGTATCTGTACTGCACCAGCGACCCGGTCAGCAAGCGCGAGCGCGACCCGCAGGGCAAGGACGGCGGCTGGCATTTCCGCATGATCCCGATCTACCGCTCGACCGACCTGGTGCACTGGGATTTCGTCGCCGACGCTTTTTCCGACCGCCCGGCCGGACTGGCCGCGCCGACCTCCGGCCTGTGGGCGCCGGAGCCGGAATACTTGAACGGGCGCTACTACCTCTACTTCACCGTCACCGACGTGGTCGACGCGCACAGCCCCGAGAAGGGCTGCGAAAACGACAGCGCGATCGGCGTGGCGACCTCGGATTCGCCCGCCGGTCCATGGAAGGCGAGCACCACGCCGGTGGTGATGCCGCGCCGCGCCGGACCGGGCTGCAACTTCCACTGGACCTTCGATCCCAAGGTGATCGAAGACGGAGGGCGCAAATACCTCTACTACGGCAGCTATGGCGGCGGCATCTTCGTGACGCGGCTGAGCGACGACGGCCTGCGCGCCATCGGTGCGGCCACGATGGTCGGCGCGCCGGGCCGCTACGAGGGCGCCGAGGTCAAGCGCCACGACGGCTGGTGGTATCTGTTCGCATCAAGCACCGATTGCTGCAACGGCCCGCTGACCGGCTACGCCGTCTTCACCGGCCGCGCACGCACGCCGGAAGGCCCCTTCCTCGACCGCTACGGCAACGACATGGCCAAGGGACGCGCGGGCGGCACGCCGCTGCTGCTCCAGAACGGCAACCGCTGGGTCGGGGTCGGCCACAACACCGTGTTCACGGACGCCGCCGGCCAGTGGTGGACCATCTACCACGGCATCGACGTCAACGAGCCCTTCTTCAGCGCCAAGGACAAGCTGACCCGGCGCCTGGCGCTGCTGGACCGTATCGACTGGGTCGGCGGCTGGCCGGTGGCGGGTGGCGGACTGGCGCCGAGCGACCAGGCGATGGCGGCACCGATCGTGCTCGAGGGCGCGCGCGCCGAGGCGCATCCGCTGGCGGTGCAGGTGGCACCGCGTGTGCGCCCGCTGTGGCACGACGACTTCCGGGGCAAGGCCCTGAAACCGCGCTGGCACTGGCTGCGCCCGCGCGCCGACGGCGGCTGGTCGCTCGGCGGCAAAGGCTTGACGATGGCAACCCAGGACGCCGACCTCTACGTCGACCGCAACACCGCCAGCGTGCTGCAGGCGGCCCTGCCGGATGGCGACTACCGCGTCGAGGCGGAGATCCGCCTTGATGCGCCCGAGGACTGCTGCGCCACCGCGGTGCAGGCCGGCCTGGTGGTCATGCGCGACGACGACAACTATGTCAAGCTGGTCGAGATGGCGCGCGGAGGGCTGCGCCAGGTCGAGTTCGCGAAGGAAGTCGCGCCCGTCGAGCAGTACCAGCCGCGCTACGGGAATACCCTGGCCGGCACGCCGGGCCCCGCCACCTGGCTGCGTCTCGATGTCCACCGCACAGGGGGGCAGGAACGTTATATGGCTTATTCGAGCCAGGACGGGCGCACCTGGACCGGCGGCGGAACCTGGACGCACCGCCTCGGCAAGGACGCCCGCCTCGGGCTCGTCGCGATGGGCGGCGCCGGACGGCACGCCACCTTCGTGCGGGTCGCCGTCGGCAGCCTGTCGCCTTAAAAACACAGGGCGTGAAACCGTTTGTAACGGTGTTCGAAAGCGCTTGCTTTCATGGACGGCGGGTCATTAAATAGACTTCATAAGAACACCGAAGACCAGGAGTTCATCGTGGAATACCCCCGCCCCCAACTGCGGCGCGCCGCGTGGCGCAGCCTGGATGGCCCATGGCAGGCCATGCTCGACGACATGGCCGCCTGCGCCGACCCTCCCGAAGTGAACTGGGATCGCACCATCGTGGTGCCGTATCCGCCCGAGGCGCGCGCCAGCGGCGTCCACGACCGCGGCTACCGGCGCCGGGTCTGGTACAAGCGCCAGATCCAGCTCGACCCGTCGATGACACCGTCGCGCGAGGAACGCCTGATGCTGCACTTCGGCGCCGTCAACTACCGCGCCAGGGTGTGGGTGAACGGGCGTTTCGCGGTCGAGCACCGCGGCGGCCACAGCCCGTTCTCGATCGACGTCAGCCGCCACCTCGACGGTTCGCTGCTCGAGGTGGTGGTGCAGGCCGAGGACGATCCGCAGGACATGCACAAGGCGCGCGGCAAGATGGACTGGGAGCCGGAGCCGCACAAGATCTGGTATCCGCGCACCAGCGGCATCTGGCGCACGGTGTGGATCGAGAAGGTGCCGCGCGCCCACGTGAGCCAGCTGCGCTGGATCGCCGACGTCGCGTCCTGGCAGATCCGGCTCGATGCCGACATCGCCCACGTGCCCGACGGCGGCATCGCCAACGTGACCCTGCGCCTCGGCGACAAGCTGCTGGTGGCCGATCGCTGCCTGCTGACCGGGCCGCGCCTGTCGCGCATCTTCCAGCTGCCCGACCCCGGCATCGACGACGCCCGTGCGCTGTGGATGTGGAGTCCGGAAAGCCCGCAACTGATCGACGCCGAGATCGAGATCCGCTCGGCCGACGGCAACCTGATCGACAGCGTGCAGAGCTACACGGCGCTGCGCACGGTGAGCGTCGAGGGCGACCGCTTCGTCCTGAACAGCCGTCCGTATTTCCTGCGCATGGTGCTCGACCAGGGCTACTGGCCGGACAGCCTGATGGTGGCCTCCAGCGACCAGCTGCGCCACGACGTCCTGCTGATCAAGCGGCTGGGCTTCAACGGCGTGCGCAAGCACCAGAAGTCCGAGGACCCGCGCTGGCTCTACTGGTGCGACGTGCTGGGCCTGTGCGTGTGGGGCGAGATGCCCTCGGCCTACGGCTTCTCGAGCGCCACCGTRCACGGCGTGATGGAGGAGTGGAAGGAACTGGTCGAGCGCGACATCTCCCATCCCTGTATCGTGGCCTGGGTGCCGACCAACGAATCCTGGGGCGTGCCGGAGCTGATGAACGACCGCCGCCAGGTCGACTTCGTGCGCGCGCTCTACCACATGACCCGGGCGCTGGACGGCACCCGTCCGGTGGTCGGCAACGACGGCTGGGAGATGCCCTGCGGCGACCTGGTCTGCGTCCACGACTATGAGCAGGACCCGAAGGTGCTGGTCGAGCGCTACGGCAGCCGCGACGCCGTCGCCTACACCCTGCAGCACGTGCAGCCGGACCGCCGGCGCCTGGTCATCGACGGCTTCACCGGCGTCGGCAAGCCGCTCTTCCTGTCCGAATTCGGCGGCATCGCCGTCATGAAGAACCGCGAGGAGCCGGGCTGGGGCTATTCGGTGGCGAAGGACGGCAAGGAACTGCTGGCGCGCTACCAGCTCTTGATGGCCGCGATCCACGCCTGCCGCCCGCTGTCCGGCTTCTGCTATACCCAGCTGACCGATACCTTCCTCGAAAAGAACGGCCTGCTGAGCGAGGACAGGGTGCCGAAGGCGCCCGTGGACGCGCTGGCGGCGGCCACGCGCGGCCCTGACGCCCACCTGCACGACTGGCACCTCGACCCCCTCGGGCACGCGAAACGCTGGCTGGCTCGGCGCGGACCGGATTTCCCGATAGAATGGACGCGCGTCGGAGAAATTGCAGAAGTGATAGCCTATCCGGGCGAGCGCCAGGCCAGCGGCGGCGTATCGAACGGCAGCGGATCGAACGGTCCGGGGCCGGACGATCCACCGGCAACACCGCCGGCAGGAGCTGGGGGATTCGAGCGCCGGGGCCGTGGTGGCGCGGGAGCGCGGCCGCGGCGTCGGGTAGCCTGAAGGGCAGGCGAGGCAGGCGACGGCGCTACGGTCAAAACAACGAGAAGATTGGAGACGATGTGGCGAGACGAGGCTGGAGCCTCGCCGCCGCCGTCGCGCTGCTGGTGACGCTGGCCGCCGGGCCGGCGCCGGCGTGGGCGCAGGTTGAAGTCAGGATGTGGACCCTGCTGAGCGGGGGCGACGGCGCTCGCATGCGGGCCCTGGTCGATGACTTCAACGCCAGCCAGCGCGAGGTGCGCGTGGTGAGCACGACCCTGAAATGGGGTGAGCCGTTCTATACGAAGCTGATCACCTCCTCGGTGGTCGGCGCCGGGCCGGACCTGGCCACGATCCATTTGTCGCGCCTGGTCAACCTGGCCGGCGGCGGCGTGCTGCGGCCGATCTCGGACGCCGAGCTGGCCCGGGTCGGCCTGAAGGGCAGCGACTACCTGCCGCGCCAATGGGAGAAGGCGCGCTGGCAGGGCAAGACCTGGGCGGTGCCGCTGGACGTGCACCCGCTGGTCCTCTACTACAACAAGAAGCTCGCCGGCCAGGCCGGCCTGCTGGGCGCCGACGGTAGCCTCAAGCCCATCGAGGGCGTCGACGCACTCAGCGATGCCTTCCGCGTCGCCACCGAGCGCACGGGCCGCCACGGCCTGACCATGGAGAGCAGCCAGAGCTCGTTCGCGATCTGGCGCCTGTGGCTGGCGATGCTGGCCCAGCAGAACATCGCCATCGTCCGCAACGGCCAGTACAGCTACGGCCCGGCCGGCGAAGCCACGCTGGCCCGCATCAGCGACTGGTTCCGCAAGGGCTATGCCCAGGCCGGCCTCGACTACCCGGCTTCCACCAGCCAGTTCATGGGCGGCAGCGCCACCTTCATGCTGAATGGCGTGTGGGAAGTGCCGGAACTGGTGCGCGCCACCAGGGCCGGCACGCTGGGCTTCGACTACGGCATCGTCCCGCTGCCGAAGATGTACGCGAACGCCAGCACCTGGGCCGATTCCCACGCCTTCGCCATTCCCGCGAACGCCGGCAATCCGGCCTCAACGGCCAAAGTGAACGCCGTGCTGCGCTTCGTCGCCTACGTCGGCAAGCATTCCCTCGGCTGGGCCGAGGGCGGCCACATCCCGGCCTACCGCTCGGTGGCGGAGTCGCCGGAGGCGCTGGCGCTGCAGCCGAACGCCCAGTATGCGGAGGCGGCGCATAAGGTGGTCTACGATCCGGATGGCTGGTATATGGGCGCGGCGGGTCCGCTGGAAGCGATCGCCTCCAAATTCCTGCCGGCCGCGCTGTACGGCTACATGACGCCGGCCCAGGCCATCAAGCGCTTCGAACAGGAAGGCGCGCGCCTGATCCGCAAGCAGCCGCCACGCTACTGAGGAGATCGATGAAACCGAACGACTTCGTCCTGGCAAGCGCGCGCCGAGAGGGCCTGCCGGCGACCCTGCTGCTGGCGCCTTTCGTGATCGCCTTCCTGCTGTTTTTCCTGATCCCGGCCGGCATCACCTTCTGGATGAGCCTTACCGAGAGCAGYCTGACCCGTACCAATGCCTTCATCGGCCTGGATAACTACCACACCCTGCTGAACGACCCCTCGTTCTGGGATTCGGTGCTGAACACCTTCTATTTCGCCCTGCTGACCGTGATCCCGCTGACGGTGCTGGGGCTGGTGATGGCGCTGCTGGTCAACCGTTTCGTCAAGACCCAGGCCTGGCTGCAGGGCGTGTTCTTCCTGCCCTTCGTGCTGCCGATCTCGGTGATGACCCTGATTGCGGACTGGATGCTGCAGCCCTCGTCCGGCGTGATCAACCACATCCTCGGCGGCCAGCGTCCCTGGCTGGCGGATCCCTACTGGGCGCTGCCGGCGGTGGCGATCGGCACGGTCTGGTGGACGGTCGGCTTCAACATGCTGCTGTTCCTGGCCGGCCTGCGCAATATCCCGGCCGATCTCTACGAGGCGGCGGCGCTGGACGGGGCGCGCGGCTTCAAGCTGTTCCGCTCGATCACCTGGCCGGCGCTGCGCCCGGTGGCGACCACCGCCCTGATCCTGCAGATCATCGCCTCGCTGAAGGTGTTCGGCCAGACCTATATCCTGACCTCCGGCGGGCCCTTCAACACGACCCGGGTCACCTTGCACTACATGTACGAAACCGCGTTTACCCAGAGCGACGCCGGCTATGCGGCGGCCATCGCGATGGCGTTCGTGACCATCGTGATCCTGCTGTCGATACTGCAGGCCGGCGTCGTGCGCTTGCTGGCGAGGAGGGAAGCATGAGGGAGAGCATCACGCGCCGTTCCAACCTTGGCTGGACCATCGTCGGCGTACTGGCCGCCGTGCTGCTGGCCGCGCTGTGGGCGGCACCCCTGCTGTGGGCGCTGTCGACGGCCCTGCGGCCCGAGCTGGAGACCGTCTCCGCCGACTTCCACTGGCTGCCGCAGACCTGGACCCTGGACGCCTTCGCCAGGACCCTCGGCGCCGGCAACGTGGTGCGCTGGCTGTTCAACAGCTTCCTGGTGGCGCTGCTGGTAACCGTCGTCACGATGGCGATCAGCCTGATGGCGGCCTATGCTTTCTCGCAGCTGCGCTTCCGCGGGCGCACCGTGCTGTTCGGCGTCGCCATGCTGGCGTTCCTGCTGCCRTTCGAGGCGCTGCTGGTGCCGCTGTTCCGCACCATGAACCAGCTCGGCCTGATCAATACCTATGCCGGCATCGTGCTGCCGCAGGTGGTGTCGCCGGTGGTGATCTATGTGTTCAAGCAGTTCTTCGACGAGATCCCGGCCGACTTCCGTGAAGCCGCGACGATGGACGGCGCCGGCCCGCTGCGCGTATTGTGGAGCGTCTACCTGCCGATCTCGGGAAATATCGTGTGGGCGATGGCGATCGTGACCTTCATCGCCGCCTGGAACAACTTCCTGTGGCCCTTCATCATCGTCACCTCGAACGACATGATGACGATCCCGCTGGGGCTGACCCAGACCTACGACGCCTTCGGGGTGCGCTACGCCCAGCTGATGGCGGCGGCGCTGCTGGGCGCGATGCCGGTGGCGCTGGCCTATATCGCTTTCCAGCGCCGGGTCACGCAGGGCTTCCTGGCGGCGAGCGGCTTGAAGGGATGATGGAACAAGAAGAGGAGCGGGTATGGCATCGGTAAGGCTGCGCGGCATCAGGAAGGACTACGGGGACAATCCCGTCATCAAGGGCATCGACCTGGACATCGGGGACGGCGAGTTCGTCGTCTTCGTCGGCCCCTCCGGCTGCGGCAAGTCGACCCTGCTGCGCATCATCGCCGGGCTCGAGGAGGTGACCGAGGGCGAACTCGAGATCGGCGGGGTGCCCAGCAACGACGTCGACCCCTCCCGGCGCGGCATCGCCATGGTATTCCAGAGCTATGCGCTGTACCCGCACATGACGGTGGCCGAGAACATGGGTTTCGCCCTGAAGCTGGCGAGGGTAGCCCGGGACGAGATCCGCGAACGGGTCGGGCACGCCGCCGAGATCCTGCAGATCGCCCACCTGCTCGACAGGAAGCCGAAAGCCCTGTCCGGCGGCCAGCGCCAGCGGGTGGCGATCGGCCGCGCCATCGTGCGCAAGCCCGAGGTCTTCCTGTTCGACGAGCCGCTGTCGAACCTGGACGCGGCCCTGCGCGCCCAGACCCGGGTCGAACTGGCGCGCCTGCACCGCGAACTGGCCACCACCATGATCTACGTGACCCACGACCAGGTGGAGGCCATGACCCTGGGGCAGAAGATCGTGGTCTTCAACGGCGGCCGCATCGAGCAGGTCGGCACGCCGTTCGAACTTTATGAACGGCCGGCCAACCTGTTCGTGGCGGGCTTCCTGGGTTCGCCGCGCATGAACTTCCTGGACGCCAGCCTGGTGGGCGAGCAGGGCGCCATCGCCACGGTCCGGCTGGCGGGCGGCGCCGAGGTCGAGGTTGCCGCCGACGCCGCCAACGCGCCGGTCGGCGCCAGGGTGACGCTGGGCGTGCGGCCCGAACACCTGCGCTTGCAGCGGGCGGAAGGCGGCGCCGGCGGGGAGGGCATCCCGGGCACGGTGGGCCTGGTCGAATACCTGGGCGACGTCATGCTGGCCTATGTGCAGGTCGAGGGCGTCGCGGAGATGGTGGCGGTGAAGTGCAACGGCGGCCAGGCGCTGCCGGCGCTCGGCAGCCGCGTCCTGCTGGCTTTCGACCCGGCCTCGGCCTATCTGTTCGGCACCAACGGCGCGGCGATGCCGGCGCGCAGCCGCGGCGTGCTGGCGGCCACGGCGGGCTAGGGGCGCGCCATGACGAAGGCGGTGCGCGGGCGGCCGACGATGACCGACATCGCCAAGCTGGCCGGCGTCTCGCAGTCGACGGTCTCGCTGGTGATCAACCACCTGAGCGGGGCCAAGGTCTCGCGCGCCACCCGCGAGACCGTGCTGAGGATCGCCCGCGAACTCGGCTACCCCCTCGAGCGCCACCAGGGCCGGCACGACAATCGCCCGGGGCAGGCGCCGAACCTGATCGTCTACCTGACCGACGAGCTGACCACCAGCCCGCATGCGATGCAGACCATGGATGGCGCCAAGGACGGCGCCTGGGACCAGGACTGCCTGGTCGCCGTTTTCGCGACGCGTGGCGACCCCGGGCGGGAGCAGGCGGTGCTGGCCCGCATGCTCGACCATCCGGCGCTGCTGGGCGTGATCTACGCCACCATCTTCACCCGCGCCGTCACGTTGCCGGCGGCGCTGGACGGCGTGCCGACCGTGCTGCTCAACTGCCACGAGCGCGAGTGCCGGCACCCGGCGGTGGTGCCGGCCGAACAGCAGGGCGGCTACAGCGCCACCATGCACCTGGTCGCCGGCGGCCACCGCCGCATCGGCTTCATCAACGGCGAAGGCTGGATCGAGGCCGCCGCCGACCGCCTGAAGGGCTATCGCCATGCGCTGCTCGATGCCGGCATTCCCTTCGACCCGGCCCTGGTTCGCGAAGGCGACTGGCAGGTGGAGAGCGGCTATGCGCATGCGCTGTCCCTGCTCGACGGCCCCGACCGTCCCAGCGCGCTGTTCTGTGCCAACGACCTGATGGCCCTGGGCGCCCTGGACGCGGCCCGCGAACGCAAGCTGGCGGTGCCGCGCGAGCTGTCCGTGGTCGGCTACGACGACCAGGACCTGGCCCGCTATACCCATCCACCGCTGAGCACAGTGTTGTTACCAAACTACGAAATGGGCCGGTGGGCGGCCGAGACCCTGATCGCGCTGGCCCGTGGCGGCAAGGTTTCCAACGCCGTTTTCCAGAGTGAGTGCCCTCTGGTGAGCCGCGATTCGGTGGCGCCGCCGGCATCCTAGCGACGGGCCCAAGCGCGCGCCGCCGCGTCCGGTTTTGCGTTAGCTTCCTGCTAAGAATTATTACTAATATTTTTGGGAGACTCGCATGACCACATTCCAGCTGCGGCCCGTGTGCGTGGCCGTCCTCGCCCTGATCGCCCACGCGGCGGCCTGCGCCCAGAGCGGTACCGGCAACCCGCCTTCGCAGCCCGACCAGGCCACGCTGCAGGACCCCGCCTCCCAGTCCCAGGACCAGGTGAGCCCGGCGGCCCCGACCCAGCCGGGCCAGATCGTGCAGGTGCAGGTGACCGGCCTGCGCAGCAGTATCCGCAGTGCCGAGGCGATCAAGCGGAATGCGGACCAGGTGGTCGACTCCATCAACGCCGAGGATATCGGCAAGTTCCCCGACCGCGCCACCGGCGACGCCCTGCAGCGCATCGCCGGCGTCCAGGTGGGCCGCGACCGCGGCGAGACCAGCAGCGTCATCATCCGCGGCCTGCCGGACGTGGTCACGACCCTCGACGGCAACCAGATCTTCACAGGCAACGGCCGCCGCCTGTCCTACCAGGACCTGCCGGTGCAGTCGATCGGCGGCCTCGACGTGTACAAGAGCGCCACCGCCAACCAGCTCGAAGGCGGCATCGCCGGCGCCGTCAACGTGCGGCTGCGCTCGCCCTTCGACGTCAAGGGCTTCAACGCCACCGCCTTCATCGAAGAACGCCGCCAGAAGGTGAACGGGTCGAGCGCGACCAGCGACAAGAACAATCCGAACGGCGGCTTCGCGGTCAGCAACCGCTGGAACACCAGCTACGGCGAGATCGGCGCGCTGTTCGACGTCCAGTTCAACCGCGAGCACTGGGGCTATCCGGTGCAATGGGTCGACCGTCCCGACCGCATCTTCTCGGTCAGCCCGGACGGCACCGCGGTGCGCCTGAACGACGACCAGCCGATCGCACCGCTGAAACCCGGCGACCGCCTCGGCGAGCTGCCCAACGTCGGCGGCATCTACAACCAGGGCAAGCGCGACCGCGGCAGCATCCACGGCGCCCTGCAGTGGAAGATCAGCCCGCAGATGGAAGCCAGCGCCCAGTACCTCGGCACCGGCTACCGCGCCCGCAGCGCGGTCGACTACATCCTCGGCATCGTCACCTGGACCCCGCGCCTGACCAATGTGGTGATGGCGCCCGAAGGCAGCTATTGCAACACCCCGAACGGCTCGATCTGCCCGATCCAGTCGGCCCATGCCGGCGCCGCCCGGTTCGGCGGCCCCTACGACTGGGATCCCTACACCGCCACCTCGACCTGGGGCGTGAAGGAGCACACGGTCACCCATTACCTGAACCTCGGCGTGCAGTACAAGGACGGCCCCTGGAAGCTGGCATCGAACTACGCCTGGTCCAAGTCGACCTTCGTGAACGATACCGTGATCGTCGACCAGCAGATCCCGGGCGCCAGCATCGACGTCTACACCTATGGCCGCGACGGCCACGGCGGCTACAACATGGTCACGACGCCCACCAGCAGCCAGGCGCTGCGCGATCCGAGCCAGTTCGTGCTGCGCGGGATGGTGCAGAACTGGGGCATCTCGACCGGCGAGCAGTCGCAGTGGCGGCTCGACAGCAGCTACCGCCTGGGCGACGGCTTCTTCAGCAGCATCGACAGCGGCATCCGCCTGTCGCAGCGGCGCGCCGGCTTCAAGGGCGCCGAAGGCCACAGCGACATCAACGGGCCCACCCGCGCCAGCCCGATCGGCGCCTTCGGTCCGTCCTTCGAGACCCTCGTTCCAGGGCTGGACCGGCTCGGCGGTCCCTGGGTCACGCCGTCGCACGACTTCCTGATCGACCAGGCCGACGCCGTGCGCGCCTTCTACGGGGCTGCCCCGGGCCGCGTGGTGGAAGACCCGACCCGCGCCTTCAGCCAGAACGAGAACAACACGACCCTCTACCTGCAGGGACGCTGGCAGACCAGGATGGGCGACATCGACGTCAGCGGTACCGTCGGTGCCCGTTATGCCCACATCACGCGCAGCCTGGTGGGCAACAGCCGCATCGGCGACGTGATCAGCCCGATCGACCAGTCCTCGCGCGAAAACAACTTCCTGCCGAGCCTGTCGGCGGTGATCGGCTGGCGCAAGGACCTGCAATCCCACTTGTCCTTCGGCAAGACCCTGACCTATCCGGACTTCGCCTCGCTGAACCCGGCGCTGTCGCTGATCCCGCCGACCGTCAACGCGCCGGGCACGGGCTCGGCCGGCAACCCGAATCTGCGGCCGACCAAGTCGAAGAACATCGACGCCACGCTGGAATATTATTTCCCGAAAAATGGATATGCCCAGATCGCGCTGTTCCACCGCGATATCGACGGCTACCTGCAGAACATGGAGTCGAACGAGACCATCGGCGGCTTGAACTACCGCGTGACGCGTCCGCAGAACTCGGGCTCCGGCAAGCTGAAGGGCGCCGAACTCGGCATCCAGAAGTTCTTCGACTTCCTGCCTGCGCCCTGGAGCAACTTCGGCGCCCAGGCAAACTACACCTGGATCTCGGGCGAGAACCAGACCCTGGTGTCTTCGACCGGCAACACGTTCGCGACCACCCCGCTGATCGGCGTGGCGAAGAAGAACTACAACTTTGCCCTGCTGTACGAGGGCAATGGCATCACCGGCCGCCTGACGTCCACCCACCGCGGCGACTACGTCGAGCAGATCGCCGAGCCGCGCTTCGGCCAGGACCGTTACGTGAAGGCTGCAACTTTCGTGGACCTGAGCTTGTCCTACGCAATCAACAAGAACGTGTCCCTGCAGTTTGACGCGATCAATATCACGAAGGAGAACTACGAGAGCTACCTGAACGATCCGATCCGTCCGCGCGACATCCGCTACAATCCGACCACCTACGGGCTGGGCCTGCGCTTCTCGCTCTAAGCTCACATCTCGCTCCAGGGTCTCATGATGCGGAAGACTTACCGGAATCCGGTCTATCCGGACATCTTCGCCGATCCCTTCGTGCTGCGGCACGAAGGGGTTTATTACGCCTACGGCACCGCCCCCGGCGGCGATGACGGCCGCCAGATCCCGGTACTGCGCTCGAACGACCTGGTGGACTGGGAAGCGCTCGGCCACGCCCTGATGCCGGCCGCGGGCATGGAGGCCGGGCAGGGCTGGCATTTCTGGGCGCCGGAAGTGGCCAGCCACGACGGCCGCTTCTACATGTACTACTCGTCCGGCAACGCGCCCGAGGGCACCGACCAGAAGCTGAGAGTGGCGGTGGCCGACCATCCGGCCGGCCCCTTCCTCGACGCCGGCAAGCTACTGGTGCCGGACCAGCCCTTCTCGATCGACGCCCATCCCTTCCGCGACCAGGACGGGAATTGGTGGCTGTACTATTGCGTCGATTTCCTGGAGATGGCGCACGACGAGCGGATCGGCACCGGCATCGTGGTCGACCGCCTGCTCGACATGTGCACCCTGGCCGGCGAGCCGCGCACGGTGGTGCGCCCGCACCACGACTGGCACGTGTTCCGCAAGGACCGCTCCATGTACGGCAAGGTTGTCGACTGGCACACGGTCGAGGGTGCGGCGGTGCTGTACCACGACGGCCACTATTACTGCTTCTACAGCGGCGGCGCCTGGGAGAAGGAGAACTACGGCGTCAGCTACGTGATCGCCAAGCACCCAGAAGGGCCGTACCGCCGGCCCGAAGGCGGCCACGAGGCACTGCTGATGCGCACCCCGGCCTCCGGCGAGCTGCTGGGGCCGGGACACAATTCCTTTACGACGTCGCCGGACGGCAGCGAGACCTGGATCGTCTACCACGCCTGGGATCCGGCGCGGACGGCGCGCCGGATGTGCATCGACCGCATCGACTGGGTCGATGGGAAGCCGGTGAGCGGCGGGCCGAGCTGGACGGAGCAGGCGGCACCGCGCTGACCCTGCCACTTGCCGCGAAGGTGTAGATCGGAGGCCGGAGTTCGCGCTGCCTTCAGCGTCCGTCAAGGAATTCCTTTACCTCAGCCTGGAACCGCACCGGCTGATCCCACATGATGAAATGGGCACTGTCCGGAATGCGCTTCAGGCTCAAGGCCGGCACCGGCGCAAACACGCCCTTGTAGACCGCATCGAACTGCTCGGCCGGAATCGGTACGCTCTTCGGCTGGACGTACAGCACGGTCACCGGCACTGAAATCTTCGGCAGTTCCGGCCCCAGGTTGGTCACCAGCAGTTCGCGGTAGGCGCGGGCGCCGACGTCGACGTCGCTGCGCATCGAGTCGTCGATCGCGCCGGCACGCATGGACTCGGTGGCGACCATGCCGTTGATGGTCTCGACGGCGCGCTTGCTGCGTTCCTCGGGCGCGGCCGTCCGGATACCGGTGGCGATGCGGTCAGCAATCGGCTCGACGCTGGCGACTGTGGCGCCGGGGCCGCCGAAGAACATGCCCAGGAAGGGCACCATGTCGACCACCATCAGGCGCGACAGGTCGGCCGGATGGCGCGCGGCCAGCATCATGCCGATCGTGCCGCCCATCGAGTGGCCGATCACGGCCGGCTGCTTCAGGCCGGCTTCCCTGATGTAGCGGTCGATGTCTTCGGCCACCGGCGCGGCGACCGGACCGTCGGCGTTGCCGGCTTTCGGCTGGCCGGCGAAGCCCGAGACTTGCACCAGGTGGTAGCGGTAGCCGGGCACGGCCTTGATCATTTCGGCCCAGACGCGCGGCGAGGAGTTCAGGCCGGGAATCAGGATCACGTCCGGTCCGGCGCCTTCGGTGCGGACCGTGATGCGGGTCGATTCGAAGGGCGCGGCCCAGGCGCCGGCGGATGCGCCGAGGAGGGCGAGGGCTGCCACCGCTGTGGCGGCCTTGAGGGTGAAACGGCGGGAAAGCATAGTGAGCTGCATCTTGTCTCCTGGTTCGTGATCGGAAGCCGCCGCATGCGCTGCGGGGCAGGTGGACAGGATGCTAACTTGGGGCGCCGGAAAAAGCTGCCTGAAAGATATGATAGTGTCCTGAACAAGGAAGCCCGCACGTGGCGGGCTTCCGGTCGGCGATCGCAATGATTACGTTTTGCGGCGCAGGGCAGCCATGCCGGCGAAGCCCAATCCCAGCAAGGCCAGCGACGCCGGCTCCGGTACATCGCCGGTCGAGGGCGAAAACGCTGCCTTGAATGCGACGTCGCCGAAGCCGCACTCGCGGCACTCCCAGGCCTGGGTCGTCAGCGCGCCGAAGTCCAAGCCGTTATTGAAATAGACGAAATCGCCACCGGCATAGCTGTTGTTCGTCGCAGGCATGTTGTAGGTACTGTATCCCTGGGTGCCGAGGTCGGAGACCGAAAGGAACATCACATATTTCTGGCCCGCCGTCAGGCTCAGGGAGCCGGTGTCGAAGGAGAATTCCATCAGCCCCTGGCCAGGGGTCACCGAGCGCGTTGGGCTCGTGTAGAGAATGCTGGTGGCCTTGCTGCCGTCCCAGCCGGCCACATAACCGCGGAAATCGAGCGACTGGTTATTGCCGTACAGGTACATCGAGAAGCTGTTCAACACATTATCGCTACCGACTGTAAAGGTCTGGCCGTATGTGGCTGTGTCGGAATAGCCAAACGGAGAAATGCTGGAGACGATCGACGTGTTGTCRATGACCGAGGCAGTCGCGTCTGCAGCAAAAGCGCCGAGGACGGCACAAAGAAGCATGGAGGCTTTCAGGTAGCTTGGTTTCATTACATTCCCTTTTTTATGGTGGACTTGCCTTTAATTCACAGCAAAAACTATGCCATAAAACAATTGCTGATAAAAATCAATTGTTTAGCGGAAAATGGAATGTATTTGTGTAAATAAATCCGACACTCATCGGGCTAGTCCCAGTCATGCCGGGTTTCGCCTTCCTGCGCCTGGCGATCGCGCGCAATCATCTCTTCCAGCTCTTCGCGCGCCCGTTTGGCCATCGACACATACTGTTCGCGGTCCTTATAGTAGGGATAGACCGCCTGCACGTTGGCGATATTGAGCTTCCGGAACTTCAGCGCGGCCTGGCGGATGCGATAGGCGTTATGGCCGAGACCGGCCGTGAGCACGGTGCGGCCCAGCTGCAGGGCCGATTCGAAGGTCTCCCTTTCGATCATGGTGACGCCGCGGTCCATCAGCTGGTACCAGTGGGTGACGTTGCGGGCGCGGGCGAAGATCTGCAGTTCCGGCCACTCGCGGCGCACGGTCTCGACCAGGTCGAGGCTGTCTTCGATGTCGTCGATCGCCACCACCAGCGCACGGGCGCGCGCGGCGCCGGCGGCGCGCAGCAGGTCGGCGCGGGTGGCGTCGCCGTAGAAGACCTTGAAGCCGAAGCGGCGCAGCACCTCGATCTGGTCGGGGTCGTGGTCCAGCACCGTCAGCTTGACCCCGTTCGCGTTCAGGAAGCGGCCGACGATCTGGCCGAAGCGGCCGAAGCCGGCAACGATCACATGGTCCTCGTTCGGTTCGATGGCGTCGGCTTCGGGCTTGGCGCCGGCGGCTTCGCGGCGGGCCGACAGCTTGTCGTAGGCCATCAGCACCAGCGGCGTGACCACCATCGACAGTGCGACCACGACCACCAGCATCGAGGCGGTATCTTCGCTGAACACGCGTGCGGTGGCGGCCGCGCCGAACACGACGAAGGCGAATTCGCCGCCCTGGGACAGCAGCAGGGCGAACTGCAGGTGCTGGCCGCGGGCCATGCCGAATACCCGCGACAGAATGTAGAGCACGGCGGTCTTGATCAGCAGGAAGCCGGCCACCAGCCCCAGGATCAGCCAGGGATGGGCGAGGAAGACGGCGAAATCGACCGACATGCCGACCGCGATGAAGAACAGGCCGAGCAGCAGGCCCTTGAAGGGTTCGAGGTCGGTCTCCAGCGCGTGGCGGTACTCGGAATCGGCCAGCAGCACGCCGGCCATGAAGGAGCCGAGCGCCATCGACATGTCGATCCACTGCATCAGCAGGGCGATCGCGATCACCAGCAGCAGGGCGAAGGCGGTGAAGATCTCGCGGGTATCGGTGCGTGCGATGACCTGCAGCAGCGGACGCACCAGGTAGCGGCCGCCGACGATGATCCCGGCCAGCACGCCGACGACCTTGAAGGTGGCCAGCCAGAAGTTGCCGCTCGAACCGGCTTCGTCGGGTATGCCGAGCAGCGGCACGATGGCGATCATCGGGATCGCGGCGATGTCCTGGAACAGCAGGATCGCGAAGCCGGCCTGGCCCGCCGGGGTCGGCATCAGGTTGCGTTCCTCCAGCGAGGCGAGGGCGATGGCGGTCGACGACAGCGACAGGCCGAGCCCGCCGATCAGGGCCAGCTTCCAGTTGACGCCGGCCAGCAGCGCGGCGCCGAACAGGGCAGCGGCAACCACGACCACCTGCGCGCCGCCCCAGCCGAAGATGGGCCGGCGCAGCGCCCACAGGCGGTCCGGTTCGAGTTCCAGGCCGATCAGGAACAGCAGCAGCACCACGCCGAACTCGGCGAAGTGCAGGGCGTCCTCGACGTTGGCAATCAGTTTCAGGCCGTAGGGGCCGATCAGGATGCCGGCGGCCAGGTAGCCGAGCACGGTGCCCATCCCCAGGCGTTTCGACAGCGGCACCGCGACCACGGCGGCGGCGAGATAGACCAGGGCATTCGTCAGCAGGCTGTGTTCCATCCGCTCACCCCGCGTAGCCGCGCAGGCGGCGTGTGAATTCGGCCACGTGGGCTTCGACCGCCGCTTCGCCGGCCTGGGCCGCGCCGTGCATCAGCAGCGGTTCGATCCAGTTCATCCCGCACAGGGCGGCGGTCTGCTCGAAGGGCGCGAGGAAATCGGCGAAAGGGCGTCCGTGCAGCCCGCCGGGCCGGTAGGCGTCAAGGCCGCTGCCGGTGGTCGCGACCAGCCAGTAGCCTTTGCCGCGCAGGACGGAGTCCGGCTTGCCGTAGGCCCAGCCCGGTACCATCACCACGTCCATCCATTCCTTGAGCAGCGAAGGCATGCCGTACCAGCGGATCGGGTGCAGGAAGACCAGAACGCTGGCGTCGCGGACCAGGGCGCGCTCGCGCTCGGCGTCGATGTCGAAATCGGGGTAGGTATTGTAGAGGTCTTCCACGATGACCCCTTGTGTGGCCCGGGCGGCATCCGCCAGGCGCCGGTTGACCGGCGAACGGTGTGGGGCAGGGTGGGCATACAGGACAAGCATGTGTTGTTCGTTCATAACTTGATTATTCCACAATGGCCCGCCCGACATGTCCTACAATTCGGCCGGGCGCGGGCCTATTCGCCGTGCCGAGGCGTGCGACTATGATGACCGGAAACCTCACCGTCAAGGAGATCGGTATGTCGATGCAAAGCGAAGGCAAGGATACGAAAGGCCGCAACTACGATCAGGTCACGAAGGACGGCACCAGCTCGGCGGGCACCATGGGCACCGGCGGGACCGGCGACATCGGCCGCATGTCGGGCGCCGTCGACACCGGCAGCGCGCAGTCGGATGCGCGCACGGACGATCTCCTCGCCACCGGCACCGACGAGGAACGCCGCCAGGGTTACCGCCCGAGCGAACCGGGCGCCGTCGAAACCGGCCTGGAAGGCGTGGGCAACAAGATCGGCGGCAACCCGGGGAACCGGCAGTCGAACAAGGACGGCCAGCGGTAAAGCTGGGCACAGGAGGCTTTCATGAGCGTGCAGAACGAACCGCAGAAACCGAAGGGCGGCGCCGACATCGGCGGCGCCGGCAACCAGCACAACGATTGGGGTCACAGCGACGTCGGCAACAAGCAGTCGGATTCGCGGCTGGACGATGTGGTCGGATCGGATACCGGGGTTCCGTCCGAGGAGGCTGGCGAGTTGCAGACCGGCCTGGGTGGGATCGGTAGTCTGAGTACGGGGAATGCCGGTAGCCGGCAGTCGGAGGAGGAGATGCGGCCGGGTGGGCAAGGTAGCCGCAAATAGCCAAGGTCGTACTCGCGAAACAAAAACCGTCGTTCCCGCTGTCACGGGAACGACGGCAGCTCAAATATGCAGCGCGTGCCCCAAAGCCCGCAGCGCCGCTTCCTGCACCGCCTCACCCAAAGTCGGATGCGCATGGATGGTGCCGCCGATGTCTTCCAGCTGCGCCCCCAGCTCGATCGACTGCACGAAGGCCGTGCTGAGCTCGGATACCGCGCTGCCGACGGCCTGCCAGCCGACGATCAGGTGGTTGTCCTTGCGCGCGACCACGCGCACGAAGCCCTCCGTGCCTTCGATGGTCATGGCGCGGCCATTGGCGGCGTAGGGGAAGCTTGCGCTGATGCAGTCCAGTCCCTGCTTGGCCGCATCCTGCGGGGTCAGGCCGACCACCACCACTTCCGGATCGGTGAAGCACACGGCGGGAATCGCCGCCGGCATGAAATGGCGGCGCTTGCCGGCGATGATCTCGGCCACCATTTCGCCCTGCGCCATCGCGCGGTGGGCCAGCATCGGTTCGCCGGTCAGGTCGCCGATGGCCCAGACGTTGCGCATCGAGGTGCGGCACTGGTTGTCGATGCGGACCGCGCGGCCGTTCATGTCGAGCATCAGGCTTTCCAGGCCGAAGCCGGAGGTGCGCGGGCGGCGGCCGACGGCCACCAGCACGCGGTCGGCGTCGATCGCCACTTCTTCGCCGCCGCCGTTCTTCATGCGCACCGACTTGCCGTCCTCGCTGAGGCCCAGTACGCTCGATTCCAGGTGCAGGTCGACGCCGAGTGCCTTCAAACGCGCCGCCACCGGCCGCGCCAGTTCGTCGTCGTAGGCCGGCAGCACACGGCCGGCCGCTTCGACCACGGTCACGCGCGCGCCCAGCTTGCGGTAGGCGGTGCCCAGTTCCAGGCCGATATAGCCGGCGCCGACGACGACCAGGTGGCCGGGCAGGGTCTCTGGCGACAGCGCCTCGGTGGCGGACACCACGTTGCCGCCGAAGGGCAGGAAGGGCAGCTCGACCGCTTCCGAACCGGTCGCCAGCAGCAGGTGCTCGCAGCGGATGCGGGTGGTCTGTCCGCCGGCATCGTTGGCGGCGCCGGTGCCGCCGCCTTCGGCACCCGTCACTTCGACCGTCTTGCCGTCCAGGATCCGGGCCCAGCCGCGCACCACCTGCACGCCGTTCTTCCTGAGCAGGGCGCCGACGCCACCGGTCAGGCGCTTGACGATGCCTTCCTTCCAGGCCACCGTGCGGGTGATGTCGATGCTGGGCGCGGCCGTGCGGATGCCCAGCGCGCTTTCAGCGCCGCCTTCGCCGGCGTAATGCGTCGCCTTATGAAATTCCTCGGCCGCATGGATCAGGGCCTTGGACGGGATGCAGCCCACGTTCAGGCAGGTGCCGCCCAGCTGGCCGCCCTCGACCAGCACGGTCTTGATGCCCAGCTGCCCGGCGCGGATGGCGGCCACGTAGCCGCCGGGGCCGCCGCCGATGATGAGTAAAGTCGTCGTTTCCATCGTCATCTTGTTGATGTCCTCTGTCCCTTATTCCACGAACAGCGTTGCCGGCGCTTCCAGGTAAGCGCGCACGGCCTGGATGAACTCGGCCGCCACCATGCCGTCGATGACCCGGTGGTCGAAGGACGACGACAGGTTCATCAGCTTGCGCGCCACCAGGCCGCCGTTCTTCACGACCGGACGGTCGAGGATGCGGTTGACGCCGACGATCGCCACTTCCGGATGGTTGATCACCGGCGTGCTGACGATGCCGCCCAGTGGACCCAGGCTGGTGATGGTGATGGTCGAGCCGGACAGCTCGTCGCGCGCCGCCTTGCCGGTGCGCGCGGCTTCCGCCAGGCGCAGGATCTCGCGGGCGCTGTTCCACGGGTCGCGGGCTTCGGCGTTGCGGATCACCGGCACCATCAGGCCGGCGTCGGTCTGGGTGGCCATGCCGAGGTGGACCGGCTGGTAGCGGGTGACGATGCCGGCCTGGTCGTCGAAGCGGGCGTTGACCTCGGGGAACTTGCGGATTGCCAGCACCACGGAGCGCATCAGCAGCGGCAGCAGGGTCAGCTTGCCGCGTTCCTCGCCGTAGCGCGCGTTCAGCTGGGTGCGCAGGGCTTCGAGTTCGGTGACGTCGACTTCCTCGACATAGGTGAAGTGCGGGATCTGGCGCTTGGACAGCTGCATCTTCTCGGCGATCTTGCGGCGCAGGCCGATCAGCGGCACCGCCTCCTCGCCATGCAGCTCGGCGTAGCGGCTGTCGGCGCTGCCGTGCACGGCATGGCCCTGCTTCCGGCCGGCGACGAAGTTGTCGAGGTCGGCATGCGTGATGCGGCCGGCCGGACCGCTGCCGCCCACGTACTGCAGCTCGATGCCCATGTCCCAGGCGCGCTTGCGCACGGCGGGCGCGGCCAGGGGTTTTTCGTTCGCATCACGGAAAGTCGCGCGCGAGGCGGCGCCATTGCCGGCGCGGTCGCCGGAGCCCGCGGATTTCGCCGCCGGGGCAGGGACCGGCACGCTCGCCGCGCCGGCCACGATGCGCTGCGGCTCCGGCACGAAGCCGTGCGGCAGATCGGCCGGCTCGTCCGCAACCTGGGCGGCGGCCGGAGCAGCGGCAGCCGCCGGCTTCGCAGCCTCACCCTTGAAATTGCCGGCCCCCTCGATTTCGAGGCGCACCAGTTCGGCGCCCACGGCCAGCGATTCGCCGACCTTGCCGCCCAGCGCCATGACGGTGCCATGCACCGGCGACGGGATCTCGACCGTGGCCTTGTCGGTCATGACGTCGGCCAGGATCTGGTCTTCCGTGACCGTATCGCCGGGCTGGACGCGCCAGGCCACCACTTCGCATTCCGCAATACCTTCGCCCACGTCGGGCATTTTGATGACGTGAATACCCACCTTTATGCCTCCATCGCTCGTTTGAATGCCGCGCCGACGCGGTCCGGTCCGGGGAAGTACGCCCATTCCTGCGCATGCGGGTAAGGCGTATCCCAGCCGGTCACGCGCTCGATCGGCGCTTCCAGGTGGTAGAAGCAGTGCTCCTGCACCAGGGCGGCGAGTTCGGCGCCGAAGCCGCTGGTCCTGGTGGCCTCGTGGACCACGACGCAGCGGCCGGTCTTCCTGACCGATTCGACGATGGTGTCGAGGTCCAGCGGCCACAGGGTGCGCAGGTCGATGATCTCGGCATCGATGCCGGTCTCGTTGGCGGCGGCCTCCGAGACCCAGACCATGGTGCCGTAGGTCAGCACGGTGAGGTCGGCGCCGGGACGGAAGATCGCCGCCTTGTCCAGCGGGACCTTGTAGTAGCCTTCGGGGACCTTGCCCAGCGGGTGTTTTGCCCAGGAAGTGACCGGACGGTCGTGGTGGCCGTCGAAGGGGCCGTTGTACAGGCGCTTGGGTTCCAGGAAGATCACCGGGTCGTCGTTCTCGATCGAGGCGATCAGCAGGCCTTTCGCATCGTAGGGGTTGGACGGCATCACGGTGCGCAGGCCGCAGACGTGGGTGAAGAAGGCTTCCGGGCTCTGGCTGTGGGTCTGGCCGCCATAGATGCCGCCGCCGCAGGGCATGCGGATGGTCAGCGGCGAGGTGAAGTCGCCGGCCGAGCGGTAGCGCAGGCGCGCCGCTTCCGAGACGATCTGGTCGGTCGCCGGATAGAAGTAGTCGGCGAACTGGATCTCGACCACCGGACGCAGGCCGTAGGCGGCCATGCCGACCGCGGTGCCGACGATGCCGCCTTCGGAGATCGGGGCGTCGAAGGCGCGGTGCTTGCCGTACTTGGCCTGCAGGCCGTCGGTGACGCGGAACACGCCGCCGAAATAGCCGACGTCCTGGCCGTAGACGACCACGTTCTCGTCGCGTTCCATCATCACGTCCATGGCCGAACGCAGGGCCTGGATCATCGTCATCGGGGTTACTACTACATCCTTCTCGATATCTCGCATCACTTCACACCCCCAGTTGTTGGCGTTGGCGGCGCAGGTGTTCGGGCATGTCCTTGTAGACGTCCTCGAACATCGATGCGGCGCTCGGCACGCGGCCATCGATCAGCGTGCCGGATTGCTCGGCTTCCTTCTGCGCGGCCAGGACTTCGGCTTCCAGCTCGGCCTGCAAGGCCTCGTGCTGGGCGTCCGACCACCAGCCCTTCTTGACCAGGTGGCGCCGCAGGCGGCCGATCGGGTCGCCCAGCGGGAAATAGGTCCATTCGTCGGCCGGACGGTAGCGCGAGGGGTCGTCGGAGGTCGAATGCGGGCCGGCGCGGTAGGTGACCCATTCGATCAGGGTCGGTCCCAGGTTGCTCCTGGCGCGCTCGGCGGCCCAGCAGGAGGCCGCGTACACGGCCAGGAAGTCGTTGCCGTCGACGCGCAGCGAGGCGATGCCGGCGCCGACGCCGCGGGAAGCGAAGGTGACGCTCTCGCCGCCGGCGATGGCCTGGAAAGTCGAGATGGCCCACTGGTTATTGACCACGTTCAGGATCACCGGGGCGCGGTAGACGTGGGCAAAGGTGAGGCCGGTGTGGAAGTCGCTTTCGGCGGTGGCGCCGTCGCCGATCCAGCCGGAGGCGATTTTCGTGTCGCCCTTGATGGCGGAGGCCATGGCCCAGCCGACCGCCTGCGGAATCTGGGTGGCGAGGTTGCCGGAAATCGTGAAGAAGCCATCTTTCCTGGACGAGTACATCACCGGCAGCTGGCGGCCCTTCAGCGGGTCGCGCTCGTTCGACAGCAGCTGGCAGATCATGTCGACCATCGGATACTTGCGCGCCATCAGCAGGCTTTGCTGGCGATAGGTCGGGAAACACATGTCGCCATCCTTCAGGGCCAGCGCGTGGGCGGTGCCGATGGCCTCCTCGCCGAGCGAGGTCATGTAGAAGGACATCTTCTTCTGGCGCTGGCCGATGACCATGCGGGCGTCGAAGATACGGGTCTTCATCATGGTGCGCAAGCCGGACAGGAGGGTCTCCTGGTCCAGCGCCGGGGCCCAGGGGCCGACGGCGTCGTCGTTGTCGTCCAGCACGCGGATCAGGCTGGAGGCGATCTCCGCGGTGTCCTGGTAGCGCACGTCGACGGGCGGACGCGGGACGATGCCCGCGGGATTAATTCCAAGATACGAAAAATCAGTCTTGCAACCCGGGCGGCCGGTAGGCTCCGGGACGTGCAGCGACAGAGGTTGACTCTGGCTCATAGTTCGCTTTCCCCTTGGTAAAGGTGTGTGCAGCAGAAAACATATTAATTGCGGCAAGACCGCGCACGCATGTTTTGCGAGAATATTTTTCTGCTGCTTTGCAGCACGGATAGCGCCTGGAAAGATCGCGGCTGCCCGCAGGATCAGGTCAAGACACTAGCACGCGGCGCAGCGAAGCCATGCCGATTGCGGCAAGCGTGCGCGGCACTGCTCAGCGCTGATTGGACCGTTCGGCGAGGCCGGCGCGGGATTTCGGCAGCCAGCCGATGCCGCCCGCGTGCACGCTCTGGATGTACAGGCGGTCCGCGGTTTCCAGCACGCCGGTCGTGTCCGGATAGGCACCGGTCGGGTCCTGCAGGTCGGCGACCACCCGGCCATCCTCGGTAAAGGCAAGTACATGGCCGTAGGCGGGAGGCACCGGCCACAGGGAGCGCGGCAGGCGCAAGGCCAGCTTGCGCATGAAGGGATGGGCGGCCGCCACGTCGCCGGAGGCGGTGCGCGGCTTCGCCAGGCCCAGCCAGATGCGGCCGTCCATGCCGCGCATCAGGTTGTCCGGGAAGCCCGGCAGATCGGCGAGGATGACACGGGCCTGGGCRCCGGGAGCGCGGGTGAGGTCGAGGCCGCGCGCATCCGCATCGATGCGCCAGACCCGGTAGGCGCCGCTCTCGGCCACGAAAAGGGAGCGCTCGTTGCGCGACAGGACGATGCCGTTGGCGAAGGACAGGCCGTCGGCCACCACTTCGACCTTGCCGCCTGGCTGATAGACCAGCACGCGGCCGGTCGGCCGGTGTTCGAGGTAATCGAGGACGCTGGCCTCGAAGGGGCCGCCATTCTCGGCCGGCGAGAAGCGCCGGCTGGCGTCGGTGAAGTAGACCCTGCCGTCACGCGCCAGCGTCACCGCGTCCGGAAAGCGGATCGGATCGCCGTCCGGCAAGCGGTCGGCGAGCACCGTCACGTGATGGGGCGGCGCCGCGGCGATCGCCACCAGGCCGCGATACGCGTCGGCGGCGATCATCCGCCCATCGGCATCGAAATCGAAACCCAGCACCCGTCCGCCGGTCTGGGCCCACACTTCGAGGCCGCCGCCGTCCGGCCGCATGCGCAGCACGCTGCCGCCCTCGACCCCCGTATACAGGAGGCCCTCGGGCCCGAGAGCGATGTGTTCGGGACCGATGGCGCCATCGAGGCCGATGGTCTGGAGGCCGGTGAGCCGGCGGTTGGCTGCGTACACACCGGTGTAGCCGGGGTTCGGCGGCGCTTCCCAGGCCACCGGATCGACCGGCAGCGGCTTGCGGCTCAGGCAGCCGCCCAGGGCAATCAGCAACAGCGCGGCAGCACCGGCAAGACGGCGTCGCATACGGCCTCCATCGGGTCATCGTTATAAATTTGGTATCGCTCCTGATATTACTTCAGGTGAACTGTGTTCCATAGAAAGGTGAAACCCCTTACAATCGCTGACTTCACAATTTCATGGACTTATTGACAACATGGCGATGCGCGACGCGGCCCCGGCCAGGACCTTCGGCAGCAACGGTGGACTCCTCGGACAGCTGATCGACGATGCCGACTGGAGCACGACCAGCCTCGGACCGGTCGACCGCTGGCCGGCTGCGATGCGCACCACGCTCGAACTGGTGCTGCGCTCGCCGGTGCCGATCGCCACCCTGTGGGGACGCGAGGGCGTCCTGATCTACAACGAGGGCTATGCGGGGTTGTCCGCCGCGCGCCATCCGGCCATCTTCGGCGCCAGGGTGGCCGAGGCCTGGCCGGAAGCCGCGGCCTTCAATGCCAATGTGCTCGAGGTGGTGCTGGCGGGCGGCACGCTGTCCTACCGCGACCATCCATTGAGTCTGGAGCGTAAGGGCAAGCCGGCGGAATGCTGGTTCGACCTCGACTATTCGCCGGTCACCGGCGAGGATGGCGAGGCGATCGGCGTGCTGGCGGTGGTGACCGAAACCACCGCCAAGGTCATGGCCGAGGCCGGCCTGAGCGCGGAACACAGCCGCCTGCGCGCGATCTTCCAGCAGGCGCCCGGCTTCGTCGCCCAGTTGACCGGACCCGACCACGTCTTCGCCCTCGTCAACGCCTCCTACAGCGCGCTGATTGGCGGACGCCCGGTGCTCGGCCGTCCGCTGCGCCTGGCGCTGCCGGAGACGGTGCCGCAGGGTCTGGTGGGGGTGCTCGACCGGGTCTACCACAGCGGCGAGCCGCACACGGCCCATGCCGCGCCGATATGGCTGGCCGAGGACGGTCACCAGCGCTGCCTGTACTACCTCGACTTCGTCTACCAGCCGATGCGCGACGAAGGCGGCAACGTCACCGGCGTGTTCGTGCAGGGCCACGACGTCACCGAGCGGGTGCTGGCCGAACAGGCGCTGAGGGAAAGCGAGGCGAAGTTCCACAGTTTTGCGCAGGCGATCCCGCACCAGGTCTGGAGCGCGACCGCGGACGGCAAGAACGACTGGTTCAACCAGCACGCCTATGCCTACAGCGGCCTGGGGCTGGACGAACTCGGCGGCATAGGCTGGACCGCCATCGTGCATCCGGACGACCTGGCCCAGGTGACCACGCGTTGGGCGATCGCGGTCGCTTCCGGCTCGACCTACGAGGCCGAGATGCGCCTGCGCGCGCAGGACGGCAGCTACCGCTGGCACTTGTCGCGCGCGGTCGCCCAGCGCGGTGCGGACGGCGAAGTCAGCGGCTGGGTCGGCACCAATACCGACATCGAGGACCGCAAGCGGGGCGAGCAGCGCCTCGAACACCTGAACGCCAGCCTGGAGCAGACGGTGTCCCTGCGCACCGCCGAGCGCGACCGCATGTGGCGGCTGTCGAAGGACATCATGCTGGTGGCCGGTTTCGACGGACGGGTCGAAGCGGTCAGCCCGGCTTTCGGCTCGCTGCTGGGCTGGAGCGATGCCGACGTCGTCGGCCGCAACTTCCTCGATCTGGTGCACCCGGAAGACCAGGCCGCCACGACGACGCAGATGGATTCGCTGGGCAAAGGCCATCACGTGTACAAGTTCGAGAACCGCTTGCGCCGCAAGGACGGCAGCTGGTGCCTGCTGTCGTGGTCGGCCGCGCCGGACACCGTCTACATCCACGCAATCGGACGCGACATCACGGCCGACCGCGAACAGGCCGAGCAGATCCGCCGCACCGAGCTGGCCTTGCAGCAGTCGCAGAAGATGGAGACCATCGGCAAGCTCACCGGCGGCGTGGCCCACGACTTCAACAATCTGCTGCAGATCATTTCCGGCAACCTGCAGCTGCTCGAGGTGCAGTGCGAGGGCGGCGAAGCCCTGCGCTGGATCGGCAATGCCCGCTCGGCGGTCGAGAAGGGCGCCAAGCTGGCCAGCTATCTGCTCGCCTTCGGCCGCCGCCAGCCGCTGGAGCCGCGCGTGGTCAAGATCAGCCGCGTCGTGATGAGCATGGAAGACATGCTGCGCCGTTCGCTGGGCGAGGAAATCGAGGTCGAGCTGGTGATCTCGGGCGGCCTGTGGAATACCGCGGTCGACGTCGCCCAGGTGGAAAATGCGGTGCTGAACCTGGCCATCAATGCGCGCGATGCGATGAACGGCGCCGGCCGGCTCACCATCGAGGCGAACAATGCGGTGCTCGACGACCTGTACTGCCGCAACCATGCCGACGTCGCGCCCGGCCAGTACGTGATGATCGGCGTGACCGACACCGGCGCCGGCATGACGCCGGAGGTGCTGCGCCAGGCCTTCGAGCCTTTCTTCTCGACCAAGGAAGAGGGCAAGGGCACCGGCCTCGGCCTGTCGATGGTGTACGGCTTCGTCAAGCARTCCGGCGGCCACGTGAAGATCTACAGCGAGCCGGGGCAGGGCACCACGGTCAAGATCTACCTGCCGCGCACCCTGGCCGCCGAGGACGCGATGGCGCCGCCGGTCGAGCCCTCGCCGCCCGTCGGCGGCACCGAGACCATCCTGGTGGCGGAAGACGACGAAGCCGTGCGCACCACGGTGGTCGAGATGCTGACCGACCTCGGTTATCGCGTACTGAAGGCGGCCGATGCCGCCAGCGCGCTGGCGGTGGTGGAATCCGGGGTGCCGATCGACGTGCTGTTCACCGACGTGGTCATGCCCGGCACCCTGCGCAGTCCGGAACTGGCACGCATGGCGCGCGAGCGCCTGCCCAACCTGGCGGTGCTGTTCACGTCGGGCTATACGGAAAACGCGATCGTCCACGGCGGGCGCCTCGATCCCGGGGTCGAGCTGCTCGGTAAGCCCTACACCCGCGAAAGCCTGGCCCGCCGGATCCGCCAGGTGCTGGCCAACCAGCGCAGCCGCGCGCTGGGCGAACCGGCGCCGCTGCGCCCGCGTGCCGACGAGAGTACGGTGGGCCCGGCGCTGCGCATCGTGCTGGTGGAGGATGAAGAGGAAATCCGCGACAGTACCGAAGCACTGCTGATCCACCTCGGCCACGAGGTGCGCTCGGCCGCTACCGCGGAGGATGCGCTGGCGCTGATCTCGAACGAATCCGACGTGCTGATCACCGACGTCCAGTTGCCGGGCATGTCCGGCGACATGCTGGCGGCCGAGGCGCGCGTCCTGGCGCCGGGGATCCGGATCGTGTTCGCGACCGGCAAGGGCGAGGTCAGCAACTGGCCGGATGCGGTGGTGCTGCGCAAGCCCTACGACCTGATGGCGCTGGCGGCAGTGCTGACCAACGTGTCTTTTACAGCTTGAGCGAGTACTCGTAGAAAGATTCGTCGCGTACCCAGCCCTGCGACTCGTACAGGCCCTGGGCGRTGGTATTGGTGCGCGCGGTCGACAGCGCCAGGCGCAGGGCGCCCTGTTCGCGGCCGAAGGCGGCTGCGGCGTCGAGCAGGGCGCGGCCGATGCCCTTGCCGCGGCCTTGCGGCGCCACGAACAGGTCGTTCAGGATGTAGATGCGGCCCGCGGACACCGAGGAGAAGGACGGGTAGAGCTGGGTGAAGCCGAGCGGCTCGCCATCGTCGCCGAGCGCCAGGAAGATCGCCGAGTCCGCGTTCGCCAGGCGCTCGGACACGAAGCGCAGGGCGACGTCGGGCTCGGCCGGCTTGCCGTAGAACTGGCGGTAGGCATCGAACAGGGGAGCGACGAGCTGGGCGTCGGCGGCGAGGGCTGGGCGGATCGTGGTCATCCGATTATTGTACTCCGGCGCCGGCGCCGGCGCCGGCAGCGCTGAGCGCTTCTTCGATGAAGCGCGCACTCAGGGCCGCCTGCGTCACCGGCAGCATATGGCCGCCCTCGACCAGCTCCAGCTTCGCACCCGGCACCTTGTCAACCAGCGCCTGACCGTTCGCCTTCCAGTCGAGGATGCGGTCGTCCTTCCCGTACAGGACGTGTACGGGCAGCCGCAATTCCCCATAACGCGCTTGTACCAGCGGCAGGTGCGCCGGCAGGGCCTGCATGTCGGCCGAGGCGGACAGGAAGGTGGAAGGACGCAGCGAGAGCAGGCCGCCGCCCTTGGTCGCGAAATCGCGCGGCACCGCTTCCGGCCCGAACACGGCTTCCAGCGTGGCGGCGCTGTTCTTGACGGAGGCCGGAATCGCCAGCGTCCAGGCCACCAGCTTGCGCACAAAGGGCGACTCGATCGCCAGGCCCTTGAACACCGGCGGCACGTCGTCGCGCATATGGGTCAGCGGCGCCAGCAGGGCCAGTCCCGCCACCTGCCGCGGATGTTCGAGCGCCAGCGTCAGCGCGACCGCGCCGCCCAGCGAGTGGCCCACCACGAAGGCCTGGCCGGGACCCAGGGTGCGGATCAGGGCCGCCATCGATGCGGCCTGGGCCGAAAGGTCGGCGGAGGTGTCGGGCGCGCGGGTCGAATAGCCGGAGCCGGGACGGTCGACCACCACGATGCGGTGACGCTCGGCCAACCGGCCGACCACGCCATAGGTGTAGTGCGAGAGCTGCCCGGCCAGGCCGTGGATCATCAGGATGGCCGGTTCGCCTACGCGCGCTTCGCCGAATTCACGGATGTGCAGGCGTGCGCCGGGTACGTCGACGAAGCGTCCCTTGGGCGGCAGCACTGACTGCACCTTGCGCGCCGTCCAGGCGCTGAACAGGACCAGGATGGCGGCCAGCACCACTAGCGCGCCAAGCAGGAAGCCGGCAACGGTCAGGAGGGTAGTCATCGCTTGATCGCTTTCTTCAGGAGCTCCCAGTAGCCGACCGGAGCCAGGCGTTCGAGGAGGGCGGCGGCCTTGGCGTCGCTGCCGACCAGGATGCGGGCCTGGCGCTTTTCGATGCCGCGCACGATGATCTCGCCGGCCTGTTCGGGCGGCATGCGCAGCAGCTTTTCCATGGTCTTGCGCCCGTGCTCGACCTCGTCCTGCGGGGCGCCGTGAGGGATCCGCGCATTCCTCGCAATCGAGGTGGCGACGCCGCCCGGATGCACGACGGAGACGGCGACCGTGCTGCCTTCGAGTTCGTGGCGCAGCACGTTGGAGAAGCCGCGCACCGCGAACTTGCTGGCCGAGTAGGCGGCCTGGCCGGGCGGCGTGATGATGCCGTAGATACTGGAGACATTGACGATGCGGGCATCGTCCGAGCCGTGCAGCAGCGGCAGGAAGGCGCGCGTCATCCTGACCACGCCTTGGAAGTTAATCTCCAGCAGCCAGTCGAAATCTGCCTCGTTGACCTGCTCGAAGGTGCCGCCCAGGGCCACGCCGGCATTGTTCATCAGGATGTCGAGCTTGCGTTGCGCGGCCCGGACCTCGTCGGGAAAGGCGCGCACGGCCTCGCGGTCGGCGACGTCGAGGCGGTGGGCGGTGGCGCGTACGCCGAATCCCTGGGCCAGATGCGCAGTTTCGGCGACGCTCTCATGGTCGATGTCGGCCAGCGCCAGGTGGCAGCCGCGCCTGGCCATCGCCAGCGCGGTGGCGCGGCCGATGCCGCCGCCCGCGCCCGTGATCAGGGCAACCCGGTTTTTCAGCTTCAAGGCAGTACTCCTTTCGCTCCAAAATGCATGACGCCGTCGGCGATGCGGCCGTAGCGGATGGTGATCATGTCCTGCAGGTAGTTCTGGTAGACCTGCCAGGGGCGGCGCGAGCCCTGCTGCGGCAATTCGCCTTTGGCGCGCTGCACATAGCCCGAGGTGAAGTTCAGGAAGGGTTCGGGCTCGACCCCGGCTTCGCGGCGCGGCACCGCGATGGCAACGCCCTTGCGATCCATGTAGCGCAGCAGCCGGCACACATAGGCGGCGGTGAGGTCGGCCTTCAGGGTCCAGGACGCGTTCGTATAGCCGAAGGTCATCACGCAGTTCGGCAGCTCGCTCAGCATCATGCCCTTGTAGGACATCGATTCGCCGGCGTGGAAGGGCTTGCCGTCGACGGTGACGGCGACGCCGCCCAGCACCTTGATCTTCAGGCCGGTTGCCAGCACCACCACGTCGGCCGCCAGCTCCTTGCCGGACTTCAGCAGGATGCCGGTTTCGGTGAAGCGCTCGATGTGGTCGGTGACGACCGAGGCATGGCCCTTGCGGATAGCCTTGAACATGTCGCCGTCCGGCACCACGCAGACGCGCTGGTCCCAGGGTTTGTAATCGGGCGTGAAGTGGGTGGCGACGTCGAAATCCTTGCCGAGCTGGTGGCGCGCCATCGCCACGATCTTCTGCCTGGCCAGATCCGGCTTGCTGCGCGCCAGGCGGTACAGCAGCATGGATTCAAGAATCACGCGCCAGCGCGTGGCCCAGTAGGCGGCCCGTTCCGGCATCCACTTGCGGAAGCGCTGCGCGAAGCGGTATTCGGAGGGCCGGGTCACCACATAGCTCGGGGAACGCTGCAGCATGGTCACGTGGGCCGCCGCGCCGGCCATCGCCGGCACCAGAGTCACGGCGGTGGCGCCGCTGCCGACCACTACGACCTGCTTGCCGGCGTAGTCGAGGTCCTGCGGCCAGAACTGCGGCTGCACGATGCGGCCGAGGTAGAGGTCCTCGTCCTCGAAGGCGGGACGGTAGGCTTCCTCGTAGCTGTAGTAGCCGCTGCACATGTAGAGGAAGCGGGTGCGGATCGTGCCAGGGGTGCCGTCGTGGTCGGCTTCGATGGTCCAGCAGGCGTCCGCGCTCGACCATGCGGCCGCGACCACCTTGTGCCGGAAGCGGATGTGGCGGTCGATGCCGTTGTCGCGCGCGGTGTCGCGGATGTAGCCGCGGATCGAGGGGCCGTCGGCGATCGCCTTGCCCGCGGTCCATGGCTGGAAGCCGTAACCGAGGGTGTACATGTCCGAGTCGGAGCGCACGCCGGGATAGCGGAACAGGTCCCAGGTGCCGCCGATGGCAGCGCGCGCCTCGAGGATCGCGTAGCGCTTGTCCGGGCAGCGCTGCTGCAGGTACCAGGCGGCGCCGATGCCGGACAGGCCGGCGCCGACGATCAGCACGTCCAGGATCTCGCCGCCCGCAGTGGAAGCTTGGGGCATGGTGTCTCTTGTTCTGGTTCTTGGTACTGACACTGTACATTGTCAGTTTATGTCTGACAACAATTTTGCAATGTTCTATGCCAGAATAGAGGGATGTCTCGAGAAACTCTCCCAGCGCGTCCCTACCGCGGCATGTCGCAAGACGAGCGCCGCGCCCAGCGCCGCAGCCAGTTGATCGCCGCCGCCATCGAAGTGTACGGAGAGCGCGGCTACCGCCAGGCCACCGTGAAGGCGGTCTGCGAAGCGGCAGGCCTGACGGAACGCTACTTCTACGAATCCTTCGCCAACAGCGAGGACCTGCTGATCGCGTCGTACAACGCAGTGACGTATTCCGTGTTCGGCGAGATCCGCAAGGCCGCCGAAGAAGCGGGGCCGGTCCGCACCGGGCGCGCGCGCGCCATGCTGCGCGCCTACTTCACGGCCCTGCAAAGGGATCCGCGCTCGGCGCGCGTGTTCCTGGTCGAAATCCGTGGCGTCAGCCGTGCCGTCGACAAGGCCTTCGATGCATCGCTGCGCGCGATCGGCGAGGAAGTCGGCCGCATCGCCGGACCCGAAGCAGAAGGCGCCGACCCGCTGCTGCAGGCCGGCGTGGTGGGCGGCGTGATCCACATCGCGCTGCGCTGGATCGAGGACGACTACAGCCCGGACATCGACAGTGTCACCGACAGCGCGATGCGCCTGGTGATGGTCGACGCCAGGCCCAGGCCCGCGCCCTGAGCTTGCACGGCCCTGGATTCGCTGTTAGCCTGAAGGCATGAAGAGCGCATCCGCCACCCTGGCCATCATTATTCCCGCCATTCCCTCGATGGTGGGTTAGCGCTTGTCAATCATCGCAACCCGCCTGGAGGCGGGTTGTCCAGTGCCTGTCTCCGCGCATTCACTTCAAGGAGACTCACCTATGGCACCGCATCCGCTGCAAGCACTCATCCAGTCCGCCGACCGCGCCATCACCGCCGAGGATTTCGACGCGCTCATGGATTTCTATACCGACGACGCCGTCCTGGTCGTCAAGCCCGGACTGAACGTGGCCGGCAAGGCGGGCATCCGCGCGGCCTTCGTGAAGATCGCGGAAATCGTCCGCCATACCCTGCGCGTGGGCCAGGGCAGGATGGAGGTGCTGGAGGCCGGCGACAGCGCGATGGTGATCATGGAATCGACCCTCGATTACATGGACGCGGACGGGACGCAGGTGCACGCGAACCGCCGCGCCACCTATGTGTTCAGGCGCGGCGCGGACGGGCGCTGGCTGTGCGCGATCGATAATTCCTACGGGACGGCGCTGCTGGACGCCTAGCGGGCATTGCTCAGGGCACGTACACCAGGTGGACTTCGAACAGGTAGCCCGCGCCGTGCTCGCGCACCCGTACATCGAGCACCAGGTCGCTGGCGCCTTCGTCCTCGGTGTACAGGTCGACCAGTACATGCCAGTAGCCGTCCATCCACTGGGAGACCGAGGTCTCCCAGGCTTCGTCGGGCAGGCTGACCAGGGTCGCGCCGTAATCCTCGATGTTATCGGCGGTGATCTGCGCGTCCTCCGGCGACAGGGGGCTGACCTCGGGGATGCCGCGCGCCAGTTCGAAGTCGCCCTCGCGGAAGGCGTCGACGATGGCGGCGAGGGTTGGCCGCCAGATGGCCGGCACCGGCGTTTGCTGGTCTTCGCTCATGGCCAGTCCAGTTCCACCCAGGTCGGCGCGTGGTCGCTCGGTTTCTCGCGCCCGCGCACGTCACGGTCGACGCCGGCCGCTTTCAGCTTCGGCGCGAGCGCCGGGCTGAGCAGCAGGTGGTCGATGCGCAGGCCGGCGTTGCGGCCGTAGGCATCGCGGAAGTAATCCCAGAAGGTGTAGATCACTTCGTCCGGATGCATGGTGCGCAGGGCATCCGTCCAGCCCTGGTCGAGCAGCTTGCGGTAGGCGGCGCGGGTCTCGGGGCGGAACAGGGCGTCGTCGAGCCAGCGCTCGGGCTTGTAGACATCGAGTTCGGTCGGCATCACGTTGTAGTCGCCGCACAGGATCACCGGCGCGCCAGTGTCGATCAATTCCTGGGCGCGCGCATGCAGGCGTTCGAACCAGCGCAGCTTGTAGTCGAACTTCGGACCCGGCGCCGGATTGCCGTTCGGGAGATACAGGCAGCCGATCAGGATGCCGTTCACCGCCGCTTCGATGTAGCGGCTCTGCTCGTCCTCCGGGTCGCCCGGCAGGCCGCGCCCGATTTCCTGCGGTTCCGCATCGTGCGCGAGGATGGCGACGCCGTTCCAGCTTTTCTGGCCGTGCCAGATCGGATGATAGCCGGCGGCACGGATCTCCATTTCCGGGAACTTCTCCTGCGGCGCCTTCAGCTCCTGCAGGCAGGCGACGTCAGGCCGGGTCTCTTCCAGCCATTGCAGCAGGGCGGGCAGGCGGCTGTTGATGCCGTTGACGTTGAAGGTCGCTACTCTCATTCTTCGCTTCATGGTCCGTATCCATGTGGTTGTTTTAATCGAACAATGTGCTTTGGCCAGGGCTACGATAGTGCGCGAATGCCCGCTCGATGTCCTCCTCGACGATTCTATCCTTGCACAGCCTGGGCAAACGGTCCAGCGGGAAGAATGCGGCGTCCGACACTTCGGGGCCGGGCCTGGGGACTGCGTCGCCGGTACGCTCGCAAAGAAAATAGAATTTGTAGAACTCGCGGGCATCGGGGTTGAACGGCCCCTTGGCCTTGTGCCTGACGCCGTAGAGCTGCTTTGCGACGACATCGATGCATGCTTCTTCCGCGATCTCCTTGACGACATTCTCCGCGGCGGAGAGCCCGACATCGGCGAATCCCCCTGGCAGAGTCCACAAGCCCGAGACCCTTTCCCGAACCAGCAGAATCCGGTCATCTTCGATCACGGCACCGCGGACGTCGTTCATCGGGGTCACATAGGTCCTGGAGCCTGGCGCAAGCGCAGCGATCTGCGTAGTCGGTGCCATGAACAGCTTCGACAACATGGCATCGGCTATCTCCTTGATTTCCCGATAGCGTTCGATGTCGTATTCCCCTTTGGCGTATGCCAGGCCGGTCAGCGCCGTAGCCTGCAGGCGCTTGGCATACGTCAGCCATTCGTTTTCCATTCTTATTCCGTCACAGGCAGGGGAAGTCCCAATGCCCTCAGCCTGAAGCGCAAGTCGGCGGCGCTTTGAAAATGAATGCCGCGCAGGCCTTCCTTCGTGGAGGCCTCGACATTGCGAATGCTGTCATCGATGAAAACGGTGTTCTCCGGGACCAGTTTGTAGCGATCGATCAGAAGCCTGAAGATCGCCGGATCCGGCTTCACGAGTTGTTCGCGGCCGGACACCACGATGCCTTCGAACCAGGCAAGGAATGGAAAACGCCTGAGAGCGATGGGGAAGGTTTCGTCCGACCAGTTGGTGAGGGCCAGCAGACGGACATCGAGCGCGCGGAGTTCCGCGAGGACCTCTACGGTCTCCTCGATCGCGCCCGGGATCATCTCTTCCCAACGCTCACGAAAAGCCCTGATATGACGTTCATGGGAAGGGTGGGTTTGAATCGCCATGTCGATTCCATCTTTCCATGAACGGCCCCGGTCTTGCTGCTCGTTCCATTCCATGTTGCACACCTCGGACAGGAAATGCTCCATTGCCGCTTCGTCGTCGGCAAACAGCTTCCTGTACAGGATGCGCGGATCCCATCGAATCAGAACATTGCCGAGATCAAAAACGACGGTGTGAACAAGCGGCGGTACTCGGGGTTGGGTAGTCGGACTCATGGCTCTCCTGGCTGGCCCCTGGATGTTACCTCAAGCAGAGGAGGGGCTGCCGCACCGGTTAGGGGCTGAGTCGGCGTAGTCAAACTACGTACGGCTGTCGCTTGCAATTTCTGAGGTATACCAGCTCGTTTGCCCCGTGCGTGTAAATTAACTACCTCAACCATGTAAATTCTGGCATGCTCTTGCCTGCGGCCGCCCAGGCCGCCAAGATCACGACAACGACCACGAGACCATGAAATTCACCACCTTTGCGGTGGCGTTCGCCTCCGCGTTCGCCGCCTTGACCGCCAGCCCGTTCGCCCAGGCCCAGAACGCCGACCGCCACTTCCTCGGCTTCAAGAGCGTCGGCGGCAAGGGCTACGAGATCGCCACCAGCGACGGCCGCTACCTGATCAAGCCCTACGCGCCCAACATCGTCGAGACCAGCTTCGTGCCCAGCGCGGAAGAGGGCATGCCGCAGGCCGCCTCCCACGCCGTGGTGCTGGCGGCGGGCCAGGTGCCGGTGCGGGTGCAGGAAGACGCGGCGCGCGTCGTGCTCGCCACCGAGGGCATCACGGTCACGGTCGAGAAGTCGCCCTTCCGCATCGGCTACAGCTACAAGGGCAAGCCGCTGGTGGCCGAAAAGCGCGGCTACGGCCGCGGCGACCAGCTGGAGTCGATCGAATTCGCGGTCGACGGCAGCGAAGCCCTGTACGGCGCCGGTTCGCGCGCGGTCGGCATGAACCGCCGCGGCTACCGCTTCCCGCTGTATAACAAGGCCTCCTACGGCTTCGGCAGCCACGCCGAGCAGATGGGTTACGGGATTCCGATGGCGCTGTCCTCGAAGCGCTATGCGATCCACTTCGACAATCCGCAGGCCGGCTACCTCGATCTCGACAGCCGCAAGGACGGCACCCTGCGCTTCGAAGCCATCGGCGGTCCCAAGACCTACCAGGTGGTGGCGGGCGACGACTGGGCCCAGATCATGGACGGCTATACCCGCCTGACGGGCCGCCAGCCGCTGCCGCCGCGCTGGGCCTTCGGCAATTTCGCGAGCCGCTTCGGCTATCACACCGAGCTTGAAACCCGCGCCGTGGTCGACAAGTTCATCGCCGACGGCATTCCGCTGGACGCGGTCGTGCTCGACCTCTACTGGTTCGGCAAGACCGTCAAGGGCACCATGGGCAACCTGGCCTGGGACCGCGACAATTTCCCGCAGCCCGAAAAGATGATGGCGGACTTCCTGCAGAAGGGCGTCAAGACCGTCCTGATCACCGAGCCCTTCATCCTGACGACCTCGAAGCGCTGGAACGAAGCTTCGCAGCAGGGCGTGCTCGCCACCGGCAGCGACGGCCAGCCCCTGCGCTACGATTTCTACTTCGGGAACACCGGCCTGGTCGACGTCTTCAAGCCGGAAGCCCGGACCTGGTTCTGGAACATCTACAAGAACCTGAAGTCGGGCGGCGTGGCCGGGTGGTGGGGCGACCTGGGTGAGCCCGAAGTGCATCCGGCCGAAGCCCGGCACGCGGCCGGCACGGCCGACCAGGTCCACAATATCTACGGCCACGAGTGGGCGCGCCTGATCCACGACGGCTATGCGCGCGACTATCCCGACGAGCGCCCCTTCATCCTGATGCGCTCGGGTTATTCGGGCTCGCAGCGCTTCGGCATGATCCCCTGGTCCGGCGACGTCAGCCGCGGCTGGGGTGGCCTGCAGTCGCAGATGGAGATCTCGCTGCAGATGGRGATGCAGGGCCAGGCCTGGATGCATTCCGACCTCGGCGGCTTTGCCGGTCCGGTGCTGGACGACGAACTCTATGTGCGCTGGCTGCAGTACGGCGTGTTCCAGCCGCTGTTCCGCCCGCACGCCCAGGAAGAGGTGGCGGCCGAGCCGGTGTTCCGCGAACCGAAGACGAAAGCGCTGGCGCGCGAGGCGGTGCGCCTGCGTTACGCGATGCTGCCGTATAACTACACGATCGCCTTCGAGAACAGCCGCAGCGGCATGCCGATGATGCGTCCGATGCTGTTCGAGGAGCAGGACGAGGAAGCGGCGGCGGCGATCTCTTCGACCTATCTGTGGGGCCCGAGCTTCCTGGTGGCGCCGGTGGTCGAGCCGGGCGCGACGCGCAAGGAAGTGCACTTCCCCGACAAGGGCGTTACGTGGTTCGATTTCCATACCGACGAACCGCACCGTGGCGGCATCACCGAAGTGGTCAAGCCCGTCGCCGACCATATTCCGACCTATGTGCGGGCCGGTGCCTTCGTGCCGCTGGCGAAGGTGGTGCAGAGCACCCGCGACTACTCGACCCGTGCGCTCGACCTGCACTACTGGCACGACGCCGGCGTGAAGAGTTCGTCCGGCCAGCTGTACGACGACGACGGCAAGACCCCGAACGCCTTCGAGGCCGGCAAGTACGAGCTGGTGCGCTTCAGCAGCCGGCTCGATGCCGGCAGGCTCGAGATCGCGCTGCAACCGGAGACCGGCGCCAGCTATGCCCCGACTTCGCATGCCTTCACGCTGAAGGTCCACAACGTGGGGCGACAACCACGTGCCGTGCAGGTCAACGGCAAGGCCCAGGTCTTCCGCTGGGACGCCCGCCGGCGCCTGCTGGAAGTGAGCCTGCCGGCTCTGCGCCAGGCGCCGATGGCGGTGGCGATCGCGCTCTGAGCAGGGCCCCATACGCTTGAGTCGGGGGCGCGCCCGTGTTCAGGCGCGCTCCGGCATGGTCGGCGATTCGTTAAACTGCGGGGAAGCAGAAGCGATCTACCGCACCATGAAGCCTCAACTCCTGCAGGATCTCAACGAAAGCGGCTCAGCGCAGTCCAAGCCGCCAATCCCTGGCGCCGCCGAGCAAGTCACGCGGCCGCGCCCGACCGTCGAGCCGCGTCCGCAAGCGGCGGAGCCCGGCGACACCGTCCCGGCAACGGGATTTGCGCCGCAGCCCCCGGCCTTCGCCGAGCCCATCCCGCCGCCAGCGCCAAGGCCGCCGCCGATGCGGGCGACGGCGCAGGCGACCGAACCGTGGGCACCGGCCGACAGCACGGAGGAGCAGGTGCCGGGCTGGCTCGCCGAACGCCTGGCCCTGGACGCCGAGGAGCAGCGGCGCACGGAACGCAGCCGTCTCTGGGGGCGGCGCCTCGTCGCCTGGGGTGCGGCCGGCGTGCTGCTGGCACTGCTGGCCAGCGGCGGCCTCTATCTGTACGACCAGAGCCAGGTCGAAGACGCGCTGGTGGTGGTGGCGAACACGAATCCCGCCCCCGCATCCGCCGCCCCCGGCCCGGAAGCGGCGCAGGCATCGCGGGCCTTGCCGGCAAGCGTGGCGGCGCCCGTCACGCCTGCGCCCGCGCCGCCTGCGCCTGTCAGTGCGGAGGCAAGCACCGCGGAGCGAAGCACCGCGGTGGGCGGATCGGCAGCGGCGCAGACCGACGCCGGCGCAGGCCAGCCCGTGCCGGCCGAAGACCAGCCCGCCGACACCGCGCCGCCGCCCAAGCGCCAGCGCAGCCATGTCCGCAAGCGCGTCAAGGCCGAGGCCAGCGCCAGGGCCGCCGACGCCGAACCCTCGGCCCGCCAGCGCCGCGAGGAAACGCTGATGCAATGCCGCGCCCACGGCTATGACGAACGCCAGTGCCTGCAGCGCGGTTGCGAAATGACCCGCTACGGCTTCGCCTGCAAGGGCTGAGGCCTGAGGCCGCGGCGGGCGGCATCACTCTTCGTGGTGGTGTTTCTCGTACTCGTCGGCCTCGGCCTTGGTGGCATGCACGATGCCGTCCGGGTGCTCCGGCGGCGTGTACAGGGTGTAGAGGCGCATCGGCTCGGTCTTCGAGGTGTTGATCACGTTGTGCTCGGTACCGGCCGGCACCACCACGGCCACGCCGTCTTCCAGCTTGTGCTCTTCGCCGTCGAGGATGGCGACACCGGTGCCGGCTTCGACGCGGATGAACTGGTCGTGGCCGGTGTGGTGTTCCATGCCGATCTCCTCGCCGGCCTGCAGGGTCATGATGACCAGCTGGCTGCGCGGGGTCGTGTACAGGACCTCGCGGAAGTTGTTACCGGCGAGGGTTTTTTCTTCGATATTGATGCTGTAACCCGACATGCTTGTTCTCCTGTTGACTCAGTTTCGGCAGCTGCCTCTTGCGTTCGACAGCTGCTGCCCAATATCGATTGTATAAGACCGCGGGATTCCGCGCAGGCGGCCACCCCACTGTTATACTCGGGAATTTAAAGTTTCCATAATTTCATGTCGAGCGACCTCAATGCCCAGCGCCGTGCCCAGCTTCTCATCGAGCGGGTGGCGGACTACGCGATCTACATGCTCAATCCGGACGGTACGGTGGCGAGCTGGAACGCCGGCGCCCGCCGCTTCAAGGGTTACGAGGAACAGGAAATCCTCGGCCAGCACTTCTCGCGCTTCTACACGGAAGCCGACCGTGCTGCGGGCGTGCCCGAGCGGGCCCTGAAGACCGCGCTGGAGTCGGGACGCTTCGAGGCCGAAGGCTGGCGCGTGCGCAAGGACGGCAGCCGCTTCTGGGCCTCGGTCGTGATCGACGCGATCCACGACGACCACGGCGAACTGTTCGGCTTTGCCAAGATCACGCGCGACATCACCGACAGGAAGCTGGCCCGCGATGCGCTGCGCCGCACCGAGGAGCAGTTCAAGCTGCTGGTCGACAGCGTGGTCGACTACGCCATCTACATGCTCAGCCCTGAAGGTGTGGTGACCACCTGGAATGCCGGCGCGCGCAAGATCAAGGGTTATGCGGCCGATGAAATCGTCGGCAGCCACTTCAGCCGTTTCTACACCGAGGAAGATCGCCGCAACGGCAAGCCCGAACAGGTGCTGGCCCAGGTGCGCGCGGACGGCCGCTTCGAAGCCGAAGGCCTGCGGGTGCGCAAGGACGGCTCCACCTTCCGCGCCAGCGTGGTGATCGATGCCATCCACGATCCCGACGGCAAGCTGGTCGGCTTTGCCAAGATCACCCGCGACATCACCCAGCGCACCCAGTTGGAGGAAGCGCGCCAGGCCCTGCAGCATGCGCAGCGCCTGGAGGCGGTCGGCAAGCTGACCGGCGGCGTGGCCCACGACTTCAACAACATCCTGCAAGTCATCGGCGGCAGCCTGCAGCTCTTGAGCGGCACCGTGGCGGGCATCCCGGCCGCGCAGCGCCACCTGAACATGGCCTTGTCGGCGGTGGACCGCGGCGGCAAGCTGGCKGCACAGCTGCTGGCCTTCGCGCGGCGCCAGCCGCTGCAGCCGGTGGTGCTGAACGCCGGCCGCGTGGTGCGCGGCATGGAGGACCTGGTGCAGCGCGCCGTCGGCGAGACCGTCGAGGTGGAGATGGCGGTGTCGGCCTCGCTGTGGAATACCCTGGTCGACCCGCACCAGCTCGAGAACGTGGTGCTGAACCTGGCGATCAACGCGCGCGATGCGATGCCGAACGGCGGCAAGCTCACCATCGAGCTGTCCAACACCATGCTCGACGATACCTATGTGAGCGCGGCCCACGAGGTGCCTTCGGGACAGTACGTGCTGCTGGCGATCAGCGACACGGGTACCGGCATGACGCCCGAGGTGCTGGCGCGCGCCGTCGAACCCTTCTTCACCACCAAGGGCGAAGGGCAGGGCACCGGCCTGGGCCTGTCGATGGCCTTCGGCTTCGTCAAGCAGAGCGGCGGCCACTTTCGCATCTACAGTGAAGTCGGCCACGGCACCACGATCAAGGCTTATTTCCCGCGTTCGCTGGAAGCCGAGCAGGCGCTGCCGGAACAGGTCGGCGGCGGCGACATGCGCGGCGGCACGGAGACCATCCTGGTGGTCGAGGACGACCTGAACGTGCAGGCCACCGTGGTCGGCATCCTGTCCGAACTCGGCTACCAAGTGCTGCGCGCCGATAACGCCGACATGGCGCTGGCCGTGCTGCGCGCCGGCGTGCGCTGCGACCTGCTGTTCACCGACGTCGTCATGCCGGGCAAGATCAAGAGCACCGAGATGGCGCGCCAGGCGAGAAGCCTGTTGCCCAACCTGAAGGTGCTGTACACCTCCGGCTACACCCAGAACGCCATCATCCATGGTGGCCGCCTCGACGCCGGTGTGGAACTCCTCAGCAAACCCTATCGCCGCGAGAAGCTGGCCGCCAAGGTGCGCCAGATGCTGGGCGGCCAGGGCCAGCAGGCCGCCGCGGCGCCGGAGCCCCCGGCCCAGCCGGGCCGCGTCGTCCACCCGGACGGCCTGCGCGTGCTGCTGATCGAAGACGATGCCCAGGCCAGGGAGCTGTACCGCGACATCCTGGGCACTGCCGGCTACCGCGTCGCCGAAGCGCCGACGGCCGCCGCCGCGATCGCGATCCTGGCGCGCGAACGCTTCGACGTCGCCGTGGTCGACTACAGCCTGCCCGACCAGGACGGCCTGACCCTGGCGCGCCGGATCGTCGCCGACCATCCGGGTGTGGCGCTGGTGTTCGCGTCCGGCTACGGCAGCCTGGTGGCGGGCGCCTCCGACCTGGCGGCGCGCGTGCTGACCAAGCCGTTCACGGACCTGCAGCTCAAGCAGGCCGTGATCGCCGCCGTCGCCGCGCGGAGGCAGTGACCCCCCCAGACTGTGACACGTGGCGCACGATTGTTTGCAATCTTGCGCCACGTAAAAACTCTTCATGCTAGCCTTGCTCCATAGCAATTATAAGGAGGAGAAGGCGTGCAATCCCAGGTCAGAAATTCCGTGATGGACGCGATCGGCGAGACCCCGGTCGTCAGGCTTGGCCGGGTATTTCCGGAGGCGAACGTGGTGGCCAAGCTCGAGTACATGAACCCGGGCGGCAGCATCAAGGACCGCATGGTGCGCTACATGCTGCGCCATATGCCGGCCGGCACCCGCCACGTGGTCGAGAGCTCGTCCGGCAATACCGGCGCCGCCCTCGCCATGGCCAGCGCCGTGCTGGGCCTGCGCTGCGACGTCACGGTGCCGGACACCACCAGTACCGAAAAGCTCAGGCGCATCGCCGCCTACGGCGCCACCGTCCACGCTTGTGCGCCGGACGACTACCATGCTTGCGCCGAAGGCCTGGCCCGCGACAACGAAGCCCATTACCTCGACCAGTACTGCACGCCGCTCAACCGCGAAGCGCATTACCGCGACACCGGCCCCGAACTGTGGCGCCAGCTGGCCGGCGAGATCGACGTCTTCGTCTGCGGCGTGGGCTCGGGCGGCACCATCTCCGGCATCGGCCGCTACCTGAAGGAGTGCGACGCACGGGTGCGCGTGATCGGCGTCGAGCCCCTGCACTCGTCCTACCGCAAGCTGGTGACCGACGAGGCTGTCCAGGGGACCCTCGAGACGCGGATCGAAGGCGTCGGCAAGCGCCAGCCTTCGCGCAGCTTCGACCCGGCGGTGGTCGACGACGTGGTGCAGGTGGCGGACGAGGACGCGCTGACCTGGTGTCGGCGCCTGGCGAGCGAAGAGGGCATCCTGGCGGGCGGCTCGAGCGGCTGCGTGGCCGCCGGCATCGCCGGCCTGCTCCCGCGGCTGCGGGGCTTGCGCATCGCCACCGTCTTCCCGGATTCGGGCGCCTTCTACCTGTCGAAATACTTTTGACGGGCTGTCAGGCATGACAAATCTTACTTACTGAACATATACTGGCAGCTTTATCTTTCCGATAAGGAAATCATGAGCCGCCGTCCTCTTTCGATCCTCGCACTGTCACTGGCCCTCGCATTCGCGGGCGCAGCCTCCGCCCCGGCTTTCGCCGCCAATGCCGTGGCCGCCGATGCGCCCGCCGTCCAGCGCGACCTGCGCGCCAGCTACACCAAGTACGAGTACCGCATCCCGATGCGGGACGGCACCCGGCTGTTCACCGTGGTCTACGTGCCGAAGGACGGCTCGAAGAGCTATCCCTTCCTGATCAACCGCACGCCATACAGCGCCGGCGTGTACGCCGACGGTGAGCTGCGCTACGGCGAGGACTGGTATCCGACCTCGATCGGCCCGTCGAAGGAATTCGAGGATGCCGGCTACATCTTCGTCAAGCAGGACGTGCGCGGCCGCTATATGTCCGAGGGCAAGTGGCAGGAGATGACCCCGCACCTGAAGGCGCAGCGCGCCGCCGGCGAGGGCCAGGAAAGCCAGGACATGTATGACACCATGGAATGGCTGCTCAAGCACGTCCCCAACAACAACGGCAAGGCCGGCATCTACGGCATCAGCTACCCGGGCTTCTACACCTCGGCCAGCATCATCGATTCCCACCCGTCGATCAAGGCGGCCTCGCCGCAGGCGCCGGTCACCGACCTCTACATGGGCGACGACTCCTATCACGGCGGCGCGTTCATGCTGGCGGCGAACTTCGGCTTCTACGCCAACTTCGTCGAGCAGAAAAACCCGACCACCGGCCCGAAGAGCCGCGAGCGCTTCGACTATGGCGCGTCCGACGCCTATGACTTCTACCTGCGCCACCTGACCATGCCGAACATCCTGGCGACCTTGACCGACGGCCAGCGCGCCTACCTGGCGCCGACCATCGAGCACGACACCTACGACCAGTTCTGGCAGACCCGCGACATCTCGCGCCACCTGAAGGGCGTCAAGGCGGCGGTGCTGAGCGTCGGCGGCTGGTTCGACGCCGAAGACCCGCAAGGCCCGTTCACGACCTACCAGGCGGTCAAGAAGTTCAACCCGACCACCTTCAGCGGCCTGGTGATGGGCCCGTGGGTGCACGGCGGCTGGGCGCGCTACGACGGCCAGCAACTGGGCCACGTGCGCTTCGACAGCAAGACCGGCGAATACTTCCGCACCCAGATCCAGTTCCCCTTCTTCGAACAGCACCTGAAGGGCGTGAAGCCGGCCCGGCCGATCGCCGAGGTGACCGTGTTCGAGACCGGCTCCAACGTCTGGCGCCAGTACACGGCCTGGCCGCCGGCGCCGGCCAAGGCCCGCATGCTCTACCTGGCACCGGGCGGGAAGCTGAGCTGGACCCAGCCCGCCGCCGGCGCCGACTATGACGAGTACGTATCGGATCCGAAGAAGCCGGTGCCCTACATCGGCTACCCCTCGCTAGGGGTGCCGCAGGAATACATGGTGTCCGACCAGCGCTTTGCCGCAACCCGTCCGGACGTGCTGACCTACCAGTCGGACGTACTGGAAGAGGACGTCACCATCGCCGGACCGGTCACGCCCAAGCTGTTCGTCTCGACCACCGGCACGGACGCCGACTGGGTCGTCAAGCTGATCGACGTGTATCCGAACGAGTACCCGTCCGGCGAACGCGGCCCACGCGGCAAGGACGTCGGCGCGCCCGAGACCAGCCTGGCAGGCTTCCAGCAACTGGTGCGCGGCAACCCGCTGCGCGGCAAATTCCGCAACAGCTTCGAGAAACCGGAGCCTTTCGTGCCGGGCAAGATCGAGGCAATCAGCTACCATCTGGGCGACGTCAACCACACCTTCCGGCGCGGCCACCGCATCATGGTGCAGGTACAGAGTTCCTGGTTCCCGCTGATCGACCTGAACCCGCAGACCTTCACCTCGATTCCGAAGGCCAGGCCGGAAGACTTCAAGGCCGCGACCCAGCGTGTCTACCATGCGGCGCAGACGCCTTCGGGACTGCAGCTGATGGTGATGCCGGGGCATTGATGCGCGTGCGCGGCCGTTCGAAAGGAGCAGCAGGATGAGCGACCGCGTACCAGTCGAGCCAGGCAAAGCCTACCGCCTGATGAATCATGGCCCGACCGTGATCGTCACCAGCCACCACGGCGGGCGGTCCAACATCATGTCGGCGGCGTGGTCGATGCCGCTCGACTTCGATCCGCCCAAGGTGGCGGTCGTGATCGACAAGTCGACCTTTACCCGCGGGCTGGTCGAGGCCTCGGGCGAGTTCGTGCTGAACATTCCGTCGCGGGCGCAGGCGCGCCTGACCGTCGATGTCGGCAACGAGACCGGCGCCGACGTCGACAAGTTTGCCGCGCACGGCATTGCCACCGCCGCGGGATCGAAAGTGGCCGCGCCGCTGGTCGAAGGCTGCCTGGGCTGGCTGGAGTGCAGGCTGATTCCGGAACCGCATATCCAGCAGGCCTACGACCTCTTCCTCGGCGAAGTCGTGGCGGCCTGGGCCGATCCCGCCGTGTTCGACGGCGCGCACTGGAAGATGGAAGAGGGCGGCATGCGCAGCATCCATTATGTGGCGGGCGGCCACTTCTTCGAGATCGGGGCGCCGTTCTTTGCCGGGGACGACAAAGGGTGATTCCGCTTCGGCGGCATCGAAGCTTGCCGCTGTGATGACAATGCCATAAGATTGTCATTCCAATCACTTTCGTATCGAGCGCGCGCCATGAAGCGGACCACCTTGACCCTCGTTCTCGCCGCGGCCCTGTCTCATACGGGAGGTTCCGCGCTTGCCGAGGAAACCCGGTTCAAGCTGCCCTCGATCGACGCGGCGCAGTGCAAGTTTCCCGGCTATCCAAAGCCGGCCTTGAGAAGGGGCGAGGAAGGCCTGGTCATCGTCGGCGTCCAGGTGGATGAAAGCGGCACCGTGCTCGATACGAAAATCCTGTTGTCCAGCGGTTCGCCCGACCTCGACCAGGCCGCGCGGACCGCGTTTCGGAAGTGTCCCCATAAGCCTGGCACGGTCGATGGTCGGCCGGTGACGATGTGGGGACAGGTTCAGTATGTGTGGACGATGGAGCCGTCGAGCGGCAAGCTGTGGAAGGGGCTCCAGCAAGCCGCCCTCGACGGAAACCTGGAAGCGCGCTATGCGCTTGGCGCGCTGCTGAGCGCGCCGAGCAGGACGGAGGCCGAGCAGGCGGCGGGCCTGAAGCTGGTGATCAGCGCGGCGGAGGCTGGGCAGCCCATGGCGCAGATTGCGCTGGCTTCAAAATACGAGTCCGGAAAGCAGGTTCCCAGGGATATCGCCGAAGCGTACCGCCTGTACGCAAAGGCCGCCGCGCAGGGCAACGTCGTCGCGATCGACCACTTGCGCGTGCTGGGCGATGCACACTGAGGGTGCTTCAGGACCCATGACGTGGCGGGCGGCCACGTTCCGCGCGACCCCGGCGTCCACGTGTCGGCGATGCTGGTGGATTCCTGCCTGTCGACCCTGACCGTCGACGTCCGCCCGCGCTAGCGATAGCTCTCGAGTGCGCGCAGCTCGGCCGTCCGCTGGGAGGTCAGCAAGGTCCTGATCGCGTCCGCGCCTGCACCCGAAGGCAGACTGGCGCGGAAGGCGAGGAAGGCGTCGCGGTAGGCCAGCCAGAGGCGCTGATCCTTGCGCACGTCAGCGTGTTCGATGGTCGAGTCACCGATGCGGTCGGGATAGCCATCCTGGGTCGACGGAATCGCCATGACCTTGCCATAGGCATCGTTCAGCTGGCGGTCCCATTGCGCGAAGTCCTCGGCCGACGCCGGCGGCAGCTTGCCGGCGACTGTGTCGAGCATGGCTTGCATGGCTTGTTCGCGCAGCTTGGCCTGGCGCTGGAACGCGAAGTCCGCTGCAGCCGTGCCGCGGGCGTCGTTCTCGCCGCTGCCGGCTTCGCTGGCGTAGCGCTCCGCCGCCTGACGAAGCTTCGAGAATGCTGCGCGGCTTGCGGCAGGAAGCGCGCGTTCCATTCGCTCCAGGCGGGAATTGCGCGTCCGACCGTTCTGCGTTTCCCGCCGCTGCGCGCAGACGGCGCCCATATAGCCGCTGGTGATGTCGTCGCAGACATCGATGGGTTTGTCCTGTGCCTGCGCGCCGGCGAGATGGGCGACGCGCGACGTCATCTCGGCCTTTGCGATGTAGTCGACGATGCAGGCGTGATGAATCGCACGGTCCATATCGCGCGCCACCCCGTAGCCGTTCGCATACAGCATCATCAGCACGCCGTTGTCGTTCTTCGCCAGCGCGCAGGCGCGGACCTGATCCCATTCGGCCTGCGACGTGCTGGCCTGGCTGCGCTTGCGGTCATAGAGGTCGATGGCGTCGCAGTCCGGCGCCGCCCTGACTTGTGCAGGCGCAGGCGCCGGCTGCAGTCGTTCGACTCGCATGCACTGCTTGTACCAGTCCTCATCCTTTGAAAACGGCACGCCGAAGTTGGCGGTGTTCGGATAGGGGCCGGCAGCCAGCACCGCAGCCGATGCGGCCAGCGCCATCGCCGCCCAGGCCAAGGCAAGGCGTCTCATGCTACCCGATGGCTCAGAACTTCATTCAGCCGCGCCACCAGATTCAGCCGCGCCTCGGTCGCATGATGGTCGGACATCTCGACCGCCCGCGCGACGTCGCCGGCCGCGATCGCCCGCGCCATCGCCTCGTGCTCGTCCCAGATCGATTCGCGCTGCATCGCAGACTGCAGCACCGCCCCCATCACGCGCCGCAGGTGCACCCAGTGGAACTGGGTCGTCTCGAAGATCAGCGGATTGCCCGAGGCCTGGTAGATCGCCGTGTGGAAGGCGATGTCGGCGTCGATCATCGCTTTCACGTCCTTGCCGCGCGAAGCCTTGCGGCCGTTGGCGATGATCTGCGGGTCGATGGCGGCCCTGCGTTCGGCGGCCAGGCGCGCCGCCAGGGTGTCGAGGGCGCCGCGCACCTGGTAGAGGTTGCCGATCCATTGCGGATCCAGTTCCGCCACCAGCACGCCGCGTCCGGGCGCATCCTTCACCAGACCGTCCTTCTTCAGCAGGCGCAGGGCCTGCAGCACGGGCGAGCGCGAGACGTCCATCTGCTCGGCGATTTCTTCCTGGGTGATGCGGGCGCCGGGCGGCAGCGAGCCGTCGCTGATAGCGTCGAGCAGTGTTTGATAGACCTGGTCGACGAGGTCCGGACGTACCTGAATTTTCGATAGTTGTTTGAGCATGGGTTCACCTTTGTACTCAGTATACGTCCAGTTGACCCGAAGTCAATTCATTAAGCCTGGTCACCGGGGCGGGAGTACGCGATACAAAAAATCGGTTGACAAGCGACTCACGTCAGCGAAAAATGTATTCTGTATACAGAACGCAGAGTGGACGGAGTCGTAAGAAGATTCCCGACCGCAAACTGTGCGAACGACAAAAATTTTTTGCCTGTATGCTTTGTATACAGAATACGGAACACGGATGCGCCTCCGGGACGCAGCCACCATCGAGCCAGAGGAGACACACGATGAACACCCGCGACAAGACCGCCGAAGCCGCAGCCCAGACCCAAGCGGTTGCGAAGAAACTGATCCCGTACGGCGGCTACCACACCAATAAAGTGCCGGGCCACGATCCGGAGCTGACCGAAGTCGGCCCCGGCACGCCGATGGGCGAGTACATGCGCCGCTTCTGGCATCCGGTCTGCATGTCGATGGAACTGACCGATACCCCGCACTTCCTGAAGATCCTCGGCGAAGAGCTGGTCGCCTTCCGCGACGGCTCCGGCCGCGTCGGCCTGCTGCACGCCCATTGCGTGCACCGTGGCGCCTCGCTGGAATACGGCGCGATCCAGGAAAAGGGCATCATGTGCTGCTACCACGGCATGGTGTTCGACGTCGACGGCAGCTGCCTGCACGTGCCTTTTCCAAAGGGGGAAGAGAAGGAAGCCGAGAAGTATGCCTGCTCGATCAAACAAGGCGCGTACAAGGCTTTCGAGCGCCACGGCCTGGTGTTCGCCTATATGGGCCCGCCGGAAGAGGAACCGCCTTTCCCCGAGTGGGAGGGCAACTTTACGGTGGCCGAGGGCGACGAGCTGGTCCCCTACAGTAACTTCCAGCACTGTAACTGGCTGCAGGTGCAGGACAACGCCGCCGACAACTTCCACCCGACCGCGCTGCACTCCGCCAAGAACGTCGTCAACAAGCAGTACCAGGGCACGACCTTCGACGAAGTCGGCGCCGCTTCGATGGAAGTCGCGCCGGACATGCAGTTCATTCCCGTGCATGGCGGCCGCGGCCTGGCCTGCGCCGGCGCCCGCCGCGTGAACAAGGACAAGCTCTTCGTGCGCGTCCAGCACCAGGTACTGCCCAACCTCAGCCTGCACGCCTATACCTCGGAAGACGGCTCGAACAAGAAGCTGTTCTCGCGGTTCCACATCATCCGCTGGACCGTGCCGGTCGACGACGTCAATTCGAAGATGATCGGCTGGCGCGTGATGGGCCCCGGTATCGACACCCGCGGCATCGGCAACAAGGAGATGGTCGGCTACGAGACCATCGACTTCCTCGAAGGCCAGGTGGCGATGCGCCGTCCCGAACGCTTCGGCAAGTACAAGCTCGAAGACATGCCGCCGATTCCGTCGGACCACCGCGCACGCCACAACTACAAGGAGTGCCAGTACGCGCCGGGCGACTACGAAGCCATCATCAGCCAGCGCCCGATCGCGGTGCACGCGCTGGAGAACCCGACCAAGTTCGACGCCGGCGTGTTCCTGTTCCGGAAGATGCTGCGCGACGCCGTCCGCGGCAGCAACCCGGCCGCCGGTCCGCGGGAATTCGCGCAGTGGCTGCGCGATAACGCGGCCGCGCCGAACAGCTACTGCTCGGGCAATGTGCTGGAGGTGCCGGAAGGCGGAACCGTCGAGGAAGAAGTGGCGCGCCGCCGCCATGTGACGCGCCAGATCGTCGCCATCCTCACGCAAAGCGAAAACATGAAGGGCGACGAACGCGCGGCCTTCGTGCGCCAGAAGTTCGACGAGCTGGAACAGTCGACCAGGCTGTAATCCCGCGGGAGACCCGACATGGAAATGACTCAGACCCATATCATCAGCCGCGACAAGAGCAAGCTGTCGCTGCTGGTGAAGCAAATCCGCTTCGAGGCGAGCGGCATCAATTCGTACGAACTGGTGCACCCGCAGGGCGAGGAGCTGCCGTCCTTCAGCGCCGGCGCACACATCGACGTCCATCTTCCGAACGGGATGACGCGCCAGTACTCGCTGTGCAATCCGCCGGCCGAGCGCCACCGCTACGTGATCGCGGTCCTGCGCGACGACAAGGGACGTGGCGGTTCGAAGGCCCTGCATGACGCGCTGCGGGTGCAGGACCTGGCCACGGTCAGCGCACCGCGCAACAACTTCGAACTGGTGCCGCAGGCGAAGAAGGTGATCCTGCTGGCAGGCGGCATCGGCGTGACTCCGCTGAAGTCGATGGCGCATGCGCTCGACCATGCCGGCATCCCCTTCGAGCTGCACTACTGCGCCCGCAATCCCGGCTGCGCCGCGTTCAGGGAAGAACTCGGTATCGCCTGGGAACACGGCAAGCTGGTGCACCACTTCGACCACGGCAATCCGGCCGACGGCCTCGATATCGGCGCACTGCTGCGCGAGCCGGAAGAGGGCGCCCACCTGTTCTACTGCGGCCCGGCCGGCTTCATGAAAGCCTGTGCGGAGGCGTGCGGCCACTGGCCGGCCGGCACCGTCCACTTCGAGCACTTCAAGGCGCCCGAGCCCGCGCCCGACGGGAGGGCACTGGCGCCCGGCGCCTTCATGGTGAAGATCGCCAGCAGCGGCGCCATGCTCGAAGTGCCGGCCGACCGCAGCATCGCCGACGTGCTGGAACAGAACGGCATCCGCATCGAGACTTCCTGCCAGGCCGGCCTGTGCGCCACCTGCAAGATCCGCTATCTCGAGGGCGAGGTCGACCACCGCGACTACATCCTCGGCGACGACGAACACGGACAGTTCCTTACCGCCTGCGTGTCGCGCGCCACCAGCCCCGTGCTGGTACTGGACCTCTAAACGCCACCGTCGTTCCCGCGAAGGCGGGAACCCAAGTTGATACTCAAGGAGACAACATGCTGGACAAAGTAAAACAGTTCGCCCCCGTCGAGGCGGAGCGCATCGCGCAGTCGCGGAAGGACGCGCTGCGATCGATCTACCATCCGCGGCAGAGCGACGTCATCTACCCCGAGATCCCGGCCTTCGACGATCCGGCCGACGAACGCCGCCACCGCAAGGAGCGCCTGGTCGCGGCCTGCCGCGCCTTCGCCCAGCACGGCTTCGACTATGGCTTCGCCGGCCACCTGACGGTGCGCGACCCCGAGCATCCGGAGCTGTACTGGACCAACCCGATGTGCGTCCATTTCTCGCAGGTGAAGGTGTCGAACCTGATCCTGGCCGACCACCAGGGCCGCGTGGTCGAGGGCGAGTATGCGATCAACCGCGCCGGCTTCGTGCTGCACGCCGCGGTGCACGAGGCGCATCCGGACATCGTCGCCATGTGCCATGCCCATACGGTCTACGGCACCGCCTTCGCCTCGCTGGGCCGCGAGCTCGATCCGATCAGCCAGGACGCCGCCGCCTTCTTCGAAGACCACGTCGTGATCCGCGAAGAGGCGGGCCAGGTGGCGGTTGAGGAAAAGGCGGGTCTGTCGGTGTGCGACTGGTTCAAGGGCGTGAAGGCGGCGATCCACCAGAACCACGGCCTGCTGACGGCGAGCCGCCACAGCATCGAAGCGGCCGCCTTCTGGTTCATCGCGCTGGAGCGCTGCTGCCAGCAGCAGCTGATGATCGAAGCGACCGGCATCAAGCCGGTGATGGTGCCGCCGGACCGCTCGCGCTACAGCCGCGAGCACGTCGGCAGCGAATACATCGGCTGGCTGCACTTCCAGCCGATTTTTGACCAGTTGGCAAAAACGCAGCCCGATATGTTTAACTGAGGTTTGACTGATGTTCAGTTAGCTATCCCGCTGCTCCATTGTTTCAAACCGCCGACCACGGGCGGTGACACCGTGGACGATAGACCACGGAAGCGGCATCCACGAGATGCCGCCATACCGGGCACGTCCCATAACCATATCTGGAGACAAAACAATGCTGAGCTCAACCAAGGTGGCAGTAGGCACGTCCACGATCGACGAAGCGTCCAGGGCATATTCGAAGGTCGCCTGGCGCCTGCTGCCTTTTCTTTTTCTATGCTACGTGTTCGCCTATCTCGATCGCGTAAACGTCGGCTTCGCGAAGCTGCAAATGATGTCCGACCTCGGCCTGTCAGAGGCCGTCTACGGGATGGGCGCCGGCGTGTTCTTTGCCGGCTACCTGATGTTCGAAGTCCCGAGTAATATCGTCATGCTGAAGGTGGGCGCCCGCAAGTGGATCACCCGCATCATGGTGACCTGGGGCGTGATCTCGGCGGCCATGATGTTCGTGAAGTCGCCGGCCAGCTTCTACGCGCTGCGCTTCCTGCTGGGCGTCGCCGAAGCCGGCTTCTTCCCCGCCATCCTGCTGTACCTCACCTACTGGTTCCCGGCCAGCCGCCGCGGCAAGGTCACGGCGCTGTTCATGACCGGCATCCCGATGTCGGGCGTGATCGGCGGACCGCTGTCCGGCCTGATCATGGGCACGATGGACAATGTCGGCGGGCACCACGCCTGGCAATGGGTGTTCGTGCTGGAGGCCATCCCGACCATCATCCTCGGCTGCATGGCCTGGTTCTACCTCGACGACAAGGTCGCCGACGCCAAGTGGCTGGACGACAGCGAGAAGTCGCTGATCGAGCACGACCTCGCCCAGGACAGGCACGGCGGCCATCTGCACAAGCTGCGCGACGGCCTGGTGAACCCGCGCGTCTGGCTGTTGAGCGGCATCTACCTGTTCTACACCATGGGCCTGTACGGCATCAGCTTCTGGCTGCCGACCATCATCAAGGCCAGCGGGGTCTCCAGCCCCTTCGACATCGGCATGCTGACCTGCATTCCCTATGCCGCGGCCACCGTCACCATGATCCTGGTCGGTCGCAGCTCCGACATCCGGCGCGAGCGCCGCTGGCACCTGGCGCTGGCTGGCGTCGCCGGCGCCGTTGGCCTGACCTGGAGCGCGGCCTATGCCGACAACACGGCCATCGCCATGCTGGCGCTGACCCTGGCAACCATGGGCATCATCACCACGATCTCGCAGTTCTGGCTGCTGCCTCCGGCCGTATTGACAGGTGCGGCTGCCGCTGCCGGCATCGCGCTGGCGAATTCGGTCGGCAGCGTGTCCGGCATGATCGCGCCCTACATGCTGGGTGTGGTGAAAACCATGACAAACAGCACCAATGCGGGCGTGATCGCGATTGCTGTCTGTCTATTAGTTGGCTGTGTGCTAACCTTTGCATTGCCTGCAAAGGCGGTCAACCCAAAATAATGCGGACAAAAAACGGAGACAACGGATGAGGAAGAAACTGATCGTATCTGCCTTGCTGGCGTCAGCATCGCAGTTGGCTGGCGCCCAGAGTAACGTCACCATTTACGGCATGCTCGACACGGCGGTGGTACGCGAAAGCGGCGGCACCGCCGGCTCGATGACGAAGATCACCGGCGGCACCACCGGCGGCTCGCGGCTCGGCTTCAAGGGCACCGAGGACCTCGGCAACGGCCTGAAGGCGCTGTTCCTGATGGAGAGCGGCTTCCAGCCCGACACCGGTGCATCGGGCCAGGGCGGCCTGCTGTTCGGGCGCCAGATCTATGTCGGTTTGCAGGGCGGCTTCGGCAGCGTGCTGCTCGGCCGGCAATACACGCCACACTACCTGGTGCAGGTGTTTGCCGATCCCTTCGGATCGGGCTGGGTTGGCGATACCAAGAACCTGCTCGGCACCAGCGGCAACTCCTTCAGCCGCATGGACAACACGGTCAAGTACATCTCGCCGACCGCCAACGGCGTGACGGTGGAACTGGTGGCGGCGCCGGGTGAAGTCAGCGGCAGCAGCGCCTCCGGCCGCCAGCTGGGCGGATCGCTGGCCTGGGCCAACGGCCCGCTGCAGGTGCGCCTCGGCTACCACAACCGCAACAACGATAGCACGACCCTGCATGGTACCGAGAACGCCAAGAACACGACGATCGCCGCCGTCTACGACTTCGGCGTGGTCAGGCTGCACGGGCTGTACGACTGGAACCGCGGCCTGAACAGCTCGGTGCTGCGCAACACGGCGAATCCCTTCGGCCGGCCGGCGATCGCCTCGACCGACAGCCGCGATGCGATGGTGGGCCTGACGGTGCCCATCGGTGGCGTCCACGCCCTGCTGGCCTCGTACATCTACAAGGATGACCGTACGGCCTTCAACCAGGATGCCTCGCAGCTTGCGATCGGCTACCGCTATACCTTGTCGAAGCGGACCGACATCAATATGGCGATCTCGAAGATCAATAACCGGAATGGTGCGAGCTATACGGTGGGTAGTGCGATCGAGTCGGGGACGGGGGACAAGTCGGCGATGATCGGGTTGCGGCACGCGTTCTGATCGGATGACGTGCTGACGGGAGCGGCGCCGAGGCGCCGCTTTTTTATTTGCGGCTACGGCGTCATGGCTTCAAGCGCGTGCGGGCGGCCTGCTCGGAAGGAGGCCTTCGTCCATTCAGGCCGCCGCCGTGTCGCGGGTCCGCATCCGCATCCGGTAGCCGGCACCCAGCACCATCAGCCAAACCGGAATCAACCAAACCGACACCCGCATCTCCGGCGTCATATACATAATCACCAGAATCCCCGCCAAAAACGCCAGGCACAACCAGTTCGTCACCGGATAGAACGGGCTGGCGAATACGGGCTTGGCACCCTGGGCCGCCTTGGCCTGACGGAAACGCAGATGACTCCAGCTGATCATCGCCCAGTTGATCATCATTCCCGCCACGGCCAGGCCCATCAGCATGCCCAGCGCCTTGCCCGGCAGCGCATAGTTGACCGCCACGCAGATAACGGTCGCCACCGCCGACACGCCCAGCGACACCAGCGGCACGCCGCGCTCGTTCACCTTCAACAGCGCGCGCGGCGCGTGGCCCTGGGTGGCGAGGCCGTACAGCATGCGGCTGTTCGAATACACGCAGCTGTTATAGACCGAGACGGCGGCCGTCAGCACCACCAGGTTCAGCACGTGGGCGACCGCGCCGGCGTCCAGCGCCTTGAAGATCAGCACGAAGGGGCTGGCGCCGGGCTTGATCTGGTTCCAGGGATACAGCGACAGCAGAACGGCCAGCGAGCCGACGTAGAACACCAGGATGCGCCACAGCGCCTGGTTGGTGGCCTTCGGGATCGACTTCGACGGGTTGTCCGCCTCGGCCGCCGTGATGCCGATCACTTCCAGGCCGCCGAAGGAGAACATCAGCACCGCCATCGACATCACCAGGCCTTCGATGCCGTGGGCGAAGAAGCCGCCGTGCTGCCACAGGTTGGCCACACCCGCCTGCGGACCGGCGCCGCCGGAGAACAGCAGGAAGATGCCATACAGGATCATGGCGACGATGGCGACCACCTTGATGACCGCGAACCAGAATTCGGTCTCGCCGAAGGCGCGCACATTGAACATGCTGATGGCGTTGGCGAACACGAAGCAGCCGAGGGCCGAGACCCAGGTCGGGATCTCCGGGAACCAGTACTGCACGTAGATGCCGACCGCGGACAGCTCGGCCATGCTGACCAGCACGTACAGTACCCAATAGTTCCAGCCGGTCAGGAAGCCGGCGAAGCGGCCGCAGTATTTGTCGGCGAAGTGGCTGAACGAGCCGGCCACCGGTTCGTCGACCATCATCTCGCTGAGCTGGCGCATGATCAGGAAGGCGATCAGGCCGGCCACCGCATAGCCCAGCAGGATCGAGGGGCCGGCCATGCTGACCGTCTGCGCGACGCCGAGGAAGAGGCCGGTGCCGATCGCGCCGCCGAGGGCGATCAGCTGGATGTGCCGGCTCTTGAGGCCGCGTTTGAGGTGGTTTTCGTGGAGCGCCATCGGGTTCCCGCCATGGGTTGTCTTGCCTGAAAGACAGGAATGATAATCGATGCCCGCCGTGCGGGGGAGATTATCGCCGGCCGAGCTCCTTGCATTCACGTATTGACATGTGCAAAGAGTTGTAAGTCTCGGCAACTTTCGCTGCTGTTCAGGTATCCTGCACGCTTCGTTAGGCCGGCATTGCGTCCGGTCGGCGCTTTCGAGACTCGTTCAACGCCTACAACAATCAAATGAACCACTCCCAACGCAAGCTTGGCGGCGGTGCGTCCCGGCGGCGCCGCGCCCATTACCTGGCAATCGGCCTGGCCTTGTGCGACCTGGCCGTCCTGCATCCAGCCATCGCCCAGACGACGGACGCCGCGCCGACCTCGGCACCGGCATCGAGCGGCGCCACCAGCGGCCAGGCCGCGACCGGCGGCAAGGTGCAGTCCGTGAACGTGGTCGGCGAACGCCAGACCAACCGCATCGACCGCCAGGTCTACGACGTCAAGAGCGACGCCAGCAGCTCGAACGGCAGCGCCGCCGATGCGCTTGGCAATGTGCCCTCGGTCGGCGTGGATCCGGACGGCACCGTGTCCCTGCGCGGCAATACCAATGTGCAGATCCTGGTCGACGGCAAGCCTTCGGCAATGCTGCAGGGAGAAGGGCGCGGCTCGATGCTGCAGGCCATGCCGGCCGAGGACATCGACTCGATCGAGGTCATCAACAATCCCGGCGCGGAATTCGGCAACGAGGGCGGCGGCGGCCCGATCCTGAACCTGGTGATGAAGCGTTCCCGCCGTCCGGGCGGACAGGGCGTGGCCAACGTCAACTATGGGACGGCGGGGCGCTACAACGGCCAGGTCAGTGGCGGCTACAACAGCGGACGGTGGGGCATGCAGGGCGGTGTCAACTTCCGCCACGACGGCCGCAATTCGACCGGCGACACCGAGCGTGACCGCATCGATCCGCGCACCGGCGCCGACCAGCACACGATCCAGACCTCCTCCAGCACGGGCCTGAACGACATGGCGGGGGCGCGCGGCCAGCTGACCTATAACCTGGGCCAGGACGATACGCTGGAAGCCAACGCCGGCTACATGAAGCGCAACAACGACAACCTGAACCAGAGCCACTACACGCTGGCCAACGATGGCGCGCCGTACAGCGACTACTTCCGCACGACCAGGCGCACCGGCGAGAATACCAACTCGACATGGGGCGCCCGTTGGGACCACAAGGGCGAGAAGATCGGCGAGCTGTTCCGCATGGACCTGCGCGTGTCGGACAGCGACAACAGTAATGACTCGCGTTACGCGAACCAGTACCTGATCGCGCCGCCGCGCCCGATCGACCCGGGGCAGCCGTTCTCGGGAACCGATACCAGCAGCCTGCAGGACGTCGCCAACAAGGTCAGGATCGTCGACTACACCGGCGACTACGAAACCCCGCTCGAGAGCGGCGCCATCGTCAAGCTGGGATACAAGATCATCGACACCGACAGCCAGTTCGATACCCGCTACTTCGACTTCGATCCCTTGAGCGGCGCGGCGGTGGCGAACGGCCGCCGCACCAACGCCTTCGAGGTCGACGAGCGCGACGCCGCCCTGTACGGCTCCTACCAGTGGAAGGTGAACGAACGCTGGGGCGCGCTGGTCGGCCTGCGCGCCGAGCACACGCACATGGACCTGGACGAAATCACGACCGGGCTGAGTGCCACCAACAGCTACCTGAACTGGATTCCGAGCGCCTTCGCAACCTACAAGCTGAACGAGACGACCAATCTGCGTTTTGCCTACGCCCACCGGATCCGCCGCGCCACCGGCCAGCAGCTCAATCCCTTCGTCGTCTACCAGGACGAGTTGAACGAGTCGAGCGGTAACCCGAAATTGAAACCGGTGCAGACCGATTCCTTCGAGATCGGCTACGAGACCAAGGCCGGCCAGCTCAACGCCAACCTGCGCGCCTATTACCGCGCCGACCGCGACATGATCCGCAGCCGCCAGGTGGCGGTCAACGATACCGTGCTCTTGACGACGCTGGAGAACGGCGGCCATAACCGCGCCGGCGGCCTGGAGTTCACCTTGAGCGGCAAGCTCACGCCGCAACTGACGATCAACACCAGCGGCAACCTGGCCTACACCGAGCAGCAGCAGATCGACATCACGGGTGCCGAGTACACGCGATCGGCGACCTCGCTGACCGCGCGCGGCCGCCTGAACTACCAGATGACGCCGCAGGACATGCTGCAGTTCATGATCAGCGCCCAGGGCAAGACCCTGGCCGGTACCGGCTACCGCGAGCCGTCGGCGACGCTCAACTTCACCTACAAGCGCAGCCTGACGCCGCAGCTGTCGCTGGTCTTCGATGTGCGCGACGTCTTCCGTTCGCAGAAGATGGAAACCATTACCGATACCACCTACCTGAAGCAGCATTCGATCACGCGCTACGATGGCCGCATGGCTTTCATCGGCCTGTCCTACCGCTTCGGCGGCGTGCAGGGCGGTGGTCAGCGCCGGGAGCGCGGTGGTCCGGAGGGCGAAGGCCGGCATGGCGGCCCGGGCGGCTTCGGCGGCAGCGGCCCGGGCGGCGGCGGCCCGGGTATGTGATTCAGACGCTGTGCGGCAGGCCGAGGTTGCGGTTTGYCGGCACGGCGACGTCGATCAGCTTCGGCTTGGGCAGGTTCAGCTGCCCCATCAGCTGCACGAAATCCTCGCGCGAGCGTCCGGCCAGGCGCGCGTTGTTCCTTTTCTCCCAGCCGATGGTGGACACCGACTGCCCCTTGTAGTCGTGGCCCGGCCAGACCCTGGTCTCGTCGGGCAGGCCGAACAGCTTGCCGGTGACGCTGTCGTACAGCGCCTCCGCGCTCCCACCCTGGAAATCGGTGCGTCCGCAGCCGTTGATCAGCAGGGTGTCGCCGGTGAACACATTCCCCCGCCAGACATAGCACATGCTGCCCGCCGTGTGGCCGGGCGTGTGGATCACCGAAATCGTTTCAATCCTGCCGAAGCGGATGGTGTCGCCGTCGCGCAGCTGCAGTTCCGCCGTCGGGACGCCGCAGCCGCTCGGCACGGCGGTCTTGGCCCCGGTCAGCGCGTGCAGGCGGCCGGCCGAGGTCACGTGGTCGGCGTGGACGTGGGTTTCCAGGACGTAGGCCAGGCGCAGGCCGAGCCTGTCGACATGGGCCAGGTCGCGCTCACAGTGCTGGTCGACCGGATCGATGATCACCGCTTCCTTGTCGTCGGGACCGGCGATGATGTAGGTGAAGGTGGACGAGACGGGGTCGAACAGTTGGATCGGATTCATGCCATGTCTATACAAGAAGGTGGATGCCGCAGTGTGCCATGTTGCTGTCGGAGCGGCAAGTTTCCGGACCCTCGGCCGCCTCTACCCCGTGAACCGCTGATACCCGATCTCCCGAAAATAATGCCGTATCCCCTCCGGCCGCGCCTGCGGATCGGCGAGCGCCACATACCCATCCGGCCGCACCAGGTATGCCGCATCCCGCGCCAGTCCGGCGTGCTCATGCGCCCGCTCCCAGTCGAACACGTGCAGCGCCAGGCCGACGTGGTGGCACCAGCTTGACAGCGCATCGGACGCCCTGCCATACACATGGACCTRCCAGTCCACGGTGCCGGTCGGCGCGTAGTTGTCGAGCGCRGCGCCGTGGGCCCAGGGCAGGCGGTCGCCGCCCTTGACCTTGCCGGCCGAGCCGCTGCTGAGCGGGCTGCCGTGGTAGTTCAGCATGCACTGGGACACCAGCCGGAACATGAACTCCCGCACGCCTTCCACCTTGTAGGCCGCGCTGACGAACAGCGGAGCGATGCGGGTACGGACGAAGTTCGCGAAGCCGCCCTCGGCGGAGACGAAGGTGAAGACGCGGTCGGTGGTCTCGACCAGGGTGCGCGCGAAGGCCAGGCGTTCGCTGTCGTAGCTGTCGAGCAGGCGGTCGGCGGCGTCGCCGTGGAGGACCGCCTTCAGCTTCCAGGCCAGATTGATGGCGTCGCCGATGCCGGTGTTCATGCCCTGGCCGCCGGCCGGGCTGTGGATGTGGGCGGCGTCGCCCAGCAGGAACACGCGTCCGTGGCGGAAGTGCTCGGTCAGGCGGTGGTGCACCTTGTAGGTCGAGAACCAGTTCACCTGTTTGACCTCGACACCCAGGCCGCGGATGGCGCGTTCGCTGACGTCGTCGAACGTCAGCTCGCGGTCCGGCGCGACGCGGTCTTCGCGGATGCTGCCGATCAGGCGCGCCAGGCCGTCCTTGGTGTACGAGAACAGGGCCAGGAAGTCGGCATCGTCCAGCGAGACGTGGATCTGGCCGTCGGCCTGCGGGCCTCCGGCGACCACGTCGGCGACGTAGAACAGCTGGTCGTAGGTGCCGCCTTCGAAGTGGGCGCCGAGCTGGTGCCGCACCGGCGAGCGCGCGCCGTCGCAGCCGGCCAGGTAGCGCGCCTCGCAGGTTTCCTCGCCGGCGGGGCCGCGCAGGCGCACCTGCATGTGGTCCTCGTGCTGCTCGAAGCCCAGCAGCTCGGTCTCGCGCTCGACCTTCACGTCCATCTGCTCCAGGTGGGCGATCAGGAGGCGCTCGTGCCGGTCCTGGGGAAAGACCAGGATGAAGGGGTAGGGCGTGAGGTCGGTGCCGGCGTCGATGAAGGTGACGTGGGCGCGCCGCTTGCCGCGCACCCAGAGGTTGATGCCTGGATTGACCATGCCGGACGCGATCACCTCGCCGGCCATGCCGAGCTGGCGGTAGAGCTCCAGGGTCCGCGCATGGACCACCACCGCGCGCGAGGTGGTGCCGGGGCCGGCGGTCTTGTCGACGATGCGCACCTTCACTCCCTGGCGCGCCAGCCACAGGGCCAGCACCAGGCCGGTGGGACCGGCGCCGGCGATCAGGACGTCTTCGCGTTGCTTCATGGAGTCTCCGTTGCGGGTTGGGGAAGTCCGCCCGAGGTGCGCCGGGCGTTGATTCGTTCGCTGACTTCGAACACGGCCATCCCRGCGATCATGGCGGCCACGAACAGCAGGGTCGGCCAGCCGCCGACGCCCAGGCTGGTGAGCGCGGGACCGGGACAGTAGCCGACCAGGCCCCAGCCGACGCCGAACACCACGCTGCCGAGTATCAGCCTGGCGTCGATGTGGCGGGCGCCGGGCAGGTGGATGGTGGCGCCGAGCACGGTGCGGGTGCGTTCGCCGCCGGCGCGGAAGGCGACGGCCGCCACCAGGATCGCGCCCAGCATCACGAACAGCAGCGACGGGTCCCAGCGGCCGGCCAGGTCGAGGAAGGCCAGCACCTTGGCCGGGTTGCTCATTCCCGACAGGATCAGGCCGGAGCCGAACAGCAGGCCGGCAATGAAGGCGGTTACGGTCGGCATGATCAGCCCAGCACGTGACGCATCACGTAAACGGTGACGAAACCTGCCGCCACGAAACAGATGGTGGCGACGATCGAGCGCGGCGACAGGCGGGCGATGCCGCACACGCCGTGGCCGCTGGTGCAGCCCGAGCCGAAGCGCGTGCCGAGCCCCACCAGCAGGCCGGACACGGCCAGCAGCGCGGGCGAGTGGTCGATCTGGGCCGGCGGCATCGCCTGCAGCGCCAGCCAGCCGAGCGKCGCGGCCAGCAGGCCGAGCAGGAATGCGAGGCGCCAGCCGATGTCGCCGCGCGCCGGACGCAGCAAGCCGCCGGCGATGCCGCTGACGCCGGCCACGCGTCCGTTGGCCAGCAGCAGCACGGCGGCGCCGAGCCCGATCAGCAGGCCGCCGCCGAACGAGGCCAGCGGGGTGAAGTGGATGCTGTCGATGACCATGTCGTTCCTCCCCTCAGCTGAATTCTGGCAGGTATGCCGACGCTGTCAAGGAAGGCTTGCGGCGGGCATCACCAGCAGGCGGTCGATGCGGTTGCCGTCCATGTCCGCGACTTCGAACAGCCAGCCGCCCCAGTCCAGGCGCTCGCCGGGCTTCGGGATGTAGCCGAGCTGGTAGAGGATGAAGCCGGCCAGCGTGTGATAGGCGTCCGAGCCTTCATCCGGGAATCTGAACTGGGCCCCGGTCAGGTAGCGGAAGCGGTCCAGCACCATGCCGCCGTCCATGAACCAGCTGCCGTCTTCGCGCTGCACGGCGTCCGGGGCTTCCTCGTCCTCGACCGCAGGCACTTCGCCCACTAGGGCGCCCATCACGTCGGTGAGGGTGATCATGCCCTGGATCTCGCCGTACTCGTCGACGACCATCGCGAGTTCCGCATGGTTCTTCTTGAGCTGTTCGAGCAGGTCGATGGCGCTGACCGATTCCGGCACGTAGAGCGGGGCGTCGAGCTCGGACTCGATGTCGATTTCCTGCAGCGAACCCTTGCGGATGGCCTGGCGGAACAGGTCGCGCGCGTTGACGATGCCCAGCACCTGGGAGCGGTCGCCGCGGTAGACCGGAAAGCGGGCGTAGGGACGGTCGGCGATGTGGACCAGGTTGACTTCCAGCGGGTTGGCGAGGTCGAGGTATTCGAGGTCGACGCGCGGCGTCATCAGCGCCCGCAGATGCCAGTCGTCCAGGCGCAGGGCGCGCGCGGCGATGTCGTACTCGGCGCGCTCGAAGACGCCGGCATCGGTGCTCTCGCGGATCATGCCGGTGACTTCTTCCTCGGTCGGGGTCTCGTCCTTGTGGTGGCGCATGCCGAGCAGCCGCATGATGAAGTCGGTCGTCAGCGACAGCAATTGCACGAAGGGATGCATCAGGCGCGACAGCGCCTTCATCGGCCGCGCGATACGGCTGGCCAGGAATTCCGGGTAGAGGATGGCGATGCGCTTGGGCACCAGCTCGCCCAGCACGATCGAGGCGAAGGTGATGCCGACCACGACCACGGTCAGCGCCGCCGGGCGCGCATACGTTTCCGGGATGCCGATGTCGGTCAAGGAGGGAATCAGGCGCGCCACCAGCGAGGCTTCGCCGAAGGCGCCATTGAAGATGCCGATCAGGGTGATGCCGACCTGGACGGTGGAGAGGAAGCGGCTGGGATCTTCCGACAGCCTGATCGCGGCCGGGGCGCCCGCATTGCCTTCGGCAGCCATCTTCTCGAGGCGCATGCGCTTGGCCGAGACCACCGCCAGTTCCGACATCGCGAAGATGCCGTTGAGCAGAATGAGGACGAGGATGATGATGATGTCGGCCATGCGGATTCCGTGGGTTGTCACCTTATCATCGCACGGCAGCAATCGCGCGCCAACGGTCGCACGATTCGCCGAGGGCAAGAATGGATGAGAAACGGCTTTACTTGCAATAAGAGCAATAATACCCGTACACTTGACGTTCGCCGCGCCTGGAACGGAGCTCGACCGGATGAAGATGACCTTTCCTCATTTCTGCAAGCAGGTACGAAGAATCCTCTTCCTGGTCCCGGCCTTGATGGCGGCAGGCCCCGGCTCGGCAACCGAGCCCCTGATCGACCAGTATGCCGATGGCGAACGTAGCGGCCGTATTTTTCCGTCGAGCTGTTGCTGGGTCGAGCTGCCCGACAACGAGCCTATATGGAAAATCCGTCGCAAAGAATTCGGATGCTCCGCCATTGGCGGCCCCGTTGGGCGGTTCAGGCTGGAAGACGGAAGGCTGTGGCTGACCGGCCTCATGAAATGCGGCGGCGACATCCCTCTGCAGGAAATCTATCCCGACATGAAAAGCCCGGCCTTCGCGGAATGGCTGAGCGGCACCTTCAAGACGGTATTGGACTACCGATGCCATGCAGGCAGCCAGTCCATTTATGCCGTGAGCCAGGAGCTGGTCGTCGAGAAGGGGGTGGTGCGCTCGCTGAAGGAAACAGCGAATGACCTCAGCGCTTGTGAGGCCCGGCATCGGCCGGAAGCGGAGTCCGAATAGGACAGCGCCTTCCGGCCGGCGATTGCATCAAGGGCGGGCCGGATCGAAATGCTTGCCGATACCCGCCCAGCAGTCCTGGTAATTCGCCTGCAACTGCGGCGATTCCAGGGCCTGGGCCGTCGCCACGATCGGCGTGCGGGTCTCGAACATGAAGGCCATCGTGTCGGTCACCTTGTGCGGCTTCGAGGTGTCGGCGCTGCTGGCCTTGTCGAAAGTCGCGGCGTCCGGCCCGTGGCCGCTCATGCAGTTGTGCAGGCTGGCGCCGCCCGGAACGAAGCCCTCGGCCTTGGCGTCGTAGGCGCCGTGGATCAGGCCCATGAACTCGCTCGCCACATTGCGGTGGAACCAGGGCGGGCGGAAGGTATCCTCGCCGACCAGCCAGCGCGGCGGGAAGATCACGAAATCGAGGTCGTCGACGCCGGGCGTGCTGGTCGGCGAATGCAACACCAGGAAGATCGACGGATCCGGGTGGTCGTAGCTGATCGAGCCGATGGTGTTGAAGTGGCGCAGGTCGTACTTGTAGGGTGCGTAGTTGCCGTGCCAGGCCACCACGTCCAGCGGCGAATGCCCGATCGGCGCCGCCCAGAGCTTGCCGCCGAATTTCGCCACCAGTTCGAAATCCCCCTCCACATCCTCGTAGCGCGCCACCGGCGACAGGAAGTCGCGCGGATTCGCCAGGCCGTTCGAGCCGATCGGCCCCATGTCCGGCAGGCGCAGCAGGGCGCCGAAGTTCTCGCAGATATAGCCGCGCGCCGCGCCGTCCGGCAGGGCGACCGTGAAGCGCATGCCGCGCGGAATCACGGCGATCTGCTGCGGCTCGACTTCCAGCAGGCCCAGCTCGGTGGCGATCGACAGCCGGCCCTGCTGGGGCACGATCAGCAGTTCGCCATCGGCACTGTAGAAGTAGCGTCCCGTCATCGGCTGGTTGGCGGCGTACAGGTGGATCGCGCAGCCGGCCATCGCGCCCGGCGAACCGTTGCCGGCCATGGTCACCCAGCCGTCGATGAAGTCGGTGGGGGCATCGGGAATCGGCAGCGGGCTCCAGCGCATCTGGTTGGGCGAGGGCGCCAGGCCGTCGAAGCCGGCCGCGATGCGGGTCTGCTCGACCGGGACGAAGGCGCCGTGCATGGCGGCCGGACGGATCCGGTACAGCCAGCTGCGGCGGTTGTGGCCGCGCGGGGCGGTGAAGGCGGTACCGGAGAGTTGTTCGGCGTACAGGCCATAGGCCACGCGCTGCGGGGAGTTGCGGTGGGCGGGCAGGGCGCCCGGCAGGGCTTCGGTGGCGAATTCGTTGCCGAATCCGCTCATGTATCCGTGGGTCAAGATTTTCTCCTGGACGATCTATGGCATATGACGTGGCTTTTTCGTCACTGTAGAGGAGACTTGCGAATTTTACGAGGTGAATATAAAAATGTAGACTATTTACCCCGTCAATAACACTATCGAGCGCATGATCGAACCGTCTAGCATCGACCTGAACCTGTTGTCCGTGTTTCAGGAGGTTTACCGCGAGCGCCAGATTTCGGGCGCGGCGCGCCGCCTCGGCCTGACCCAGTCCGCCGTCAGCAATGCGCTGGCGCGCCTGCGCCGCACCTTCGGCGACGAATTGTTCGTGCGTACCGCGCACGGCATGCAGCCGACCCCGCTGGCGCAGCAGATGGCCGAGCCGATCGGCGCCGCGATGGCCCAGGTGGCGCTGGCGCTGAGCCAGCGCAGCCGCTTCGAGCCGGGCACGAGTACGCGCCGCTTCACGCTGGCCATGACCGACGTCGGCGAGGTGTACTTCATGCCGGTGCTGATCGAACGCTGCCGCGCGCTGGCGCCGAACGTGGAGGTCGCCTCGAAGCGCGCCAACCCGCTCACGCTGAAGGACGACATGGAGACGGGCAGGGTGGACCTGGCGATCGGCGCCTTCGAGGAGGTGTCGGAAGCGCTCTACCAGCGCCAGCTGTTCCGGCAGCCTTTCGTCAGCATGTTCCGCAAGGGGCATCCGCTGGCGACCGGCAGCGTGGACCTGGCGCGCTTCGTGCAGGCGACGCACCTGATCGTGGATGCGGCCCAGAGCCCCTACGACCGGATCAACGTCCTGCTGGAAAAGGCCGGGGTGGGGACGCAGGCGAGGTTCCGGGTGCCGCATTTCACCGCGGTACCGTATATCGTGGCCACCTCCGACCTGGTGGTGACGGTGCCGCAGAAGCTGGCGGAGAGTGCCGCGGCGCCATTCGGATTGAAGTGGATCGAACCGCCGCTTGCCTTGCCGACCTTGCAAACCAACGTCTTCTGGCACCGGCGCTTCAACCACGATCCCGGCATCCAGTGGCTGCGGGGCCTGATTGCGGACGTGTTCGCAGAGTAGTACCGATAAAATCGCTTAATGAATAGAGGACATGACAATGGCTGACCTGTTTGAGAATCCGATGGGCCTGATGGGCTTTGAATTCGTCGAATTCGCTTCCCCGACCCCGGGCCTGCTCGAGCCGATCTTCGAGAAGCTGGGCTTCACCAAGGTGGCCGTGCACCGTTCGAAGGACGTGGTGCTGTACCGCCAGGGCGACATCAACTTCATCGTCAACAACGAGCCGAAGAGCGCGGCAGCCTACTTTGCCGCCGAGCACGGCCCGTCGGCCTGCGGCATGGCCTTCCGCGTCAAGGATTCCCACAAAGCCTATGCGCGCGCGCTGGAACTGGGCGCGATCCCGATGGAGATCCCGACCGGCCCGATGGAACTGCGCCTGCCGGCCATCAAGGGCATCGGCGGCGCGCCGCTGTATCTGATCGACCGTTTCGAGGACGGCAAGTCGATCTATGACATCGACTTCGAATTCATCGACGGCGTCGACCGCCATCCGCAGGGTCATGGACTGAAGATCATCGACCACCTGACCCACAACGTCTACCGGGGCCGCATGACCTATTGGGCCGGCTTCTATGAGAAGCTGTTCAACTTCCGTGAGATCCGCTACTTCGACATCCAGGGCGAATACACCGGCCTGACCTCGAAGGCGATGACGGCGCCGGACGGCATGATCCGGATTCCGCTGAACGAGGAATCGCAGGCCGGCGGCGGCCAGATCGAGGAATACCTGCTCAAGTTCAACGGCGAAGGCATCCAGCACATCGCGCTGCTGACCGAGAACATCTTCGAGACCGTCGACGGCCTGCGTGCCGCCGGCATCCCGCTGATGACCGCGCCGCCGGAAACCTATTACGAGATGCTGGAAGCCCGCCTGCCGGGCCATGGCGAAGACGTCGGCGCCCTGAAGGCGCGCGGCCTGCTGGTCGACGGCAAGGTCGAGGGCGATTCGAAGCGCCTGCTCCTGCAGATCTTTTCGGAAAACCAGCTGGGTCCGGTGTTCTTCGAGTTCATCCAGCGCAAGGGCGACGAGGGCTTTGGGGAGGGTAATTTCAAGGCGCTGTTCGAGTCGATGGAGCGGGATCAGCTGAAGCGCGGGGCCTTGAAGACCGCGGCGTAAGATTTGGCCGCCAGCCTTTGAGTCGTCATTTCCGGGCATTGCGGGAATCCAAGTTCTGCTGGCGCRGTCGAAGCGCATGCAAACTTGGGTCCCCGCCTTCGCGGGGACGACGTCGTCAGGGCGCGGAGACGATGTGAAATCAGGCCCCAGGGATGCCAGAATAATTTTTCACCTTGTTATCAAAAACAATAAAAAGTGTTGTGTTGACGTCGCATCCCGAAGCGAAATGTGATTTTTTCCGTGTGGAAATACGCACATTCTCACCTGCACCACCTAGAATTTCCGCATGGCATCAATTCTCACAGCCGTCATGCGATTCTCCCAACTTCCCGCCGTTCCGCTGCTCGCCAGCTTCCTTGTTGCCGGCCACTGCAGCGCCGGCGATTCCGCTGCCTCCGAAGAGGCGTCCCCCGTCAGCGCCACAGTCAGCGTGGTCTCGCAGTATGTCTCACGCGGCATCCGCCAGTCCTGGGGCCGTCCAGCCGTCCAGGCCGGGCTCGACTATGCGGGGCCGCGCGGCTGGAGTGCCGGGGCCTGGGCCTCGAGCATCGACGAGCGCTTCGTCGAAAACGGATCGATGGAACTGGACCTCTACGCCGGCTATGCCGGCACCGCCGGTCCGTTCGGCTACAACGCCACGCTCACCTGGTACAAGTATCCGGGCGCACGCGTCTCCGCCACCGGCACCAGCTACGACTACGGCGAAGTGCAGGCCGGCCTGAGCTGGAAATCCCTGTACGCCAAATACAACTACACCTTCAGCCGCGATTTCTTCGGCATCCAGGATGCGCGCGGCACCGGCTACCTGGACGTCGGCGCCGAACATGAGCTCGGCCACGCGCTGGCACTGCAACTGCATGCCGGCGACGGCCGGGTGGCGGGCGCCGGCAACGGGATCTGGAACTGGCGCGACCTGCGCGCCGGCCTCAGCAAGAAGTTCGAGGGCGGCTGGGTCGCTGCGTTGAATGTCACCCGCGCCTTCGGCGGCGCCGGCATCTACGATCGCTACACCACCGGCGTCCCGCGCGGCGACGGCCGCCCCGCGTTCTCGAACGTGGCCCGCCGCGCCCTGGTCCTGTCCCTAACCCGTACTTTCTGAACCAGCACCATGTCGAATAAAGTCCTGTCCTCCCTGTCGCTGAACGCGCGGATCTGCCTGACCGCGACCGCACTCGTAATCCTCAGCCTGGCCGTCACCGCCACCGTGATCGGCGTGCGCGGCAGCCGCAGCGCGGAAGCCGCCAGCATGCAGCTGGCCCGTACCGCGGCGCGCGAAGCCGCCGAAGCGGTGCGGGCCCGCATCGGCGCCAATCTCAGCGCGGTCGCCAACCTGGCCGCCGCCATGCGTGCGACCCGCGGCGCCGGCATGACCCTGGCGCGGCCGCAGATCGGCGAGATGACGAAAGGAACGCTGCTCGGTTCCGAGGACCTGGTCGGCGCCGCCGTCACCTGGGAGCCCGGTGCGCTGGACGGCAAGGACGCCGAGTACGCCGGCAAGCAGCCCGAATACGATGCCAGCGGGCGCTACATGCCTTATTACACCCGCAGCGGGAGCAGCGTGCACGTCGAGCCGATCGTGTTCTCGGACGCCCCCGGCGCCAACGACTGGTACGACGTGCCGAAGCGCACGCGGCGCCTGTTCTTCACCGAGCCTTATGCCTATCCGGTCGGCGGCAAGCAGGTGCAGATGGCGTCGCTGGTGGCGCCGATCCTGATCGACGGCGAGTTCAAGGGCACGGCCAGCGCCGATTTCATGCTGACCCGCCTGGGCGATATCCTCGGCGGCATGAAAGCCATCAGCGGCGGCAGTCTGTCGCTGGTGTCGAACGGCGGCCTGTACGCCAGCCATCCGGAGGCGGCGCGCAACGGCAAGAAGGCGGCCGACATTCCGGCGGCCGGCCTGGCGGCGGTCCGCGACGGAAAGACTTATGAATTCGTCGACGCCGCCGGCATGGTGCACCTGCTGCAGCCGCTGCGCCTGCATGCCGACATCGCGCCCTGGTCGGTGCAGCTGGTGTTCCCGCAGAGCGTGGCCACGGCGGACGCCCGCAGGTTGCTGCACGAGACCCTGGTCGCCGCGCTGCTGTCCGCCGCGCTGGCCGCCGCGGTGATGATCTCGGTCCTGAACCGCCTGACCCGGCCGCTGCGCGTGCTGGGAAGCACCATGAGCGGCCTCGCGAGCGGCAATGCCGACCTCACGGTGCGCCTCGAGGTCAAGGGCAGGGACGAGCTGGCGGCCATCGCCGCCGGGTTCAACGGCTTCGTGGCCAGGATCCAGGACGTGCTGGCCCAGGTGCGCCACAGCTCGGACAATGTGGCTTCGGCCAGCCACGAGATCAGGCAGGGCAATGCCGACCTGTCGGACCGGACCGAACAACAGGCCAGCGCTCTGGAGGAAACCGCGGCCTCGATGGAGGAGCTGACCTCGACCGTGAAGCAGAACGCCGACAACGCTAGGGAAGCGCGCCGGCTGGCCCAGGCCGCCGCCGACACCGCCGCCAGCGGGGGCGCGGCGGTCGCGCGCGTGGTCGAGACCATGGATGCGATCAGCGCGGCCTCCGGACGCATCGTCGAGATCATCTCGGTGATCGACGGCATCGCCTTCCAGACCAATATCCTGGCGCTCAACGCCGCSGTCGAAGCGGCGCGCGCCGGCGAGCAGGGCCGCGGCTTTGCCGTGGTGGCCTCCGAAGTGCGCAACCTGGCCCAGCGCTCGGCCGCGGCGGCGAAGGAAATCAAGGGCCTGATCGGGGATTCGGCGGCCAAGGTCGGCACCGGCGCCACCCTGGTGGGTGAAGCCGGCATGACCATGGAGCAGGTGGTGGACAGCGTGCGCCGGGTCAGCGCGATCGTCGCCGAGATCAGCGCCGCCAGCGCGGAACAGAGCAACGGCATTGCCCAGGTCAATGCGGCGATCGTGCAGATGGACGGCGCGACCCAGCAGAACGCCGCCCTGGTCGAGCAGGCCGCCGCCGCCGCCGCCAGCTTGCAGGACCAGGCATCGCTGCTGGTCGGACTGGTCGGCAAGTTCCGGATCGAAGCCCGCGCCTGAGCGCCGATAACTGCTATCCTCGCCGAATCGATGAGATTCGGGAGGAAGCCTTGCTGTCCGCATTTGCCGTTCTGCTGGTGTTCCAATGCCTGGGCGAAGGCCTGGTGTTCCTGTTCGGCTGGCCCGTCCCCGGGCCGGTGACCGGCATGCTGCTGCTGCTGGCCGCCCTGGTCGCCTTACCGCGCCTGCAGGACGTGGTGGAGGCCGGCGCCAACGAGCTGCTGCGCCACCTGTCGCTGCTGTTCGTGCCGGCCGGGGTCGGTATCGTGGTCGCGGCGTCGAGCGGGAGCGGGCAGTGGCTGGCGATCGGCGCCTCGGTGGTGGTCAGCACCCTGGCCACGCTGGCGGTGACGGCGCTGGTGCTGAAGGTCCTGATGCCGCGCCCGAAGGAGGACGGCGCCGATGTTTAATTTCGAGGAACTGACCCACTTCTGGGTCTACCTGTCCGCCTCGCCGCTGCTGGGCCTTACCCTGACCCTGTGCGCCTACGTGTTCGCGCAATGGGTGTTCGCGCGCTGCGGCTTCTCTCCGCTGGCGAATCCGGTGGCGATCTCGATCGCCATCATCAGCCTGCTGCTGGTGGCCAGCGGCATGTCCTACCAGCGCTACTTTGCCGGCGCCCAGTTCGTGCACTTCCTGCTCGGCCCGGCCACGGTGGCGCTGGCGGTGCCGCTGGCGCGCCAGGTGCCGCGGCTGCGCCGCAGCCTGCTGCCACTGGTGTGCGCGCTGCTGTGCGGCTGCGTCACGGCAATCGTCAGCGCGGTGCTGGTGGCGCTGCTGCTGGGCGCTTCGCCCGAGCTGGCGCGCACCATCGCGCCGAAGTCGGCCACCACGCCGATCGCGATGGCGGTGTCGGAACGCCTGGGCGGCATTCCCGCGCTGACCGCGGTGCTGGTGATCGGCACCGGGATCTTCGGCGCCATCAGCGGGCGCTTCCTGATGAACGCCCTGCGGGTCGAATCGCATGCGGCGCGCGGCCTGGCGCTGGGCGTGGCGGCGCACGGCATCGGCACCGCGCGCGCCTTCCAGGTCAGCCCCGAGATGGGCGCCTATGCGGGGCTGGGCATGGGACTGAACGGCGTGCTGACCGCGCTGGTGGCGCCCTGGCTGGTGCCGGCGCTGCTGGGCTGGATGGGGCATTGAGCCTGGATTCTGAACGTGTATCGCGCGCCGCCGGCGCTGCGGCGGCGTATGATGATTCCAGCCTGGCTGTTCCAGGAGGACATATTGAACCTCTCACCATTGCCGCTTGCCGTCTTCGTCGCCGATGTACACGGCACGATCATGAGCTGGAACCGGGCTTGCGAAAAGCTGGCCGGTTATTCGGCCGCCGAGATGCACGGCCGTACCCTCGACCAGCTGATCGAGTTCGACGATGCCGGCGGCCACGCATTGTCGGTCGAAGCCCGCGTCGATATCGACAGTGTCGGCAATCTCGTCTGCGCCGACGGCCGCCGCCTGCCGGTGCGCGTGACGGTGGCGCCGCAATCCCTCGATCCCGAACAACCGGGCAGCTACAGCATCATCGTGGTGCCGCGCGGCGCCACCGCGCCGTCGCGCTACTCCCTGATCCAGGACCTGCCGGTCAACGACATCATCGAAGGCCTGCCCTGTGTGTTCTACGTGATCGACCAGAGCGGCCGCCTGCTGCTGTGGAACCACCAGCTCGAGCAGGCCCTGGAAATGGAGAGCGAGGAGCTGCCGACGGTCGAGGTCAAGTACTTTTTCGAGCCGGCCTGCCGCGCCGAGATCGTGCAGAAGATCCTGGACGCCTTCGACGCCGGGAGTTCCTGGCATGAGGCGGAACTGATCGGCAAGCACGGCAAGCGTACCAGTTTCCTGTTCCAGTGCTGCCGTACCAGCCTGGGCAGCCTGCCCTGCGTGTTCGGCACCGGCCTGGACATCACCGCGCGCAAGCGCGCCGAGCACGTGCTGAAGGTGCGCGAGCGCGCCATCTACGCCAGCGTGAACGCCATCTGCATCACTTGCTGCGAAGGCAGCGAGAACCGCATCGAGTACGTCAACCCGGCCTTCGAGCGCGTTACCGGCTATACGCTGGGCGAGATCAAGGGCCGCGATCCGCGCTTCATGCGCATCGAGGGCTGCGACGTCGACGAGCACCGGCGCATCCACGAAGCCCTGCAGCGTCGCGAAAGTGTGCACGCGGTGCTGCGCAACGCCAGGAAGAACGGCCAGTTGTTCTGGAACGAGCTGCGCATCGACCCGGTGCGCAATGCCGACGGCGAGGTCACCCACTTCGTCGCCGTCATCAACGACATTACCGAGGCGCGCCACTACGAACGCCGCCTGCACCACCTGGCCCACCACGATCCGCTGACCGGCCTGGCCAACCGCACCCTGCTGCAGGAACGGCTGAAGCAGGCGATCCAGTTTGCCGCGCGCAACCGCATGGTCGGCGCGCTGGCCTTTCTCGACCTCGACAACTTCAAGTACATCAACGACAACCTCGGCCACGACATCGGCGACGCCGTCCTGATCGAGACCGCCGGGCGCCTGCGCGCCAATATGCGCGAGGAGGACACGGTGGCGCGGGTCGGCGGCGACGAGTTCGTCCTCGTGATCAACGACCAGGGCGGCGCGGAGCAGGTGGCCGACCTGGTGGAGCGGATCCGCCGCAGCGTCGGCAGCCCGGTGCTGGTGGGCGGCAAGGAGATCGTGCCCAGCACCAGCATCGGCGTGGCACTGTTCCCGCGCGACGGCAGCACGGTCGACAAGGTGATGCGCGCCGCCGACGCCGCCATGTACCACGCCAAGAGCCTGGGCAAGAACAACTGCCAGTTCTATTCGGCCGAATTGAACCGCCTGGTGCACCAGCACCTGCTGCTGGAGGCCAGCCTGGGCCGCGCGATCGGCAACCACGAAATGGTGCTGGGCTACCAGCCCAAGGTCGACCTGCGCAGCGGCCGCATGGTGGGCGCCGAGGCGCTGTTGCGCTGGAACCATCCGGAGCGCGGGCTGATCGGACCGGACAGCTTCATCCCCGTGGCCGAGCAGACCGGGCTGATCGTGCCGCTGGGCGAATGGGTGATCGAGGAAGCCTGCGGCGCGCTGCGGGCCATCGGCGACCTGGGCGAGCACGATTTCGTCATCTCCGTGAACCTGTCGCTGCGCCAGCTGCGCCACCGCCAGTTCGTCGAGCGCGTGATGGAAAGCCTGGAGCGGCACCAGGTGTCGCCGTCCTGCCTGGAGCTGGAGGTGACGGAAAGCCTGCTGATGGACCGTCCCGACGAGGCGAAGGAAGTGCTGGCGCGGCTGAAGGCGCTCGGCGTGCGGCTGTCGATCGACGATTTCGGCACCGGCTATTCGAGCCTGAGCCAGCTGCAGGCCTTCCCGGTCGACCACATCAAGATCGACCGCTCTTTCCTCGGCGGCGGCATCGACGACGGCCACGGCGTGATCACGCGCGCCATCATCGCGCTGGGCCACAGCCTGCAACTGAAGGTGATCGCCGAAGGCGTCGAGACCCGCGAACAGCTGGCTTTCCTGCGCGACCACGATTGCGACCAGATGCAGGGCTTTTATTTCAGCCCGGCGCTGTCGCAGGCGGCGCTGGCTGACATGCTGAGCCGCGGCGTTCGCTTGCACGCGTGATGGGAATTCGAGGGGAGCGGGCGCCCGCCGCGTTGACGGGCGGCGGGCTTGGCAGCAGCGGTCAGGCCGCTGCCGGGGGAGCGCAACGGCGTTGCCGCTGCGAAGAACGGAGAGTCCGCCAGGTCGGGCGGTGTACCTGGCCTGCCCTCAGGCCGGCTTGCGGGTGATGGCGCGGGCCGCGAACAGGGCTCCGGCCACGCCCATGACGATGGCGGCGGTGCTGCCGGAGAAGCCGACCGCGGTGTTCCTGGCGATCCTGCCGGCCTTCGGCGTGACCAGCTGCAGGCGCCGCTTGGTCATCTCGCTGCCCAGTTCCGACAGGCGTTCCTTGCTGAGGGTCTGTTCGGCTTCCGGCAGCAGCACGGTTTCCTCGTCGGCCACGTGGTGCTGGACGTCGCGCATCAGCTCGAACAGCAGCTCGTCGTGGCGGGTGTCGCGCGGATCGGTGCGGCGCAGCTCATCGATGATGCGGCGCATTTCCATATGCTCCGGCTCGCTCTTTTCCATGACTTTCTGGTCAGCGGCGCGCGCGCGCATCACCGGGTAGAAGATTTCCTCTTCCAGGGTGGCGTGGATCTCCAGGGCGTCGCAGATAGTTTCGGCCAGCGCCTTCTTGACGCTCGGGCGCTTGTCCCTGGTGTACTGGTGGAAGGTCACCATCACGTGCGAGTGATCGAAACGGATCATGTCGGTGATGGACGGGCTGAGTTTGTTCAGAGAAAACATCATCTTCTCCTCGATTGAGATGCGATTTGTCGTCGGATGGATGAATCTTAGAGTGCGCGCCATGGCTGCCGCGTAGGAGCGCGACGCGGGCGGATGTCAGCGCAGGGCGCAGGTTCCGGCCCGTCCAGGCCGTCACTCGGCGCTGCAATATTACTGCAGGCTCAACTGCCAGTAGCCGACGTCGACCCAGGCCCCGAACTTGTGGCCGACTTCATGGAAGCAGGCGACCTGGCGGAAACCCATGCGCTCGTGCAGGGCGATGCTGGCGGCGTTCGGCAGGGCGATGCCGCCGATGACCGTGTGGAAGCGTCCCTGCAGGCGCGCCAGCAGGGCGCGGTAGAGGGCCCGGCCGTGGCCGCGCCCGCGCAGCTCCGGATCGACATACACGCTGGACTCCACCGCGTGCCGGTAGCCGGGCCGGGCCCGCCACATGCTCGCGTAGGCGTAGGCGCACACGCGGCCGTCTTCGACCAGCACGATCCAGGGGAGGGCGGCGTCCTGGATCGCGGCAATGCGGCGCGCCATCTCGGCCGTGTCGATCGGATCGTTCTCCATCGAAATGACGGTGGTTTCGACGTAATGGTTGTAGATGGCCGCGATGGCGGCGGCATCGGCGGGGAGGGCGTCGCGCAGGGTGCTTGTCGTATGCATGGTGGATAGTCTAAGCCTATGAAGCGGATTGGGTTTTTCTATAGGGTGCCAAGGAGTCCTAGCAAAGAAAGCTATCGCGGCGATAGATCTAAACTATTGCCTGGTTAAATTGAATTATTACATTGCTATTGGATTACATCAACAGCTTGTCGCTCCGAGTCCTACACAAGCACGGCGGACACGCTGATTACCGGTCACTGCAAGCCTGCGAACATGGATCGTCGGCTACGGCCGCGGGCTTTCCACCGCGCTGGGCGTGGCCTCCGGCCTGATCGAGCCGGTGGCGGCGGTGGCCGGCGTGGCCCTGATCGGCGTCGCGGCCGGGCTGCTGCCCTTCGCCCTGGCGGCGGCGGCCGGTGCGTGCTGTTCGTGATCGCCAACGACGTGGTGCCGGAGTCGCACCGGAACGGCCATGGCACCTGGGCCAGCGTGGCGCTGATCCTCGGCTTCATCCTGATGACGGTGCTGGATACGGCGCTGGGCTGAGCGCAAGGACTCGGCTCAGGCGTCGTCCGGCTGCGGCAAGGTTCGCAACTGGCGCGCCGCCAGCGCCGCGCGGTGCAGGTCGGCCGCATGCTCGAAGCTGCCGGGCCGGCCGAACAGCCAGCCCTGCGCGAAGTTCACGCCGCGCACGCGCAGGAAGGTGGCCTGCTCGTGGTTCTCGACCCCTTCGGCGATCATCCTCAGCTCAAGGTTGTGCGCCATCCCGATGATGTGGCTGACCACCTGGCTGGTCGGCGCCGCGGTGCCGATCGATTCGATGAAGGAGCGGTCGATCTTCAGGAAGTCGAGGTCGAGCGACTCCAGGTAGGACAGGCTCGAATAGCCGGTGCCGAAATCGTCGATCGCCACCTCGATTCCGCGCGCGTGCAGGGCGGCGATCACTTCGCGCGCCGAATCCCGGTGCACGAATCCGCGTTCGGTGATCTCGACGATCAAGTTGCTCGGCCCGGCGCCGCAGCGCGACATCAGCTTGTCCAGCAGGCCGACGATGACGGTCGACTGCAGATCCGCCGGCGACAGGTTGATCGCCACGTGGAAGCCCGGATGGCCGGCCAGGAACTGCCCGGCGTCGTGGCAGACCAGTTCCAGCACGCGCTCGGTCAGCCTGCCGATCACGCCCGCCGATTCGGCCACCGGGATGAAGACCTCGGGCGGCACCAGCTCGCCGGCGCCGTCGCGCCAGCGCAGCAGCGCCTCGACGCCCACGCAGGCGCCACTGCGCAATTCGATCAGCGGCTGGTACTCCATATAGAACTGGCCGCGCCGCAGGCCGGTGCGGAGGGCGGCGATCAGCGACATCTGCTGGCGCGCCAGCAGCAGCACCGCGGCGGCGCCGGCCAGGCCGACGAAGACGCCGGCCGGCACCAGGCGCCCGGCGATCTCGGTGTAGCGGGCCTGCATGTTGGCGATGGGGATGGCGACGATGGCGGCGGTGAGGAAGCTGTGCGAGCGGGCGATGGTCACGAGGTGGTGGCCGTCGTTGAAGGTCACGCTGCCGTTGCTGCCGAGCCGGTCGATCCAGGCCGGATCGATGTAGCCGTGCTGCAGGCTGGCGCGGCGGCGTTCGAGGTGAACCGAGGCCAGCGACACCCCGGGCGTGTTGGTCCAGATGTCGAGCGGCAGGTCGCGGTGGATGAGGGCGGCGTAGTGGTCGCGCGAAATCGCCATCAGCGGGTGGCCGTAGGTGGTGCGGATCGGGATGTCGAGATAGAGGTCGAACCCGGTGGAGGTCTGGAAGGCCACGGGGCCGAGCGGGACCGGCGGCCCGGTCATGGACGAGCAGGCCAGCTCGCCGTTGCGCACGTAGCCGATCGCCTGCAGGTAGGTCGAGGTCAGGTCGATCTCGCGCATCAGGGCGCGTGCGCCGCTGGAGCAGGGATCGAGGCCGGAGTTGACCAGCACCTTGATGGCGGCCAGCGCCTGGCGCGCGGTCTCGTCGGTGCGGTGCAGGACGTCGTGGGCGTAGGCGAGGGTGAGCGAGGATTCGGCATCGAAGGCCTGGCGCTGCGCCTCCTGCAGGGCCAGCCAGGGCGGCAGGAACATCACCGCCAGCGCCAGCAGCAGCGTGAGAGCGAACGTGAACCGTCTGCGCATGATCATCCCCTCCCCGGGGTGCGGCGCTGGCACCGGTACCGGCGCTGCCGGGCTGGAGAGGCCCGTACAGTTCGATTATAGCGGGGAGAGAAAATCCGCAGCGCGCAAAAAAATGCCCCGGTCGGCGCCGGGGCAGAAGCTCTGCTGCTGTTTACTCTAGCTTCAGTTCCGGATCTCCAGCGCGCGGTTCACGCTCAGCGCCGCCAGCGATGCGACCGCGCCCGACAGCAGGTAGAGGCTGACGAAGCCGAGGCCGTAGTTGGCGGCCAGGCCCAGTGCGACCAGCGGCGCGAAGGCGGCGCCCACCAGCCAGGCGAGGTCGGAGGTCAGGGCGGCGCCGGTGTAGCGGTACTCGGCCAGGAAGTTGGAGGTGACGGCGCCGGCGGCCTGGCCGTAGGACATGCCCAGCAGCAGGAAACCGATCAGGATGAAGGTGTTCTGGCCGGCCACGCCGCCGTCCATCAGGGTCGGCACGAAACCGGCGAACAGGGCGATCAGCGCGGCCAGGGTGCCCAGGGTATTGCGGCGCCCGAATTTATCGGCGATCAGGCCCGAGGCCAGCACGCCGACGATGGCCAGTCCGCCGCCCCACATCTGGATCTGCAGGAATTCCGCCATCGAGCGGGTGTCGTAGAGCTGCAGCCAGGACAGCGGGAACACGGTCACCACATGGAACAGCGCATAGCTGGCCAGGGCGGCGAGGGCGCCCAGCACGATGGTGCCGCCCTGCTTGCCGACCACTTCGCGCACCGGCACCGGGTCCAGCTGGTGCTCGTCCAGCAGGTGGGTGTAGTCCGGGGTCGAGACCAGGCGCAGGCGGGCGAACAGCGCGACCACGTTGATCGCGAAGGCTACATAGAAGGGAAAGCGCCAGCCCCAGACCAGGAAATCGTCCTGCGACAGCTCGGCCATCAGGTAGGAAAATATGCCGGCTGCGATGATGAATCCGACCGGTGCGCCAAGTTGTCCCAACATCGCGTACCATCCACGCTTGTGTTCAGGCGCGTTCAGCGCGAGCAGCGAAGGCAGGCCGTCCCAGGTCCCGCCGAGCGCGAAACCCTGGCCCAGGCGCAGGATGGCGAGCGAAATGATGGCCCATTCGCCCCAGCGCGAGTAGGTCGGCAGGGCGGAGACGGCGACGGTGGCCGTACCGAGCATGAACAGGGCGATGGTCAGCTTGATTTCGCGGCTGAAGTGGCGCTGGATGGCCATGAAGATGACGGTGCCGATCGGCCTTGCAATATACGCAAGGGCGAAGATGGCGAAGGAGTACAGGGTTCCCTCGAGGCGGTCGGCAAACGGGAAGAACACCGCCGGGAATACGAGCGCGGAAGCGATCGCGTAGACGAAGAAGTCGAAGTATTCCGAGGCTCGCCCGATGACCACGCCGACGGCGATGTCACCCGGGGCGATGGCCGTATCGCGGGAATTGATGTTACGGGCACCGCTGTTTGGCGCGGTGATCGGAGCGGCGGCTGCGTCGCCGTACGTCGTGGTGTTCTGCTGCATATTTCGTCTCCTTTGGTCTCGATGACACTTTTGGGCCTGGGCCCCTTCAGGATGAAACGTCGACAACAAAAGCGCGAAGGGTGGGACAAAACGTCCAATCGCCAAACGTGCACCGTTGGCGTTACATTAGCATGTTATCTTTCCCATGTAACGTAAAACACAAGCATGATTCCTAAGACCGTAAGTCGCGGATTGCTTCTCACACCCCTGCTGGCGGCCCTTGCCGGCTGCAATACGGTGGTGATGAACCCGTCCGGTGACATAGCAAAGCAGCAGGCGCATCTGATCATCGTCTCGGTGGTCCTGATGTTGTTGATTATCGTACCGGTGCTGATCCTCGTTGTCTGGTTCGCCCGTAAATACCGCGCCAGCAATACCGAAGCCGAGTACCTGCCGGACTGGGACCACTCGACCAAGCTCGAACTGGTGATCTGGGGCGCACCGCTCCTGATCATCATCGTGCTGGGCCTGGTGACCTGGATCTACACCCACAAGCTCGACCCCTACCGTCCGCTCGACCGCCTCGCCGAAGGCCGCCCGATCCCCGCAACCGCCAAGCCGCTCGTGGTGCAGGCCGTCGCCATGGACTGGAAGTGGCTGTTCATCTATCCGGAGCAGGGCATCGCCACCGTGAACGAACTGGTGGTCCCGGTCGACGTGCCGGTGCGCTTCAAGATCAGCGCGACCTCGGTCATGAATGCGTTCTACGTTCCCGAACTGGCCGGCATGATCTACGCGATGCCGGGCATGGAGACCGCGCTGAATGCGGTGCAGAACAAGCCGGTGCAGTCGGTCGGCATCTCGTCCAACTACAGCGGCGCCGGCTATTCGGACATGAAGTTCGGCTACCGCGGCGTGCCGCAGGCCGATTTCGACGCCTGGGTGCAGCAGGTCAAGAGCACCGGCACCGCCAAGCTCGACCGCACCAACTACCTGGTGCTGGAGAAGCCGAGCATCAAGGATCCGGTCCGCCACTATGGCGGCGTCGATGACGACCTCTACTATCGCATCCTGAACCGCTGCGTCGCCGACGGCGCCGTCTGCATGGACAAGATGATGATGGACGACGCCCGCAAGGCGCGCGAGATGGCGATGAACCGGATGCCCCAACACGCGGCAGCGACCCGCCTGGCCCAGGCCAACAACGGCGAAGTCTGCACCACGCCCGATGAATCTGTGAAGAAGAAGTAAATCATGCACGAGCAATTTGACTTAGCGAAGTTGATCTTCGGTCGGCTCAGCTGGGAAGCGATTCCCTACCACGAGCCGATCCTGATCGCTACCTTTATCGCGGTGGTCCTGGGCGGCATCGTCGTCCTGGGAGCGATCACCAAATTCAAGCTGTGGGGCTATCTCTGGAGCGAGTGGTTCACCAGTATCGACCACAAGAAGATCGGCATCATGTACATGATCCTCGGTCTGATCATGTTCCTGCGCGGCTTTGCCGACGCGCTGATGATGCGCGCCCAGCAGGCGTTCTCGTTCGGCGATTCGCACGGCTTCCTGCCGCCGCACCACTACGACCAGGTCTTCACCGCCCACGGCGTGATCATGATCTTCTTCGTGGCGATGCCGCTGGTGACGGGCCTGATGAACTACGTGGTGCCGCTGCAGATCGGCGCGCGCGACGTCGCCTTCCCGTTCCTGAACAACTTCTCGTTCTGGATGACCACCATGGGCGCCGTGCTGGTGATGGCCTCGCTGTTCGTCGGCGAATTCGCCCGCACCGGCTGGCTGGCCTATCCGCCGCTGTCCGGCATCCTGGCCAGCCCGGACGTCGGGGTGGACTACTACATCTGGTCCTTGCAGATCGCGGGTGTGGGTACGCTGCTGTCCGGTATCAACCTGGTGGTCACCATCGTCAAGATGCGCGCCCCCGGCATGGAACTGATGAAGATGCCGGTGTTCACCTGGACCGCACTGTGCACCAACATCCTGATCGTGATGGCCTTCCCGATCCTGACCGCCACCCTGGCGATGCTGGGCCTGGACCGTCTGTTCGACACCCACTTCTTCACGAACGAACTGGGCGGCAACGCCATGATGTACGTGAACCTGATCTGGATCTGGGGCCACCCGGAGGTATACATCCTGATCCTGCCGGCCTTCGGCATCTTCTCGGAAGTCGTCGCGACCTTCTGCAACAAGCGCCTGTTCGGCTACACCTCGATGGTGTACGCGACCTGCGTGATCATGGTCCTGTCCTACCTCGTGTGGCTGCACCACTTCTTCACGATGGGCTCGGGCGCGAGCGTGAACTCGTTCTTCGGCATCACCACGATGATCATCTCGATCCCGACCGGCGCCAAGCTGTTCAACTGGCTGTTCACCATGTACAAGGGCCGCATCCGCTATGAACTGCCGATGATGTGGACCGTGTCCTTCATGATCACCTTCACCATCGGCGGCATGACCGGCGTGATGCTGGCGGTCCCGCCGGCCGACTTCGTGCTGCACAACTCGCTGTTCCTGATCGCCCACTTCCACAACGTCATCATCGGCGGTGTGCTGTTCGGCCTGTTCGCCGGCGTGAACTACTGGTGGCCGAAGATGTTYGGCTACAAGCTGGACCGTACCTGGGGCGTGCGCTCCTTCTGGCTGTGGTCGATCGGCTTCTGGGTCGCCTTCACCCCGCCGTACATCCTGGGCTTCATGGGCGTGACCCGCCGCGTGAGCCACTTCGACGATCCGTCGATCCACTGGCTGTTCCAGGTTTCGCTGCTGGGCACCCTGATGATCGCCGCCGGTATCGCCTGCCTGCTGATGCAAGTCTTCGTTTCGGTCCGCGACCGCAAGAAGCTGCGCGACGTGACCGGCGACCCGTGGGACGGCCGTACCCTGGAATGGGCCACCTCGTCGCCGCCGCCGGCCTACAACTTCGCGTTCACCCCGGTCGTGCATGACAACGACACCTGGGCCGACATGAAGAAAGCCGGCTACAAGCGCCCGCTGAACGGCTTCGTGCCGATCCACATGCCGGCCAACACCTGGGCAGGTCCGGTGATCCCGATGGTCACCTTCGTGCTCGGTTTCGGCATCATCTGGCACATGTGGCTGCTGGTGGCACTGTCCTTCGTTGCGACGATCGCCGTGACCATCTACCACACGTTCAACTACAAGCGTGACTWCTACATCCCCGCGGAAGAAGTGGCACGTACGGAAGAAGCCCATACCCGACTGCTGGAAGCCCATGTCTGACATTAATACCAACACCGTCAGCGCCACCGGCGCCGACATCAGCTCGCGCTACTACGTGCGCGAGCATCACCCGGAAAACGGCACCCTGCTCGGTTTCTGGATCTACCTGATGAGCGACTGCCTCATCTTCGCCTGCCTGTTCGCGACCTATGCAGTCCTGGGCCGCAACTACGCGGGCGGCCCGTCGGGCGCCGAGATCTTCGAGCTGCCGCTGGTGGCCATCAACACGGCCTTCCTGCTGTTCTCGTCGATCACCTACGGCTTCGCGATGCTGGCCGCGCAGAAGAAAGACCTGGGCAAGACCCAGCTCTGGCTGGCCATCACCGGCGTGCTGGGCGCCTGCTTCCTGGGCCTGGAACTGTACGAGTTCTCGCACCTGATCCACGAGGGCTTCGGCCCGTGGCGTTCGGGCTTCCTGACCGCGTTCTTCTCGCTGGTCGGCACCCACGGCCTGCACGTGACCTTCGGTATCGTGTGGCTGGTCACGCTGATGGTCCAGGTCGGCAAGCACGGCATCACCGGTGCCAACTACCGCCGTCTCGCCTGCCTGTCGATGTTCTGGCACTTCCTGGACGTCGTCTGGATCGGCGTATTCACCTTTGTCTACCTGATGGGAGTTCTGCCATGAGCGATCACCACACCCACGCTCACGGCCATGACGACCACGCGCACGGCCACGGCATCGACCACCACGACCACATGGAAGCCCACGGCAGCCTGAAGGATTACTCGATCGGTTTCATCCTGTCGGTGATCCTGACCGCGATCCCGTTCTGGCTGGTGATGACCCACCAGCTGGCGCCCGGCACCACCAAGGCCGTGATCCTGGCCTTCGCCGGCGTCCAGCTGGTCGTGCACATGATCTACTTCCTGCACATGAACTCGAAGTCCGAGGGCGGCTGGAACATGATGGCAATGCTGCTCACCGTCATCCTGCTGTTCATCGTGCTGACCGGTTCGATCTGGGTCATGTACCACATGAACGCCAACATGATGCCGAACATGGGCAACGATGGCTCCGCCGTGCACGGCATGCACGACATGCAGTAAAGAGACAGTAAGCAGTAGATGGAAGTAAACGATCAGACAGCGGCGGCCAGTACCGCCCGGAAGGCCCCGCGCATCATCCTGGGAATCCTGGCGCTGCTGCTGATCGTGCTGTTCGCAGGTCTGGGCACCTGGCAGGTCTACCGCCTGCAATGGAAACTGGACCTGATCGCCCGCGTGAACGCACGCGTGCACGCCGCCCCGGTGGCGCCGCCGCCAAGCGCGCGCTGGGAAGGCATCACCGCCGGCTCCGACGAATACCGCCGGGTACAGGTCGCCGGCACCTATCTCTACGAATACACGACGCCGGTCCAGGCGCTCACCGAGCAGGGCAGCGGCTATTGGCTGCTGACGCCTCTGTGCACCGCGGACGGCCACGTCATCCTCGTCAATCGCGGCTTCATTCCCGCCGAACCCGGCGCGCGCACCCGCTACGCGCCGCGCAAATCCGAGGGCTATCCCTGCGCCACCAATGCCGGCGGCGCGGTCCAGCTGGTCGGCCTGCTGCGCATCAGCGAGAAGGGCGGTGCCTTCACCCGCTCCAACGATGCCGCCGCCAACCGCTGGTACTCGCGCGACGTGGCCCGGATCGCGGCCGCCCGCGGCCTGCCCAGCTCGCTCACGGCGCCGTTCTTCATCGACGCCGCCGCCGGCCAGAACCCGCCCGGCTCGCCCGACCAACCGCAGGGCGGCCTCACGGTCGTCGGTTTCCACAACAGCCACCTGGTCTATGCCCTCACTTGGTATGCTCTGGCCTTGATGGTGGCGGGCGCATGGTGGTACACCACGCGCGGCGCCGGATCGCGATCGGGCAAGACCGGGAATGATGACGACGACCACTGAGCTACTGAAGAACACCGCCGCCGACGTCGAATACGTCGCCGGCCACAAGAACATGCTGCAGCTGATCGAGCTGCGCTGGATCGCCGTCATCGGCCAGATCACCACGATCGCGGGCGCGATCCTGATCTTCGACGTCAAGCTGCCGCTGGTGCAGATGCTCGAAGTGCTGGCCTGCCTGATCGCCTTCAACGTCGCCAGCCACCTGCGCTGGCACGAACACCGTCCCGTCACCAACAACGAGCTGTTCCTGGCCCTGCTGGTCGACGTCGCCAGCCTGACCATGCAGCTCTACCTGTCGGGCGGCACCACCAATCCCTTCGCCTTCCTGTACCTGCTGCAGGTGATCCTGTCGGCGGTGCTGCTGGAAGCCTGGTCGACCTGGACCATCGTCGGCATCACGTTGCTGTGCCTGGCCGGACTATCCATCTTCGCCAAGCCGCTGGCGCTGCCCTTCGACCACGCCCGCGGCATCTCCAGCCTGTACGTGCAGGGCATGCTGATCTGCTTCGTGCTGAACGCCGCGCTGCTGGTAGTCTTCATCTCGCGCATCAGCAACACCCTGCGCGGCAAGGCGGCCCAGCTGGCGGCGCTGAACCAGCGCGCCGCCGAGGAAGAGCACATCGTGCGCATGGGTCTGCTGGCCTCGGGCGCGGCCCACGAACTCGGCACCCCGCTGGCGACCCTGTCGGTGATCCTCGGCGACTGGAAGCGCATGCGCGAGTTCAAGTCGAATCCGGACCTGCTGGCCGAGATCGACGAGATGCAAACCCAGCTCAAGCGCTGCAAATCCATCGTCAGCGGGATATTATTGTCGGCAGGGGAAGCGCGCGGCGAATCGGCGATCCGCACCACGATCCGCGACTTCCTCGACGACCTGGTCGAGGACTGGCAGGACAGCCGCCCGGTACGCGCCTTCGACTACGTGAACCGGATCGAGCAGGACCYGCCGGTGGCCTTCGACGAAGCCCTCAAGCAGATGATCGACAATGTGCTCGACAACGCGCTGGAAGCCTCGCCCGACTGGTTGCAGCTGGAAGCCGAGGTCGAGAACGGCATCCTGGTGCTGTCGGTGCTGGACCGGGGGCCGGGCTTCACGCCGGCCATGCTGGTCAACTACGGCAAGCCCTATCATTCCACCAAGGGCCGGCCGGGCGGCGGCCTGGGCCTGTTCCTGGTGGTGAACGTGGCGCGTACCCTGGGCGGCACGGTGGCGGTGACCAACCGGGCGGAGGGCGGGGCCAAGGTTACGCTGACCCTGCCGTTGAAGGCGATCGCCCTCGCCAACGAGTGAAGACGACAAGAACACGAACATGTCCAGTATCGAAGAACTTGAAGATATCGAAGACCGCCTGCTGCTGATCATCGAGGACGACGACGCCTTCGCGCGCACCCTCGGCCGCTCCTTCGAGCGGCGCGGCTACCGGGTGCTGCACGCGCCGGGCCTGGAGGAGGCCGAGGCGCTGCTGAAGGAGCACAGCCCCGGCTATGCGGTGGTTGACCTGAAGCTGAAGGGCAACAGCTCCGGCCTGGCCTGTGTGCAGATGCTGCATGCCCATGACGACGAGATGCTGATCGTGGTCCTGACCGGCTTCGCCAGCATCGGTACCGCGGTCGAGGCGATCAAGCTGGGGGCCAGCCAGTACCTGGCCAAGCCGTCCAATACGGACGACATCGAAGCGGCCTTCGGCCACGTGGCCGGGAATACGGAGCTGGAGCTGACCAAGCGCTCGACCTCGATCAAGACCCTGGAGTGGGAGCACATTCACGCGGTGCTGGCCGAGACCGATTTCAATATCTCCGAGGCGGCCCGGCGGCTGGGGATGCACCGGCGGACGCTGGCGCGGAAGCTGGAGAAGCAGCGAGTCAAATAGTGTGTCCCGTCGTTCCCGCTTTCGCGGGAAGTCGGGTCGGGCAATGCCCGGCACGACGAACTAGACGTTCAACACCACCGCCTTGCTATCCGCCCCCACCTTGGGCACCGCGATATCCGCACCGCGCGCCAGCTTTACCACCGTCCCCATGAAGCCGGACACGTCGAAGGCCACCTTGGCCAGCATCGGAATCGCATCCTTCACCGGCGCCATCCGCGCCAGCTCCATCGGGTTCATGCCGGCCTGGGACGCCATCGCCTTGCCCTGGCGGCCCAGGTCGGCGGCCTGCAGGGCGCCGATCGCGAAATTCAGCAGGGCCTGGCCGATCAGTTTCTTTTTTTCGCCGTCCAGCGCGGCCATGCGCTTTTCCATGTCGCCGGAATCGATCAGGCGCCTGGTCTCGCTGGCTTCCGCATCGTACAGGGCGCTGTAGCGGGCCGCGCGTTCCTTCGGGTCGGCCAGCTGCGCGATCGCGGCCAGGGCGGCGCGCTTGGTGCTCAGTTGTTCTTCGTTGGCGAAGGCGGCGTTGATCGCGGTGACCGAACGGCCGGCGATCTCCGACAATTCGGCGCTCTTGCGCACGAAGCCGTCGACGTCGTAGGCGTCGGTGCCGGCTAGCGGATTCGCGCCGCCGGCCAGCATGCCGCCGATGCTGCTGGCCAGGCCGCCGAGGGCGGACAGCTGGGCGTGGGCGGCGTTCATCGAGAGCAGGCAGGCGCCTGCGGTAAGCATTGCGGCGATCCGGGAAGCGGTGCGGGTCATGGTGTCCTCGTTCATTGTCCGATATTCGGGAGCTGCGATGGCTGCACGATATCTCCCGTCGGTACGCATGGCAATGCACCGGACGCCGCTTCCCCCACAGGTGGGGCCGCTTGTTGCCGGGCTCAGAGCTGGCGGATCCGCACCAGCTCCGGCCGCGCGATGCGCAGGTAATCGCCGGCGTCGAGGACCATCGAGGCATCCAGCCGGCCGGCGTTGAAGACGATCTCGCGATAGCGTTCGAACAGGTCGGGATCCGCCACCAGCTGCAGCTCGGAGTGGAAGGAGAAGGGCGGAATCGCGCCGAGGACGCAGCCGGTCATGGCGGCGATCTCCCTCGGGCTCATCAGGCTGGCGCGCCTGGCGCCGAAGTGCGCGGCGAGGGCGGCCAGGTCGAGCTGGCGGTCGGCGGCCAGCACCGCCAGCACGTGCTTCGCCGGCGCATCCGGTATCTGCAGCTTGCAGGCCATGGCCTTGGCGCCCTGGCCGACCTCCGTGCCGCGGATGCGGGCGACTTCTTCGGACTTGCCGGCGGCCGGGTGCTCGATGACCCGGTAGCCGGCCGCGCCGGCGTCGAGCAGCGCGACCAGTTTGAGGAAGACGGGCGTGGAGCCGACGCCGGGCGGAGTCGATAATTCAGTCATGCGGATGCCGTTTGAAAGAGTGGTTCGGAGGGGAGGAGAGCATCGAGTTCACGCGCGAGTTCGGCCTCGAGTTCGCGATGCGAGCCCACCACGCGCCAGGCGCCGTCGAAGGGATAGCCGGCCAGCAGCGCGCTGCGCAGGACGATGCAGCGCAGGCCGGCGGCGCGGGCGGCGGCCAGCCCGCGCGGCGAATCCTCGACCGCGACGCAGTCCTCGGCGCGCAGGCCAAGCTTGTCAAGCGCATGCAGATAGGCGTCCGGATGCGGCTTGGGCCGCTGGCCGTCCGCGCGGGCGACGATGTGGCCGATGTGGTCGAGGGCCTTGCCGGCGCGGTGGGCGAGTTCGATGTGTTCTGCAAACGAGGCGGTCACGATGCACATCGGTACGCGCCGCGCCAGGCGCGCCAGCATCGCTTCGACGCCCTCGAAGCACAGGCCCGGCGCATCCGACAGCAGTTGCGCATAGCAGTCGTCGCGGGCGGTGCGGACTTCCGCGATCCTTCCGTCGTCGTAGCCGCGGGCGCGCAGCACGTGCCAGGCACCGTGGTTCCGTTCGAGGTACCAGGCCACGTATTGCGCGTGGGTGAGGGCCAGGCCGTGGGCCTCGAGGACGCGGCGGTTCGCTTCGAAGAACAGGCGCTCGGTGTCGCACAGGACGCCGTCGTTGTCCCACAGGATTGCCTTGATCATTGCCTGCTGATGTCGTTGTAGGCGGTGGCGCGCGAAATGCCCAGGTGGGTAGCGGCGATCTCCATGGCGCGCCGGATCTCGAGGAAGCCGCCGGCCTTCAGCTCGCGCATCAGCGCGCGGCGCTCGTCGGCCTTCAGGAACTGAGGCGACGATGCCAGGCTGGCCGCGTACTGGTCGATGCGGCGCCGGATCGCCTCGGCGTTGGCCGGGTCGAGGGATTCCTGCAGCGGCGAGGCATCGGTGGCGGTGAACTGTTCGAGCGCGTTCCGCATCGAGCGGAACAGGGTCAGGTCGACGTTCAGGCAGAGGGCGGCCACGTAGCGGCCATCGGCGTCCCTGATGCCGATCGAGGTGCTCTTGGCGGGGCGGCCGTCGGCGAACTGGTTGGTGTAATTCGCCACGATCTGCGGATAGTCCGGGTCGGCAATGCGCGCCAGGCCCAACTCCGTGGCGGGGTCGCTGGCGGCGCGGCCGGACAGGTTGTTGTGGATGGCGAGCACGGCATGCTGGGGATCGCGCAGGTCGTGCACGACCACCTCGCAGAAGGGCGCGAAGGTCTGGGCGAGGCCGGCGGCAATCTGCCGGACCTGTTCGATCAGCGAGGCCTGGGTCTCGGATGGCTTGGGCATCTCAGGCACGGTCCGGGCCCTTGAGGTAGTTGTCCTTGACGCGCACATAATGCTCGGCCGAGTAGCGCAGGTAGGCGATCTCGGCCTCGGTCAGGGCGCGGACCTTGACTGCCGGTCGTCCAATATACAGGAATCCACTTTCCAGTATTTTGTTCGGCGACACCAGGCTGCCGGCGCCGATCATCACATGGTCCTGCACCACCACGTCGTCCATTACGATGCTGCCCATGCCGATCAGGCATTCGTTGCCGATCCGGCAGCCGTGCAGGATCACCGAGTGGCCCACGGTGACGTAGTCACCGATGACGAGCGGAGAGCCGTCAGGCTTCATGGTCGACCGGTGCGAGACGTGGCCCATCGCGAAGTCCTGGACGTTGCTGCAGCGGCCGATCACGATGTCGTTGACGTCGCCCCGCAGCACGGTGTTGCACCATACCGAGGAATCCGCGCCGAGCCGGACATTGCCGATCACCTGGGCGGATGGGTGGATGTAGACGCGCTCGTCGAGGGCGGGGAAGGCGTCGAGGTAGTTCGAGATTGGCATGTCCGGGCTCTCTGGAATAAATGTCTAAGTCCGGACATTTTGCCAAATGGCGCCTTATACCGCAAGCCGGAATGAAAACGGCAGACCGGAGTCCGCCGTTCGCAGGCTGAAACCAGCAAACCTTACCAGGTATATCCCACCTTGCCGTAGAAGAAGCGGCCATTGAAACCGTTCGGCGCCCACACGCTGTAGGGCTGGGTGCCGTTCACGTTCAGGTTGCCGCTAGCCGTCACTTGCGCGGGATAGCGGTTGGTCAGGTTGTCGATGCCCAGGGTCACGCGCCAGTTGCTGGCCACGCGCACGGAAGCCGAGACGTCCAGCACCCATTGCGGATCGTAGGTCTGGTCCAGCGCCACATTGTTCTGCGGGACGGTGAATTTTCCGTAACGCGTCACGTTGGCGTGGCCGCTCCATTGGCCGCGGGTGTAATCGCCCGCCAGGGTCAGCTTGTCCTTCGGCGAACCCACCGTGAGACGATTCACGGTCTGGCGGTCGGCCAGCACCAGATTGGCGTTGGACAGCACGGCCGGGGTGGCGGCCACGTGGCGGACTTCGTTGTCGTTGTGGTTGTAGGCCAGGGTGAAGTCGGCGCGCGCGCCCTGGGCCAGGTTCATGCGGTAGGTGCTGACCAGGTCCACGCCCTTGGTGCGGGTGTCGACGGCGTTGGTGAAATAGCGCGCCGCGCCGACGAAGATGCCGCGGTTCTGCAGCGCCGTGTTGAGGCCGGCGGCCGCGGCGCTCGAGAGCTGCAGGTTCGACGAGAAGATGATGCGGTCGTCGATGTCGATGCGGTAGAGGTCGACGGTGGTGGTCCAGTTGCGGATCGGCTGCCACTGGGCGCCGAGGCTCAGGTTGCGGGCGCGCTCGGGCTTCAGCGGCTGGGCGCCGAGGGCCTGGGCGGCGGCGCTGTTGACCGGGAAGGTGCCGGTTTCGATCGGCGTGTTCTGGCCGTTGATCACCAGGAAGTTGGTGGTCGTGATGGTGTAGTACTCCTGGGCCAGCGAGGGTGCGCGGAAGCCGTTCGACACCGTGCCGCGCAGCGCGAATGCCGGCGTGAAGGCGTAGCGCGCCGAGGCCTTGCCCGAGGTCGTGTTGCCGAAGTCGCTGTAGCGCTCGTGGCGCACGGCCAGGGAGCCGGACAGCTTCTTGGTGATGTCGCCTTCCAGGTTCAGGTAGAGCGACTGGTTGTTGCGGCTGTTCTTGCCGGCGTTCTCGGGACGGAAGCCGGAGAAGCCCTGGGCGCCGCCGCCGAAGTAGGAATTCGGTTCGCCGGCGCCGATCTCATACGATTCGTGGCGGGCTTCAAGGCCCAGCGCCACGGTCAGCGGACCGGCCATCATTGATACCGGAATGTCGCGCGCGACGTCCAGGTTGAACAGTTCCTGGGTCGAGCTCAGCTTGCCGGCGTAGAAGCTGGTCTGCGAGGGATTCGGGAAGCCGGCACTCAGGTTGGTGGTGTTGTCGACGTCCAGACTGAAGCGGTTGCGGCCGTAGTTCAGGCTCGCATCCCAGCGCCAGCCTGCCAGCTCGCCGCGCAGGCCGGTCACGACCGAGGAGTCGGTCGACTTGCTGTCTTCCAGCGGCAGGAAGCCTTCCGGGTAGAGCGCCGAACGCTGCACCGGTCTGGCGGCGTTGAACGGCGTGGTGTAGGCGGTGCGCCAGGTGGCGGCCGACGAGGTCTTGCGCTCGCCGTAGTTGGCGAAGGCGTACCAGTCGATGTCGTCGTTGATGGCGTACTGGCTGTTGACGAACAGGGTGCGCGGACGGCTGTCCGGATCGCCGTAGCGCTGGGTGATGGTGCCCTGGCGCGGACCGGCCTCGGGGCGCGGGTCGGCGAAAGCGCGGTTGGTCGGGTTGCGGTTGGCGGCTTCCAGGGCCACGCGCACCCAGCCCTTGTCGCCCAGCCGGAAGCCGGTCGAGCCGCGCACCGTGGTCTGTTCGCCGTCGCCCTTGTCGTATTCGCCGTACTGGATCTCGGCATCGCCGCCGTCGGCGCCCTTCTTGAGGATGATGTTGACGACGCCGGCGATGGCGTCCGAGCCGTATTGCGCGGCGGCGCCGTCGCGCAGTACTTCGATGTGGTCGATCGCGGCCAGCGGGATGGCGTTCAGGTCGACCGGGGCCGAGCCGCGGCCCAGGGTACCGTTGACGTTCACAACGGCCGAGGTATGGCGGCGCTTGCCGTTCACCAGCACCAGGGTCTGGTCCGGCGACAGGCCGCGCAGCTGGGCCGGGCGCACGGCGTCGCTGGCGTCGGCGCCGGTCGGGTGGGGGAAGTTCATCGACGGCAGCAGGCGCGACAGCACGGTGGCCAGCTCGCTCGAGCCGGTGCTCAAGAGTTCCTTGCTGCCGATGACGTCGACCGGCGATTCGGTCTCGAGCGTGCGGCGGTTCAGCGAGCGGGTGCCGGTGACGACCACCGATTGCATCTGGCCGCCGGCATCGGCGGCGGTGTTGCCGGTATTGGCGGCGGCGCCGTCCTGGGCGCGGGCGGCGGGCAGGGCGGAGGCGATCAGGCTCAGGGCGAGCAGGGCGCGCGCGGGGTTCGAACGGGAATATTTGACGCTCATGTTCTTCTCATTAATGTTGCACAGCACAAAGGCTGGGAGGGTGGGGAGCTTAACAGACTGAAAATTGGCTGACCAATAACGTTTCGGATTATGCTTATACTCAGATGGGATAAGCGCCAGGTTGCATTAGGAAATCTTATGCATGGTGGGTGTGGTAAATTGTCAATTTTCCGTTTACCGAACGCCCATGTCATTTCAACGCTTTCCCCTGGCCGCCCTGAGTGCGGCCATCCTGGCCGGTTGCGCCGGCATGCAGCCGGCCGGCGAACGAGTGGAATCCGCCTTCGTGATCCTCGGCGACGACGGCATGGCGACGGCCCGCGCCATCACCACGGCGGCCAGCTGCCCGGCCATCGAGATCGACGGCAAATCCGCACCGATGGCGGTGCGCTCGCCCCTGTCGCCGATTCCGCCGCGGCCCCAGGCCGGCGAGGCGAAGGATCGCCCTGTGGCCGTGTCGTCGCCGGTGCAGAGCTGCGAAGCGCCGCTGCCGGCGGGTGTGCGCAGCGTGCTGGTGGCCGGCCGCGCGCTGCCGCTGCCGGTGCCCGAGCCGAAACGCATCGTGGTGATCGGCGACACCGGCTGCCGCCTGAAGGGCAAGGAATTCCAGGACTGTAACGATCCGGAAGCCTTCCCCTTCGCCAGGGTCGCCGCCAGCGCGGCCGCCTGGAAGCCGGACCTGGTGATCCACGTCGGCGATTTTCACTACCGCGAAGATCCTTGTCCGGCCGACCGCCCGGGCTGCGCCGGCAGTCCCTTCGGCTATGGCTGGGATGCGTGGAAGGCCGACTTCTTCGCCCCGGCGACGACCCTGCTGAAGGCGGCGCCCTGGGTGGTCGCGCGCGGCAACCACGAGAACTGTGCGCGTGGCGGCCAGGGCTGGTGGCGCTTCCTCGATCCGCGCCCACTGCGTCCGGAATCGAGCTGCGACGACCCGGCCAGGGACGAGACCGGCGACTATACCGACCCCTACACCGTGCCGCTCGGCGGCGACGCCCAGCTGCTGGTGTTCGACAGCGCGAATACGAGCTATAAAGGCTTCAAGCCCGGCGACGTCCGGATCGAGAAATATTCCGACACCTACCGCAAGATCGAGGCGCTGTCGTCGAAAGCCCGCCACACCATCGCGGTCGATCATCACCCGCTGTACGGCTTCGGCGCCACCGAGGACAAGAAGACCGGCGCGATCAGCCTGTTCGGCGGCGACGCCGGCCTGATCCAGGCCTTCGGCGCCATCCAGCCGCGGCTCTTGCCGGCGAACGTCGACGTCCTGTTGTCGGGCCACGTCCACCTGTGGGAGCAGGTCAGCTTCTCGTCCGATCATCCGACCCAGTTCGTCAGCGGCTTCGCCGGTACCGCCGAGGACATCGTGCCGCTGCCGGTCAGGGTCGCGCCGGGCACCACCCCGGCGCCGGGGGCCATCGTCGAGTCCATGAGTTCCTGGATCGACGGCTTCGGCTTCATGACCATGGAAAGGACGGGCCCGGCGCGCTGGTCGGTGGCGATCCACGACCGCGACGGCAAGGAACGGAATACCTGCAGCGTCGAGGGACGCCGTTCGCACTGTGCGCTGCCGCAGGTGCCGCGCATGGTACAACACTGAGCTTTTCTGTAATGCAAGATGTATTTGCTCAAATGTGATTGCCTGCAACACATAATTTATGTCACAATTGGAGTGTGAGCGGGGCGGTCGGCGCTGAGCCGGCCCGTCTTCGTGATCAGCGATGAGGATACTTTGTATCTCTTCAGCTCCCGGCTGGTCCGGGAGCTTTTTTTCCCTGGTTGCCCGCTCCACCGTACCGACGGAGGAGGGTATATGAACGAGTTGATTTCCGCCGCCGCCCAGCTGGCCTGGCCCCTGGCCCTGGTGGTGTCCTGGATGGCGGGCGAACTGGCGCACCGCTGGACCGGCATCCCCCGCATCAGCATCTACGGCCTGGCCGGTTTCCTTGCCGGTAACCTGGCGCTCGAAGTACAAGGTCCGATCGACCATTCTCCCTATCTGCTGTTCGCCAGCCTGGCCTTCGGCCTGGTGCTGTTCGAGCTCGGCTACCGCATCAACCTGCGCTGGCTGCGCGCCAATCCCTGGATCCTGGCGACCTCGCTGCTCGAATCCGGCCTGACCTTCATCGCCGTCTACCTGGCCTCGACCTGGTTCGGCGCGCCGCCGATCAGCTGCGGCCTGCTGGGCGCGCTGGCGATGGCGACCTCGCCGGCCGGCCTGCTGCGGGTGCTGAACGAGCAGGGCGCCGGCGGCCAGGTGAGCGAACGCGCGATGCACCTGGCGGCCCTGAACTGCGTGGCCGCCGTGTTCGTGTTCAACCTGATCGTCGGCGTCAAGGTGTTCCAGACTTCGGGCGACCTGCTGCATGCGGCCGGCTCCAGCCTGCTGGTGCTCGCGGTGTCCGGCCTGCTGGGCGCCATCGCCGGCACCCTGGTGCCGCTGTGGCTGAGGAGCGTCGGCGGCAAGGATGCCACGCTCACCTTCGCGCTGGCGGTGCTGCTGGTGGTGGCCGCCACCCACGTGCTGAAACTGTCGCCGGTGCTGGCGGCGCTGTGCTTCGGCCTCGCCGCCCGCCACCGCCGCAGCGCCCTCGGCGTCACCCAGCGCAACTTCGGCGCCCTCGGCGACATCCTGTCCGTGCTGCTGTTCGTGTTCGCGGCCTCGACCCTGACCTGGCAGAATGCCAGGGAGGGCATGGTGCTCGGCCTGCTGGTGGTGCTGGTGCGGATGGTGGTCAAGGTGGGGGTGTGCGCCGCGCTGGCCCGTCCGTCCGGGATTTCGGTGCGCAAGGGTGCGCTGTCCGGCCTGGCGCTGGCGCCGGTGGCGGTGTTCACCGTGCTGATGATCGAGCAGACCCGGCGCCTCGGCGTCGAGTTCAACTACAGCCTGGCGCCGCTGACCGCGATGGCCCTGGTGCTCCAGGTGGTCGGTCCCATCATCACCCAGCGCGCGCTGGTCTGGGCCGACGAAGCCCATCAACACAAGGAGGTTTGAATGACCTTGGGACCCTTCGCCACCTCGGAATCCCTGACCATGGGCGTGGAGCTCGAGCTCCAGCTGGTCAGCCTGTCCGACTTCGACCTGGTGCCGGCCTCGCCGGACATGCTGGACCTGCTGGCGCGCGCGCCTTTTCCGGGCAATGTCACGCCCGAGATCACGCAGAGCATGATCGAGATTAACAGCAGCGTACACAGCGGCCACGAGGGCCTGGTGGCCCAGCTGCGCGAGATCCGCGACACCCTGCTGGCGGCGGGCGACCGCCTCAACGTCGGCGTCTGCGGCGGCGGCACCCATGCCTTCCAACAATGGTCAGACCGGCGCATCTTCTCCAAGCCGCGCTTCCAGGAAGTGTCCCAGCTCTACGGCTACCTGGCCAAGCAGTTCACGGTGTTCGGCCAGCACGTGCACATCGGCTGCCGCTCCGGCGACGAAGCCATGTACCTGCTGCATGCGCTGAACCGCTATGTGCCGCACTTCATTGCGCTGTCCGGCTCATCGCCCTTCCTGCAGGGCGCCGATACCAGCTTCCAGTCGGCCCGCCTGAACTCGGTGTTCGCCTTCCCGCTGTCGGGCAGGGCGCCGTTCCTGCTGAGCTGGAACGCCTTCGCCGAGGACTATTTCGAGCGCATGGCCGGCACCGGCATCGTGAAGAGCATGAAGGATTTCTATTGGGACCTGCGGCCCAAGCCCGAGTACGGCACCATCGAGCTGCGCGTCTGCGATACCCCGCTGTCGGTCGAGCGCGCCGCCGCGCTGGCCTGCTACCTGCAGGCGCTGTGCCGCTACCTGTTGGCCGGCAACGAACCGGCGCCGCGCGAGGACGACTACCTGGTCTACAACTACAACCGCTTCCAGGCCTGCCGATTCGGCCTCGACGGCACCCTGGTGCACCCGCAGCGCCACGAACAGATGGTGCTGCGCGACGACATCCTGGCCACCCTGAAGCGCCTGGAACCGGATTTCGAGGCCCTCGGCTCGACCGCCGCGCTGGCCCAGCTGCGCCGCGACATCGAGATGGGCAGCGACGCCGACTACCTGCGCCGGGCCTGGCGCGAAGGCGGCAGCCGCGAAGCCGTGGTCGACGCCGCGCTGGAGCGCTTCCGCCAGCCGGAGCCGGCGCTGGTCTGATGCGGCGTCAAAGCTGCTGGGACAGCGGGACCTTGGCGCTGGCTTCGTCGGCCGCGAGCATGGCGATCAGCTTGCCGAGGTCGGCTTCCAGGCGGTCGAGGGTGGCCGGGTCCAGGCTGGACAGGGCATCGGGCAGCACGCCGGCGAAGGGCAGGGGCGCGCTGTTCAGCACCGTCTCGCCGTCCTGCGCGATGCGCAGGGCCACGCTGCGGCGGTCCATGCCTTCGCGCGCCGCCGTGACCAGGCCGCGCTCGGTCAGGCTCTTGATCAGGTTGCTGGCGGTGGACTGGTGGATGTCGAGCTCGCGCGACAGCTCGGTCACGCCGATGCCGGGGCGGCGCTGGATGACGGACAGCGCCCACAGCTGGGCGCCGCCGACGCCGGCTTCGCGCTCGACCTGTCGGAAGTGGGTTTTGACCGAGTTGAAGACGACGCGGAACTGCCGCAGCACGCGGGTCGCGGGTGCGGGATCGTTGGGGTCGGCCGGATTGGCCGAAGTTGAAGAAGAGGACATGGACGAATGATAACGGAAAATTCACAAGCAGAGCCAGCGCCGTATCGCGGCGCCACAACCCGATGAGGCCGCCACGCAGCATGCGCGAGGCCTTGCGCCAGGAGCTTGCCGACTGGCGCCTGTGGTGGGCGCGCACCGTGGTGGTCGCGGCCGCCGTGGCCGCCGGCCTGACCGTGGTCGGCTTCACCTGGCTCGCCGAAACCGCCAGCCATTATTTCGGCGCCATGCGGGCGCTGGCCTGGTGGTCGCCGCTGCTGGCCTCGCCGGCCTGCGCCGCCGCCGTGGTGTGGCTCACGCGCCGCTTCGCACCGGGTGCGGCCGGTTCCGGCATCCCGCAAGTCATGGTAACCCTGGAAAAGGAAGTCGGCGAGGGCGAGCGCGGCCTGTTCGTGTCGCTGCGCCTGAGCGTGGCGAAGATCCTGCTGACCTCGGCCGGCCTGCTGGGCGGGCTGTCGCTGGGCCGCGAAGGTCCCTCGGTGCAGATCGCCGCCGGCATCATGCTGCAGGCGCGCCGCCTGATGGGCTCGGCAGCGCCGGTCGGCATCCACGGCCTCTTGGTGGCCGGCGGCGCGGCCGGCATCGCTGCCGCCTTCAATACGCCGCTGGGCGGCGTGATGTTCGCGATCGAGGAGCTGGCGCGGGCGCCGGAACGCCGCAGCAGCGGCCTGATCATCGCGGCGATCGTGCTGGCCGGCCTGGTGGCGGTGTCGGCCCACGGCAACGGCGCCTATTTCGGCGTGATCCACGCCGCCGCCCCCGGCCTCGGGCTGCTGCTGCCCGGCCTGATGCTGGCGGTGCTGGCCGGCATTGCCGGCGGCCTGTTCTCGCGCCTGATGATCGCTTCGCTGTCCGGGCAGTCGCCGGACTGGTTCAGCCGCCAGCGGGCGCGCCGTCCGGTCCTGTTCGCCGCCGGCTGCGGGCTGGCGGTGGCGATCATCGGCGTCGTCACCGCCGGCGCCGCCTTCGGATCCGGCTACGGCTCGACCCGCACCATGGTCGAGGGAAGCGGCGCGATGCCGGTGGCCTACGCCCTGTTCAAGTTCCTGGCGACCTGGATCACGAGCTGCTCGGGCGTGCCGGCGGGTATCTTCGCGCCCTCGCTGGCGATCGGCGCGGCGATCGGCAACGATGTCGCCCTGCTGCTGTACGGTACCCAGGCCCCGGCCCTGATCGCGCTCGGCATGGTCGGCTTCCTGTCCGCCGCCACCCAGGCGCCGCTGACCGCCTTCATCATCGTGATGGAGATGGTCGACGGCCATGCGATGGTGCTCAGCCTGATGGCCTGCGCCCTGGTGTCCTTCGTGGTGGCGCGCGCGATCAGCCCGCCGCTGTACGCGACCCTGGCCGGTTTCCAGCTGGCGCGGATTCCCCTGGCACCGGGCGAACAGCCACGCAGCCTGGAACACCACTAGGCTCGCGCCGCCGGCGCAATCCGGCATGTGCGCGACACCATCCCTGCTACCATGAACCATGTCGTCATGGATCGCGCGCATCGGCCGCGTCCGCTTGCGGCCACCCGATATCGCCGCCGTCCTGACCTTGCTGGGCGGCGTGGCGATTGCTGTTGCCCTCGCCGCCGGACTGCATGAGGCCGAGCGCGAGCGCGCCCATGCCGAATTCCTGCAGCGCGCCGAAACCCATTACGCCGCCGTCGCCGACAGCTTCGGCGACGTGCTGGTCGTGTTGCAGGCCAGCAACGCCCTGTTCGAATCGATCGGTGCGGTCGGCAGCGACCAGTTTGGCGCCTTCATCCGTCCGTTGCTGCGCAGCCACCCCTACCTGGACGCCGTGGCCTTCCACCGCCTTGTCAACGATGGCCAGCGGGCGCGGTATGAAGCCGAGCTGGGCCGGCGCCAGCCCGGCTTCCGCATCCTCGAGCGCGGTCCGGCCGGCCTGAGCGCGGCCGGCGTGCGCTCGCGCTACCTGGTGGCCGAGTACGTCGAACCGCTCAAGCGCTACGAAGACGCGCTCGGCTACGACAGCCTGTCGACCGCGCCGCGCGCCCGCGCCTTCGACGACGCCGTCGACAGCGGCCAGCCGACCGCCAGTGTCCTGGTGCCGCTGCTGCGCGACCGCGCCCGCCTGGGGGCGGCGCTGGTGATGCCGGTCTACCGCGGCGGCGTGATGCCGCCGAGCATAGGTGGGCGCCGCGCCAGCGTCATCGGCGATACCGCGGTGATCGTCGACGTCGCCGCCCTGGTCGGCAGGGCCTTGGCGAACGCCAACCTGCTGGGCCGCGCCGGCATGGCGGTCGAGCTGGACGGCATGGGCACGCGCGGCATGCGCACCGCGTTCCGGTGGGACCGGCTGGAACGGCGCGCGGTACCGGCCTGGCACGGCTGGCTGGGCGAGGAAATCTTTACGGTGCGCCATCCGTTCGAGCTGGCCGGCCAGCGCTGGGAACTGCGCCTGTCCGGGCGCTCGACCGAGATGCTCGGCGGCGCTGCGCCGCTGACGGTGCTCTTGCTGGGCACCTTGCTGAGCGCCGCGCTGGCGTCCTGGGTGCGCGGCCGATTCCGCCGCGCCGGCCGCGTCGAAGCGCTGGTTGTGAGCCGCACGGCCGATCTCCAAAACGCTCTCGGCCAGATGCACCTCTACCTGCGCGCGATCGAAGCCAGCGCCAATGCCATCATCCTGGTGAACGCGGCGCCGCCGGATTACCGCATCGAATACGTGAACCCCGCCTTCACCCGCATGCGCGGCTTCAGCGCCGCCGAAGCGGTCGGGCAGCGCCTGTTCGACGCCGCCGAGGCCGAACCGGACCAGGGCGCGGTGGCCGAGCTGCTGAACGCGATGCGCGAGCGCCGCGAAGCCCACGCCACCATGCGCCTGCGCTGCAAGGACGGGCGCGAACTGTATGCCGACGTATATATCGCGCCGGTGTGGGAGGGCGGCGCCGAGCCTGGCCACTTCGTCATCACCCAGTACGACGTCAGCACGGCCAAGCGCTACGAGGCCGAGCTGGAGGTGAAGGCGCGCTACGACACCCTGACCGGCCTGGCCAACCGGGTGCTGCTGCAGGACCGCATCGAAGCGGCGATCGCGCTCGCCGGGAGCGACGCCGCCGTGTGGGTTGCGGCGCTCGACCTCGACCACTTCAAGTACGTCAACGACACCCTCGGCCACGGCGCCGGCGACGAGATGCTGAAAGTGGCCGCGGCGCGCCTGCAGAAGGCGGTCGGGCGCGCCGACACGGTGGCGCGCACCGGCGGCGACGAGTTCGTGCTGGTGCTGCCCGGGCGCGCCGACGAGAGTGAGGCCGAGGCCACCATGCACGCGGTGCTGGAGGCGCTGGCCGAACCGTTGCGCCTGCACGGCCAGGAGCTGGTGATGACCGGCAGTGCCGGGCTGGCGGCCTGGCCGGCCGACGGCCACGACGCTGCCACCCTGGTCCAGCATGCCGAGGTGGCGATGTACCGCGCCAAGGACCTCGGCCGCAACGCGGTGCAGTTCTATACCCCGGCCATGAATGCGCGCGCCCGCGAGCGCATGGCCCTGGAAGGCGCCCTCCGCAGCGCCCTGCAGCAGGGCGAGTTCGAGCTCTACTACCAGCCCCAGGTCGACCTCGAAACCGGCTGGGTGGTCGGGCTGGAGGCCCTGATCCGCTGGCGCCACCCGAGCCTGGGCATGGTGAGGCCCGACCGCTTCATCCACCTGGCCGAAGAGACCGGCCTGATCGTGCCGATCGGCGCCTGGGTGCTGCGCACCGCATGCCGCCAGAGCCGCGCATGGCAGCACGCCGGCTACGGCCCGCTGCGCATCGCCGTCAACCTGTCGGCGCGGCAGTTCGCCCAGCCCGGCCTGGTGTGCGACATCGCCCGGGTGCTGGAGGAGACCGGCCTGTCGCCGCACTGCCTGGAAATCGAGCTCACCGAGAGCCTGGTGATGGAGGACGTCGAGGGCGCGATCCGCACCATGGGCGAGATCAAGGCCATGGGCGTCAAGCTCTCCATCGACGACTTCGGCACCGGCTATTCCAGCCTGTCCTACCTGCGCCGCTTTCCGGTGGACGTGCTGAAGATCGACCGTTCCTTCGTGCGCGACATCACCAGCAGCGAGGACGACGCCGCCATGGTGGCCATCATCATCGAGCTGGCGCGCGGGCTGCGCATGCGGGTGATCGCCGAAGGGGTCGAGACCGAGGCCCAGCTCGATTACCTGAAGCGGCGCGGCTGCGACGAGGTGCAGGGCCATGTGTATGCACGCGCCGCGTCGGGCGAGGATGTCGAGGCCATGTTGAAGGCGGGGCGCCGCGTCGAGCCGCACGACGCCACGGCCTAGCGTCCGCTATGCGGCATGCCGCACCGTCGTCAAGCCCGCCCTCGGCTATACTTGCGGCGGTCATCAGAGAAGTTTCAGGAACACCACGTGGACGATCATAACAATAACGAAGAGCAGCAGAACCAGGAACCGATGGGCTATCCGGGCCTGGAGCGGCGCCGGCCGGGAGCCGTCGCGGCGCGCGCCCGCGCCCGTTACGCGCAAGTGAAGGCCGGCCTGATGGCGCGCCCGCCGCTGCAGCGCTGGCTGCTGATCGGCCTGTGGTCGGTGCTGGCCATCATCGTGGTGTTCGCCATCTACGTGGCGCTGCTGTTCCCGCTGACGCCCGGCATCGAGGACGTCAAGCAGGCGCGCGTGGCCCAGCCCACCGTGGTGCTGTCGAGCGACGGCCGCGAGCTGGCCAGCTTCGAGCAGGGCCTGCAGGAAAGGGTGAAGCTGTCGCAGATCTCGCCGAACGTCATCACCGCCCTGATCGCCACCGAGGACCACCGCTTCTACGAACACCATGGCGTCGACTTCACCCGCATCGCCGGCGCGGTGCTGGCCAACCTGAAGGGCGACGCCCAGGGCGGCTCGACCATCACCCAGCAGCTGGCGCGCAATATGTTCCCCGAGGAGATCGGCAGCAAGCGCAACCTGAACCGCAAGCTGAAGGAACTGATCACCGCCTTCAAGATCGAGAACACCTACAGCAAGACCGAGATCCTGGAAGCCTACCTGAACACGGTGCCTTTCCTGTACAACACCTACGGCATCGAGATGGCGTCCCGCACCTATTTCGACAAGCCGGCCGCGCAGCTGAGCGAAACCGAGGCCGCGACCCTGGTCGGCATGCTGAAGGGCACCGCCTACTACAATCCGGTGACCAACCCGGAGCGCTCGAAGGCGCGCCGCAACGTGGTGCTGGCGCAGATGATGAAGGCCGGCGCCTTCGACGAGAAGCGCTACGAGCAGCTGGCGAAACGGCCGCTGAAGGTGCGCTTCACGCGTCAGCAGGAGCGCAACGGCAAGGACGACCACTTCACCGCCTATGTGCGCCGCTGGCTGGTCGAGTGGGCCGACAAGAACGACGTCAACCTGCAGCAGGACGGCCTGGTGGTGCAGACCACCCTCGACTACGACCTGCAGCAGGAAGCCCGGCGCGCGGTCGAGCGCCAGGCCGATGCCCTGCAAGCGATCGCCGACGTCGACTGGGCCCATTCCTGGCCGGTCAACTCGACCTCGGCCCAGACCTATGCCGACATGCGCGGCAACGTCACGCCCTTCGACTATTTCTGGCAGTCGCATGGCGAGCTGCTGGACGCCTTCGTGCGCGAATCCGGCGAGTACAAGCATGCGGTGGAAGGCGGCGAGGCCCCGGCCGCGGCCCTCAAGCGCCTGAAGGCCGAGCGCGACTTCATGCGCCAGCTGAAGGCCGCCAAGTCGCGCCTGGAGGCCGGCTTCGTCGCCATGGACCCGACCACCGGCGAGGTCAAGGCCTGGGTCGGCAGCCGCAACTTCCAGCGCGAGCAGTTCGACCACGTCAACCAGGCGAGCCGCCAGCCGGGTTCCACCTTCAAGCCCATCGTCTACGCGGCCGCGCTGGAACGCGGCATCACGCCCGACCATCCCTACCTGGACGCGGTGACGACCATCCGCGGCCCCAACGGCTTCACCTGGCGCCCGACCGACAACAGCGGCACCACCGGCCGCCGCCTGACCATGCGCGACGGCCTGGTGTACTCGAAGAACACCATCACGGCCCAGGTGATGCAGGACGTGGGCGTGGCGCCGATCGTCAAGCTGGCCCAGGACATGGGCGTGCGCGGCAGCAAGCTGCAGGCGGTGCCCTCGATTGCCCTCGGCACCAGCCCGGTGACCCTGCTGGAGATGGTCAGCGCCTATTCCACCATCGCCGCCCAGGGCGAATACCGGCGTCCGGTGTTCGTGCGCAGGATCACCGACCGCGACGGCAAGGTGATCGCCGACTTCGCCACCCAGACCCCGCAGCGGGTACTGTCCCAGGCCTCGAGCGAGACCCTGATCGACATGATGCGCGGCGTGATCAACCGCGGCACCGGCACTGCGGTGCGCTACCGCTTCGGCATCCTGGGGGACGTCGCCGGCAAGACCGGCACCACCCAGAACAATGCCGACGGCTGGTTCATCATGATGCACCCGAACCTGGTGGCCGGCGCCTGGGTGGGCTTCAACGACAACCGCGTGACGATGCGCTCGAACTACTGGGGCCAGGGCGGCCACAGCGCGATCCTGCTGGTGGGCGACTTCTTCAAGTCCGCCCTCGACAGCGGCAAACTGGCGGCCGACGCCCAGTTCCCGGGCTACCGCAAGCCGGAGCCGGTGGTGCGCCACGAGGAGCCTGAGGAAGACATGGAAGAGGGCGGCGACATGCAGGAAAACGGCCCGCCGGCCGACCTGCCGCAGCCGCCGGAACCGCCGGAGCAGCCGTCCGAACCGCGGCAGGATGTGGGGAACCGGTTTCCGAACGACGCCTGACGGTTTGCCCGTCGTTCCCCCAGGTTGACCTAGGGTGGGCGGAGGACCGCCCACCCTACAGGATCGGCGATGTCGCCCGGCATCAGCACCGCCTGCGGCCGGCTTGCTTCACGAGGCGCTCGGTTTCCTCCGCATCATCGTGCTCGTTCAGGCAGGCGATCAGCAGGTCGGCGCCGGCTCCCATCGGCATCGTGGCCTGCGATCCTACGCCGTTCCGAATCGTGGCGTCGCCGGCTTCGGACCCGTCGCGTCGTTCAGCAGCAGCTCCTGGGCGCGCGGCGCGGTGGAAATGCCGAGTTCGCGGCACATCTGCATCGCCTCCAGCAGCACCTGCTGCTGGGTCTTGAGGAAGAGGCTGAAATCGGCGTCCGACAGGTTGTAGACGATGTCGAACTCGATGTAGTTCTGGTCCAGCACCGTCAGGTTGACGTGGTCGAGCCTGACCTTGTCCTTGCCTTCGATGATGGACGACAGCTTCGGCGGGACCTTGGCCGCCAGCTCCGGCGGGGTCGACGGGTTGATGCGCAACGCGAACTGCACGCGGCGGGTATTCATGCGCTTGAAGTTGTGCACCACCTTGCGCAGCAGCTCGGCGTTGGCGATCACGATCTGCTCACCGGACAGGGCGCGGATGCGGGTGGTCTTCAGGCCGACGTGTTCGACCGTGCCCGAGAATTCCGGCACCGAGACGAAGTCGCCGACCTCGAAGGGCTTGTCGACCGCGATCGACAGCGAGGCGAACAGGTCGCCGAGGATGTTCTGCACCGCCAGGGCCACCGCCACGCCGCCGATCCCGAGGCTGGCCACGAAGGTGGTGACGTTGATGCCGAGGTTGGACAGCATGGCCAGCAGGAACACGGTCCAGACGCTCCACTGCAGGGCCCAGATCATCAGGGTATGCGCCACCGTGACCTGCTCGTTTTCCTTGTTCTTGCCGTGGATGCGGAAGTAGCGCCGCGCCGTCACGCCGATCGCGCGGTGCAGCCACACGGCGAGCTGGGCGCCGAGGGTGAGGAACCACAGGTGGCCGATGCGCCGGTCCCAGGGTGGCGGCAGGTCGAGCACCGAGGCGCCGATCAGGATCGACGTCGCCAGGATCGCCACGTTGCTGGTGCGCGCCAGCGTGTGCTGGAGGACGTCGACGATGGGTCGTTGGGCGGCTTCGCCAGAGAGCTTGTCCAGGCGGCGCCGGAACAGCAACACCGCGGCGTGGATGAGGATGAAACTGAGCACCGCCGCGGCGATGGCGAAGGCGGCGTTGGTCCAGCTGATGTCGAGGGATGTGAAATAGCCGCGGATGTCCATTGGGCTCCTTTCATGATGGGGCGGGGAAGGCGCGCGGAAGGGGCGCGCGAAAGACGGCCTGCCGGGGCAGGCGGGCGCCGGCTGCCGGCGCCCGGGGATGCTTTGGGATCAGTGCCTGCTCAGTGCTTGGTACGCAGGTGCTGGCGTACGGCTTCGGCGCTGTTGCCCGCCTGCTTCACGGCCTGCTCCAGTTCTTCCTGGGTCACGCCGAGGGCTTTGGTCCAGTACTGGATCTCGTGCTTCTCGTGCAGGTTGATGCGGGAGCGGTCCTGTTGGCCGCGGTTCTGCAGATTGTCGGACATCTTGGCCTCCTTTTCATCATTGACGCGTACCTTGTCAGGATGCCAGCGCCCATCGCCATATTCGGTTCGCTAATTCACGTTACGCGAACGAAAAAGTTCCCATGCGTCAGCGATACAGCTTGAGCACCATCAGCTATCCCAGGAATTCCGGTCCGGCCGTGGGCCTTTTTGCTCATTGAAATATGCAACTAACCCACAAGATGCGAAGACCCAGAAAAAACCCGCCACCAGGAAAGAGGGTGGCCGCCACACTCGCCGCCGGCATGCATTTGAGGTACGCTACTGTCAATTGCACAATAAGGAGAAAGCATGCCCAAGCCCTATGAAACCGCCCAGCCCGACCGCGCTGCGGTCGATGYGATGCCCGGCGTGGTGGCCGTCGATTTCGGCACCAACTGGTGCGGCTACTGCAAGGCGGCCGAACACGATATCGACGAGGCGCTGAAGGCCTACCCGGCGGTCAAACACGTCAAGGCAGAGGATGGCCCGGGCCGTCCTCTGGGCCGCTCCTTCCGCGTCAAGCTGTGGCCGACCGTGGTCGTGATGAAGGACGGCCAGGAAGTGGCGCGCGTGGTGCGCCCGGCCGGTGCGCAGGAAGTGAAGGATGCCCTGGAAGCGGCCGGCAAGGCAGGCGCCGCATGATCGCAGCCGAACCGCAAACGGTGCGGGCCCCCGCAAACCGTCCGGCGACCGTGCTGTTCGCCAGCCTGATCGGCACTACCATCGAGTTCTTCGACTTCTATATCTACGCCACCGCCGCGGTGCTGGTGTTCCCGAAGCTGTTCTTCCCGGCGGCCAGTCCGGCCGCCGCGACCCTGCAGTCGCTGGCGACCTTCGCGATCGCCTTCTTCGCGCGTCCCGTGGGCTCGGCCGTGTTCGGCCACTTCGGCGACCGCATCGGCCGCAAGGCCACCCTCGTCGCGGCGTTGCTCACCATGGGCCTGTCGACCGTCGTGATCGGCCTGCTGCCGACCTACGCGTCGATCGGCACCCTGGCGCCGCTGCTGCTGGCGGTGTGCCGTTTCGGCCAGGGCCTTGGCCTGGGCGGCGAGTGGGGCGGGGCGGTGCTGCTCGCCACCGAGAATGCGCCGCCGGGCAAACGCGCCTGGTACGGCATGTTCCCGCAGCTGGGCGCGCCGCTCGGCTTCTTCCTGTCCGGTTCGACCTTCCTGGTACTGTCGCAGACCCTGTCGGACGCCGATTTCTTCGCCTGGGGCTGGCGGATACCCTTCCTGGCCAGCGCGCTGCTGGTGGTGATTGGCCTGTACGTGCGCCTGAAGATCACCGAGACCCCCGACTTCCAGAAGGTCCTGGAGCGCAACGAGCGTGTGCGCCTGCCGGTGGTCGCCGTGTTCAAGTCGCATCCCGGCCCACTGGTGCTGGGCACCCTGGCCGCGCTGTCGACCTTCGTGATCTTCTACCTGATGACGGTGTTCGCCCTCAGCTGGGGCACCACGGCCCTGCATTACTCGCGCCAGCAATTCCTGCTGCTGCAGCTGTTCGCGATCCTGTTCTTCGGCCTCACGATCCCGGTGGCAGCAAGGCTGGCCGACCGCCTGGACCGGCGCCGCGTGATGATCGGGGTGTCGGCCGCGATCGCGGTCTTCGGCCTGCTGTTCGGGCCGATGTTCGGCTCCGGCTCGCTGGCGATGGTGACGCTGTTCATGGTTCTGGGCCAGTGCCTGATCGGCATGACCTACGGGCCGCTCGGGACCCTGCTGTCCGAGATGTTCCCGCCCGAGGTGCGCTACACCGGCGCCTCGCTGACCTTCAACCTGGCCGGCATCCTGGGCGCCTCGCTGGCGCCCTACGTGGCCACCTGGCTGGCGACCAACCACGGCCTGTCCACCGTGGGCTGGTACCTGAGCGCGGCAGCCCTGATCAGCCTGGCGGCACTGCTGCCGGTGAAGTCGGCGGCGCGCTGAACATGCTTCCCTGAAGGAGGCGGCGATGGGACTCGAGGGAGGCTGTTCCTGCGGCGCGGTGCGCTATGAAACGGAGGCGGTGCCTTTCCACCGCACTCTCTGCCATTGCATCGATTGCCGGCGTACGGCGGGGGCGCCGGCCGTCGCCTGGTTCACGGTGCCGGCGGCCGAACTGCGCTACGTCCGGGGTGAGCCGGCCGTGCACCGATCGAGCCCGCAGGTCGAGCGCAGCTTCTGCGCCGCCTGCGGCACGCCGCTCAGCTACCGCAACGACGGCTACGCGCACGAAATCGACGTCCTCACCTGCACCCTGGACGATCCCGAGGCGGCCTCGCCGCAGGACCATACCTTCGCTTCCCAGCGGTTGGGCTGGCTGCGCGTCGACGACGGCATGCCGGTGTATCCGCGCAGCCGCGGGGAAGGACTTCAGGAGGATCAGAAGGAGTAGACCAGGGTCAGCGAGGTCTGGGTGTCGGTGTTCTTCTTGTCTTCCGGGACCTTGCTGTCGCTGCGCGCGCTGAACGCCGCCTTCATCTGCATGGTGCCGTTGATCTTGGTGCTCAGGGCCGTCTCCGCCACGGTGTGCGTATTCGAGGTCCCGCGTTCGACGCTGACCGTCTGGCTGAAGTTGGCCGAGGGGCTGACGCGCCAGCGCAGCTGGGCGGCGCCGTGCACCGTCATGCCCGAATCCTGCTCGCCGGACGCGCTCTCGCCGTGGAAGTAGCCCGGACCGATCTCGACGTCGACCGACTTGTCTTCGCGCTTGAGCAGTTGGGTGCCGTAACCGACCGCCAGGGTCGAATAGCGGGTGTAGGCGCCGAACTTGTCGTTCACGTGGGAGCCGAGCACGAAGGCGCGGTTGCCGTCCTGGAGCAGCTTGAAGGCCGCCTTGGCCGACAGCTGCCAGCGTTCCGCCGAGCGGTTCTTGGTACGGCTGCCGTCGTCGTGGACGACTTCGTCTTCCTTGAAGAAGCCGCTGAAGATGTACTCGTTGCTCCAGTTGCTCATCTCGTGGCGGGCGTCGATCTTGCCCGTGACCGAGGTGCCGGTGGTGTTGCCCGAGGTGGTGATCGCGCCCAGTTCGGCGGACGTGTACCAGCTGCTGCCTTCCGGCACAGCGATGGTCGGTGCTTGCGTAAAGTAGGTGGACGACGGGGCAGTATTGCCGTTGTCGTCCGGCGCGGCGGCTGCCGTGCCGGTTGCGCCGGCCAGAGCCAGCGCCCAAAGTAGCTGAGATCTCATGAGCATCCCGTCGTTCATTGGATGGCCCGACATTGTAAACCAAAGCCGGGCTTCAAACCCATCCGTCGCAACATTTTCCCCACAGAATTACATGCAGATATAATGCAATTGTTAAGTCGACATTCATTGTGTTTGCAATCCAAACCGCGGCACGCCTAGAATGTCGGGTTTTTGCCGGACATACCGGCATGTATGTTTGGGAGCCACATTGAGCAGGCTGGTCATCATCGACGACCACGAATTGATCCGCGAAGGCATCAAGAAGATCGTGCGCGCCTGCGCCGACCTGAAGGTCGCCGGGGAGGCGGGCGATCTCAGGCAGGCGCTGGCGCTGGTCGCCCAGGTCCGGCCCGACGTCGTCGTGCTGGACATCAGCCTGCCGGACACGGACGGGCTGGAAGGCCTGGCCGAACTGCGCCGCCACTTTCCGGACTTGCGGGTGGTCATGCTGAGCATGCACCCTGAGGAGCGTTATGCACTCGCTGCCCTGCGCGCGGGCGCACTCGCCTATGTGTCCAAGGCCAGCGTCTCGACCGACCTGGTCGAGGCGGTGCGCAAGGCGGCCCAGGGCGTGCGCTGGCTCGGCTCACGCGTCGCCCGCCTCCTGGTGCAGGAGGCGAGCTGTCCGCCGCCGGCCCCGCCGCATCACCTGCTGACCCCGCGCGAAGGGGAGATCGTGGCCCTGATCGGCGCCGGCCTGCAGGTCAAGCAGGTTGCCGCCGAACTCGGCATCAGCATCAGTTCCGTCAACACTTATCGCAACCGCATCTTTCGCAAGATGGGCCTGTCCTCGAATGCGGCGCTGATCCGATACGCATTGCGCCACGGTCTTGCCGGCTGATTTCGACGTTGCCGCGAGGTAACAATGTGAAACGCGCCGTGTCGTTAAATATGCGACAGCCGACGCCCGATTCGCGACCGTCCTGCACCTCCTTCATTCTCCGTTTTTCCTCTGTCGGCCAGGGTGCGGGCGACGGTCGCCGGCCGGCCCCGGCGCAGCTGTAAATACGATGTCGCGCTGGCAGCCTCTGCTACTGACTGCCGCCACAATGTTATAACTTCTCCATCTTGCCTATCGATATTGCAAGTTTCCCAGCGAGGCAGCGTACAAACGATGATCACTAAGCGAGAGAGAGCCATGCCCGGGGACACGGTGGAGGTCCTGGTCGTGGAAGACAGCCCCACCCAGGCGCAGCACCTCGCGCGCCTGCTGGCCAGCGAACCCGGATGGAAGGTCCGGATCGCCGGCGACGGCTCGGCCGCGCTGGCCGAAGTGGCGCGCCGGCGCCCCCACCTGGTCATCAGCGATATCGCGATGCCGGGCATGGACGGGTTCACCCTGTGCCGCACCCTGAAGGAAGACCCGGTCTACGCCGACCTGCCGGTGGTGCTGCTGACCCGCCTGTCCAGCCTGAACGACATCGTCCAGGCCCTGGAATCCGGTGCCGACAGTTTTGTCCGCAAACCCTACGACGGCATGCAGTTGCGCGAGCGCCTGCGCCGCATCCTCCAGGATTGCGCCCTCGGTTCGCCCGACCGTCCGCTGGAGTTCATGGCCGCCGAACGGCGCCAGATCTACGAACTGCTGGTCGCCACCCACGCCCAGGCCTTGCGCATGAATGCCGAACTGGCCGAGCAGCGTGCTTCGCTGGAGCGCTCCGTCCGCTCGCTAGCGACCCTGCACGGCATGGCGGCGGCGCTGAACGAGGCGGTCGGCGAACAGGCAGTCGCCGAAGCGGCGCTGGCCCACCTGCTGGCGATGCCGGGCCTGGCCGGCGCCGCGGTCGGCGCGCTGCGGCCGAACGGTGGGCTCAGGATGCTGGCGGCGCGCGGCATGCCGGCCGGCGAAGCGCCCGGCATGCACCTGCTGCGCCTGCCGCTTTACGCCGAACACCGCGAGGTCGGCGTGCTCGAGCTGCTGCCCAATAGTCCCGAACTGGGCGAGGCCGAGCGCTCGCTGCTCGACAGCGCGGCGACCCAGCTCGGCTCGGCGCTCGAACGCGCCCGCCTGTACGCCTGCATGGAAGCGCTGGTAGTCGAGCGCACGGAGGCCCTGCGCTCGGAGCGCAACCGCCTGTCCGCGGTGGTCGATACCGCCGGCGCGCTGGTGCTGCTGGCGGCGCCCAGCGGCCACATCGTGATGTTCAACCGCGCCTGCGAGGACGCGCTGGGCTGGAATGCGAACGAGGCGATCGGACGGCCGGCCTGGGAGGTCGTGCGGCGGGTCGACGACGAACTGGCGGTAAGGCGCGCGTTCCTGCATCTGGACAGCCTGCCGGAAACGGCCCGCATCCAGGGCGAATGGCATACCCGGGACGGCAAGTGCCGTTCCATCCTCTGGACCTCGACCCTGCTGCGGCGCGAGGACGGCAGCGTCGAGTACGTGCTTGGCACCGGCATCGACGCCACCGAGCTGCGCGGCGCCGAGGAACGCCTGCGCTACGTCAGCAATTTCGATGCCGTGACGGGCCTGCCGAACCGCCTGCTGCTGCGCGACCGCCTGCGTCAGATGAAGGGGCAGGCCCAGGGCGCGGGCCAGGTGCTCGGCTTCATGCTGCTGAGCCTGGGCCGCATGCCGCTGATCCGCGAGGCGCTGGGCCCGGCGGCCGAACAGGCGCTGCTGCAGGAAGTGGCGGGGCGCCTGCGCGAGACCGCGGGCGCCGACCCCGTCGGCCGCTTCTCCGACGGCAGCTTCGCCGTGCTGGCGCTGCGTTCGGTAGGCGAGGACCTGGCCGTCGCGGCGCGCCGCCTGCTGGCCGCGGTCGCCAAGCCGTATTCCTGGGAATACCAGGAGCTGCACCTGGACCCGGCAATCGGCATCGCGGTATTCCCGAACGACGGCCTGAAGTACGAACTGCTGGTGCAGGGCGCCGAAGCCGCGCTGCGCCAGGCGGCCGAAGGCGTCGGCCAGCGCTATGCCTTCTACCGTCCCGAACTGAACCGGGGCGCCAACGAGCGCTTCAAGCTGGAGAGCGCCCTGCGCCGCGCCATCGAGCGCGAGGAGCTGGTGCTGCACTACCAGCCCCAGGTCGACCTGGCCAGCGGCCGCATCGTCGGCGCCGAGGCGCTGGTGCGCTGGCAGCATCCGGAGCGCGGCCTGGTGCCCCCTGGCCTGTTCATTCCGCTGGCCGAGGAGACCGGCCTGATCCTGCCGATGGGCGACTGGGTACTGAACGCCGCCTGCCGCCAGCAGCGCGAATGGCGCGAGGCCGGCCTGCCGCTGGTGCCGGTGGCGGTGAACCTGTCCGCCAACCAGTTCGACGACCGCATCGTGGAGACGGTCGGCCGGGTGCTCGAGGAATGCGGCATCGAGCCGGAGCTGCTGGAGCTGGAGCTGACCGAATCGGCCTCGATGGCGGACGCCGACAAGAGCTGTGCGCTGCTGGCCCAGCTCAAGAGCATGGGGATCCGGCTGGCGATCGACGATTTCGGCACCGGCTTCTCGAACCTGAACTACCTGAAGCGCTTCCCGGTCGATACGCTCAAGCTCGACCAGTCCTTCGTCGCCGACATCCTCGACACGGCCGGCGACGACCTGGCGATCTCGCAGGCGGTGATCGCGATGGCGCACGGACTGGGATTGAAGGTGGTGGCCGAAGGGGTGGAGAGTGCCGGCCAGCTGGCCCTGCTGGCCGAGCATGGCTGCGACCTCATGCAGGGCTATTACTTCAGCAAGCCGGTGCCGGCCGCGCAGTTCGCGCAGATGCTGCGCGAGGGGAAGACGCTCGACCTGGCGCCGTTGGGGCGGCTCCCGGCCGAGGAGGCATCAGGCGCCGGCCATCACGTCCCGATGTAGACGATCTTGAAGGCGAACAGCGCCGCGATCACCCACACGATCGTCGCGACTTCGCGTGCGCGGCCGGTGGTGAGCTTCAGCACCGCATAGGTGATGAAACCGAAGGCGATACCCTCGGCGATCGAATAGGTGAAGGGGATGGTCAGCGCGGTGATGGCGGCAGGGATGGCTTCGGTGGTATCGCCCCATTCGATGTCGCCGAGGTCGCGCAGCATCAGGCAGGCGACGAACAGCAGGGCCGGGGCGGTGGCGTAGGGCGGCACCACGCCGGCCAGCGGCGCGATGAACAGGCAGGCCAGGAACAGCACGGCGACCGTCAGCGCGGTGAGGCCGGTGCGGCCGCCGGCCTGGACCCCGGATGCCGATTCGATATACGCCGTGGTGCTCGAAGTGCCGAGGACGCTGCCGGCGACGATGGCGGCGCTGTCGGCCAGCAGGGCCTTGTTCAGGCGTTCCATCTTCCCTTCGACCAGCAGGCCGGCGCGGCTCGCCACGCCCATCAGGGTGCCGGTGGCGTCGAACAGTTCGACCAGGAAGAACACCAGGATCACGTTGAGGATGCCGACGCTCAGGGCTCCCTTCACGTCCAGCTGCAGGAAGGTCGGGGCCAGCGAGGGCGGGGCCGAGACCACGTTGTGGAACTGGTTCCCGCCGAAGAAGAAGCTCAGGATCGTGACCGCGATGATGCCGATCAGGATCGCGCCGCGCACCCTCAGGCGGTCAAGGGTCACGATCAGCAGGAAACCGACCATGGCCATGATGGCGCCGGCCTGGTGCAGGTCGCCGACCTTGACCAGGGTCGGCTCGCTGGCCACCACGATGCCGGCGTTCTTCAGCGCGATCAGGGCCAGGAACATGCCGAGACCGACCGTGATCGCCACCCGCAGCGAGCGCGGAATCCCGTTCACGATCATCGCGCGCAGGCCGAACACCGAGACCAGGATGAACAGGCAGCCGGACACGAACACCGCGCCCAGCGCCGCCTGCCACGACACTTTCATGCCCAGCACGACCGCGTAGGCGAAATAGGCGTTCAGGCCCATGCCCGGCGCCATCGCGATCGGATAGTTGGCGTACAAGCCCATCACCGCACTGCCGAGCGCCGCCACCAGGCAGGTGGCGACGAACACGGCTTCCTTCGGCATCCCGGCGTCGCCGAGGATCGAAGGGTTGACGAAGATGATGTAGGCCATCGTCAGGAAAGTGGTCAGACCGGCCAGCATTTCGGTGCGGACGTCGGTGCCGCTTTGCCGCAGGTTGAAAAGGCGTTCAAGCATGGTGGTGGAGGGCTCCAGTATTCGTCGCTCCCGCGACGGTATGAATCGACGGGTGTTTACGCGAAAACGACGGTGCCGGTGTCGCGTGCACACGTCCGCTTATCGATGACCGAAGCATAACACCAGACGGCAGATCAGCCATATCCTAAACCAGGGCATCATCGGCATGGACGACGTCGCCCGGCAGGACGCGGCGCCGGTCGAGGAAACCGCCGCCGGCGCGCGGACGCCGCAGGAACTGTCGCGCGAGCCATCCGACATGCTGGGGGCCGGGCGGGCGATTTGATAACATGGTGGCTTGTTCACTCTTTACGAATGCCGCCATGCCCAAAAACAAGCGCCCAGCTCCCCGCAAACCTGTGAAACAGGCGGCGGAGCCCGACCACGAGGCGCTGGCCCAGAACCTGGTCGATCTCGCGCTCGAGATCACCGAGGCCGACCCCGAGGACCTGCAGGCCGCCGCGCGCAGGCCGCAGTACGAGCAGGATCTGCTGACCCTGATCCGCCGCACCCTGCGCCGCCAGCACGACGAGATCCTGTACGGCGCCATCGAAGCCGCCCGCTACACCGATCCCGAGTGCTGCCGCTACCTGCAGGAGCACATCGAGGAAGAGGCGGCGACCCTCCATTTGCGCGACGACGACGGCGCCGAGCTCGAGATCGACGCCTTCATGATCCCGCTGTTCGTCAGCAGCACGGGCGGCCTCAAAGCGGCCGAGGTATTCCAGGACGACGCCTCCTTCGAGGAACTGAGCGACAGCTTCCGCCACACCGGCCTGGCCAGCGCCGACAGCCGCGTCGTACTGGTGCGCTACCTCTACGACCTCGACGAGGTCGACCACATCAGCTACAGCGTCATGCAGCAGATGCTGAGGGAAGCCGCGGCCACCATGCGCAGCAAGAAGCTGGTGGCGGCGCCCACCATCGAAGCCAGCATGCGCGGCTGGCACGTCAGCGGCTACAACCCGGACGACGAGGCGATGGAACTGCGCTTCCTGCTCGGCTTCTCGCTCAAGCACGCCGACGACCCCTTCTATAAGGTACCGAAGGACGAAGCGGCGGCGGACGCCTTTTTCGAGGGCCGCATGGCGCGCTACCGCATGTGGGCCGGCAGCATCGCGCCGCTGCTGTCGCGCTGCCTGTCGCCGCGGCCGGCCGAGATCGAACTGAATTTCCTTTACCAGGACCTGTTCTACGGCGCCAAGGAGCAGGGCGTGGCCGAGCTGGCGATGCTGGCTACCCTGGCCGACGTCAACGCCCGCCTGGACGAGCTGGACGCGGAGCCGGAGCGCATCAAGGCCGTGGTCGCGCCGGTCGACTTGGGCGACCACGCCGCGCTGCGCATCAACCTGTATCCGCTGGACGGCGGCGCCCCGCTGGCGACCGTCGACAAGCCGCTGGACCTGGCGGCCGACCTGGAAACCGAGATGGAAGACCTGTGCGACGGCTTGAGTACGGTCGGGCTGGATGGGGTGCTGGTGGCGCGCGGCTTCGACGAAGGTGGGCAGCCGGAGGGGGCGGAGGCTTATCTGAGTGATTGAAGTGTAGGACGTCGTTCCCGCCACCTCAGCGTCGTTCCCGCGCAGGCGGGAACCCAGGTTCGACGCGTTTTGATAGCACATGCAAACTTGGGGATAGTGCCACGGGCACTATCCCGCATCCGCGGGAACGACGTTAACGGTCTCGCAATCCCTCCATTTCCAACAATTCCTTCCCCGTAAACACGTTTTTTTCACAGTTCCGTTCTCCATTTAACCCTCCGCACGCTTGAGTGCATGGGCGATTTTCGTAGTGTTTTTTCCTGATTAATCGTAGGAGTGCGCCTACATTTTTTACCGATAGTCACAAGCTTCCCTAGGGAGGCAGAGTGCCGTTTTCTCATTTCTGTTACCTATTATTAATATTGCAATTGGTAAATGAAAATCTTGAGAATTTTGCATGTTACGATTCTCGGGTCCGGCAACCGGAATCCTGCCGCCGCCAAGCGACATGCGAAGGGTTCCGCCGGTTGAATTCCAGATCAACGAGAACGCCCTGAGGCGAAAGGAACTTGAAAAATGCCAACCCTGATCGTGTTTTGCCACCTGCGTTGGGACTTTGTCTTTCAGCGTCCCCAGCACCTGATGACGCGCCTGGCGGAACACTACCGAATCCTCATCGTGGAGGAACCGGTCTACCACGAAGGGCAGGCGCACCTGAAGAAAACGGCCGCCGCGCCGAACATCACGGTGTGCCAGCCGCATACCGCGATCCATGCACCGGGTTTCCATGACGACCAGATCCCGACCCTGCAGACCCTGCTGGCCGACCTCGTGCCGGAAGGCGAGAAGCCGGTGGTCTGGTTCTACACCCCGATGGCCCTGCCGCTGCTGCAAAGCTTCGAGCCTTCGTTGGTCGTGTACGATTGCATGGACGAACTGGCAGCCTTCCGCAACGCGCCGAAGCAGCTGCTGCAGCGCGAGAGCGCCCTGCTGAACATCGCCGACCTGTGCTTCACCGGCGGTCCGAGCCTGTACAACTCGAAGAAGGAGCGCCACAACAACGCCCACTGCTTCTCGAGCAGCGTCGACGCCAGGCACTTCCAGCAGGCCCGGGACCGCTCGTACAGCCACCCGGACCAGGCGAACATCCCGCATCCGCGCCTCGGCTTCTACGGCGTGATCGACGAGCGTTTCGACACCGAACTGATCCGCGAAATGGCCGCCGCCCGTCCGGACTGGCAGATCGTGCTGGTCGGCCCTGTCGTGAAGATCGATCCGGCCCACCTGCCGCAGGCCGCCAACATCCACTACATGGGCCAGCGCACCTACGAGGAGCTGCCGAAGTTCCTGGCCGGCTGGGACGTCTGCCTGCTGCCGTTCGCGATGAACGAGTCGACCAAGTTCATCAGCCCGACCAAGGTGCTGGAGTACATGGCCGCCGAACTGCCGTCGGTCAGCACGCCGATCACCGACGTCAAGGTGCCCTACGGTGACGTGGTCGCCATCGCCGAGACCCCGCAAGAGTTCATCGAGGCCTGCGAGCGCATGCTGAACGCGACTCCGGAACAGAAGGCCTCGCTGGCCGGGCGCATGCGCGCCATCGTGGCCCGCACCTCGTGGGACAACACCGCGAATGCGATGCACCGGCTGATCCAGACCACCGAGCCGGCCAACCGTGCCCAGCGTTTGAAGGCCCACCTGGCCGACATCGCCGGAGCCGGCGCCGACAACGTCAGCCCGCTGCCCATCAAGCAGGCAGCACCGGTGGTCGACGTCGACCAGCAGCCGATCAAGGCCCAGGCAGCCGAATAATCTGCCCGGCCTGAAGTAAATCCGCCCCGGCGCAGCGATGCGCGTGGGCGGATTTTTGCTTTTGTGGCAAAATCGCTGGATGAGTATCCTGCACCGTCTGCCTTACGAGTGGCTGATCGGCCTGCGCTACACCCGCGCCGGCAAGCGCGCCAGCCGCAACCGATTCCTGTCCTTCATTTCCCTGATCTCCGTGGCCGGGATCGCCCTCGGCGTGGCCGCGCTGATTGTCGTGCTGTCCGTGATGAACGGCTTCGAAAAGGAGGTTACCGCGCGCATGCTGTCGGTGCTGGCCCACGTCGAAGTGATTGCCGCCGACGGCGCCATGCCGGAGTGGCGTTCGCTCGAACAGCAGGCCCTGCGCAACCCCGAAATCAAGGCCGCCGCGCCCTTCGCGGAGCTGCAGGGCATGCTGCTGCGCGAAGACAGCATGAAGCCGGTGGTGATCCGCGGCGTGCTGCCGGAAGCCGAGGCGGCGGTGTCCGAGATCGCGCAGCAGACCAAGTCGCATAGCCTGTCGTCGCTGACGGCCGGTTCCAACAACGTCGTGCTGGGCAGCGAGCTGGCACGCTCGCTCGCGGTCAAGGCCGGCGACAAGGTGCGCCTGCTGGTGGCCGCGCCGGGCACCTCCGGCCAGCCGGGGCAGATCGCCACCCGCCAGCGGGTGTTCACGGTATCCGACGTCTTCGATTCCGGTAACTACCAGTTCGATTCGGCCCTGGCCTTCGTCCACATCGAGGATGCCGAGAGCCTGCAGGGCTTGAGCGCGCCCACCGGGCTGCGCATGCGCCTGGCCGACATGTACGCGGCCCCGCGCGTGGCGGTGGAGCTGGCGCGCAGCCTCGACGAGCGCTTCATGGTGCGCGACTGGACCCGCGTGAACGCCACCTGGTTCGCCGCGGTGCAGTCGCAGAAGCGCATGATGTTCGTGATCCTGACCATGATCATCGCGGTGGCCGCCTTCAACCTGGTCTCGACCCTGGTGATGACGGTGCGCGACAAGCAGGCCGACATCGCCATCCTGCGCACCCTGGGCGCCTCGCCGAGCTCGATCATGCGGATCTTCGTGATCCAGGGCACCCTGGTCGGCATCCTCGGGGCCCTGCTCGGGGTCTTGTTCGGCGTGCTGGTCGCGCTGAACGTGGACGTGATCGTGCCCGCCATCGAGCACCTGTTCGGCGTGCAGTTCCTGGCCAAGGACATCTATTTCATCAGCGAAGTGCCGAGCGACCTGCGCTGGGCCGATGTCGGCCGCATCGGCGGGGTCGCGGTGCTGCTGGCCTTCGTGGCGACCCTGTATCCGAGCTGGTCGGCGGCGCGCCTGCAGCCGGCGGCGGCGCTGCGCTACGAATGAGGTGAGATTCCGCGCGCATTCGGCGGTTTGCGGCTGATAAGCTCCGCGGGATGTTTTGCCTCACACCTCGATGACCAGCTCCGGCTGGAAGGCCGCCTGCTCGCCCTTGTTCGCATAGCCGAGCGGATTGGCGACCACGCGGCAGGCACGCGGCCGGCCCCCGGCTTCGCCTTCGACCACGTAGTCGTTGGCGCAGTGCAGGTGGCCGTGCATCCAGATGTCGGCCCAGGGAATCAGGGCATCCATGCTGTTGCAGAAGCCGGCCGTGCCCGGCGTGAGGCCATAGCGCGGGTCTGCGCTGCGCAGGCTGGGCGCGTAGTGGGTCACGGCCACCGTCGGGCCGTCGAATGGCGCGGCGAGGGCGGCGCGCAGCCATTCCTGGCAGGCCAGCGACATCTCGCGTTGTTGCTCGGCCAGCACCGGCTCGCCCTTGCGGAAGGTGGTGTTCTTGCTCAGGTAGTAGTTGGCGGCGCGGAAGGCCTTGCCGCGCGCCTGCAGCTGCCTGGTCAATTCCCGCTCCTGGCCGGCGAGGGCGTCGAAGTCGCTCCACAAGGTACTGCCGATGAAGCGCACGCCGCCGACGACGATGGTCTCGCGGTCCAGCCATTCGATGCCGAGGACATTGCAGACGCGCTGCAGGCGTTCGTAAGCGTCGTCGTGTTCGAGGCCGTCGAATTCGTGGTTGCCGGGGACGTAGAGCACCCTGGCGGCGCCGAAATCATGGCGTCGAGGGGAAAATCGCGCCAGGCCGAAATCTTCGTCCGGCAGGCGCGACCTGGCCTGGTAGGAGCCGATGTCGCCGGCCAGTACGATCACGTCGGTGCCGGGGTGGATGAGGGGTTCGAAGCCGGGGTCGCGCTCGAGGTGCAGGTCCGAAAAAAGCTGAATTCGCATGATCGGACCAGTATAGCCGTTACGCGGAGCCGATGCGCCGGCTGGAAGCCAGGCGCGGCGCACCGGGTGCCGCGGCGCTCAGGCCAGCGGGTCGATCGCGAACGCCGGCATGCGCGCGTTCTTCTGCGCGGCGTCGAGGAAGGTATCGGCGGTGCTCAGCGCCTCGTTGATGGTGACATCCATGTCGAGGTAGCGGTAGGTGCCGAGGCGGCCGACGAAGGTCACGTTCTCTTCCTGCCTGGCCAGGTTCACGTAGCGCTCCAGCTGGGCCTTCTCGCGCGCCTGGCGGATCGGGTAGTAGGGCACGTCCTTTTCTTCGCACTGGCGGCTGAATTCCTTGTACATGATCGAGCCTTCGTGCTGCTCCCACGGCGAGAAATGCTTGTGCTCGGTGATGCGGGTATAGGGCTGGGCATCGTCGCAGTAGTTGATCACGGCGTTGCCCTGGTAATCCCCCTGGGCGCGGAAGACTTCGAAGTCCAGGGTGCGGTAGGGCAGGCGGCCTTCGGCATGCTTGAACCAGGAGTCGATCGGGCCGCTGTAGAACACGTGGTCGTAGTCGACCTTCGAATCCGGGTCGAACCTGGTGTTCAGGTGCACCGTGATGCCCGGGACGTCGAGGATGCGCTCCACCAGCACCGTGTAGCCGTCCTTCGGCATGCCCTGGTACTTGTGGTTGAAGTAGTTGTCGTCGTAGTTGAAGCGCACCGGCAGGCGTTTCAGGATGCTGGCCGGCAGTTCGCTCGGGTGCAGGCCCCACTGCTTCATGGTGTAGGTCTTGAAGAAGGCCTCGTACAGCTCGCGGCCGACGAAGCGCAGCGCCTGTTCCTCGAAGGTGGTGGGGTTCTCGATCGACTTGTCGCCCAGCTTGGCCAGGAATTCCTGGGCTTCGGCCGGACGCATGGTCTTTCCGAAGAACTGGTTGATGGTCAGCAGGTTGATCGGCAGGGTGTAGACGGCATTGTTGGTGATCGCCTTAACGCGGTTCACGTAGGGCATGAACTCCATGTGACGCGTCACGAATTCCCAGGAGCGTTCGATATCGGTGTGGAAGATGTGCGGTCCATAGACGTGGACCATGACACCGGTTTCCGGATCACGTTCCGAATGACAATTGCCCGCCACATGGGGACGGGACTCGAAGACTTCGACGTTATAGCCCGCCTTTGCGAGCTGGTTGGCGATCACGGCTCCCGAGAATCCCGCGCCGACGATGGCGATATTTTTTTTCATCTGTTTTATCCTAACTGTTGAGTTGAATCCGCAGGCTTGCGGCGGCCGCAAGACCTGATGCTTGGGTGCAGGACGTGAACATGGGGCGGAGCAGAGTGCACAGGAAACAGGCACAGGCAGCATGCGCGGCCGGCCCTGCGTGGGGCGCGGCGTTCAATATCGTGCCAAAAATATATCATCGATCACCCATTCGGCATCGCACAATTGGATGCGGCGGAAGGGGTATGGATGGAGTGATGGACGGGGCGACTTGCTGTGATGCATCACAACAATTTTGGTCTGTAAACGAGAACCGCCGGCAGGGCCGGCAGTCGAAGGTGTAGCGCGTCAGGCAAGATCAGCGCTTGTCGCTTTTGCTGCCCTGCGATCCGGGCCGCGTCTGCTGTTGCGACGAACCGCCGCGCATATTCGAGGAATTGTCCACGCTATTATCGTTCAGCAAATCGTCACTCTGCTGGTTGACCTGGCGATTGCTTTGCTGGCTGCCCTGCTGCAGCCCGCTTTGCCGGCTACCCTGCTGGCTGTCCCGGTCCAGGTTCTGCGAGGATAGCTCGCGATCCTGGTCCATCCTGTGGCCGCCGCTCTGCTGGTTGCCGCCTTGCTGCTTGCTGCCCTGTTGGTTACGATTCTGTTGATTGCCGTTTTGCTGGTTGTTTTGTGCCATGATCATTCTCCTTCATGAATGGTTGCCATGAAATCCTCGTCAGAGGAGATGTGTTCATTCTATGCAACCCGCATATCGTGCGCTATAGGAGATGCCATGGCAGGCTTGTAGGAAGAGTCTGGCTGACTAATGCCGCCAGGAAGCTCCGGGCGGCGTCCCTGTGGCGGCCTGCATCAGCACCGACGGCGGATCGGCCAGGCGTACGATCGACAGCGGATGGGCGAAACGGATACCTTCCTCCTGGAAACGGCGGTAGATCTCCAGGAAGATGTCCTGCTGGGCGTCCATGTGCAGGATGTAGTCCGGGCTGCGGAAGTGATAGACGACTTCGAAATTCAGCGACCACTCTCCCCACTGGAAGAGATGCGCCCGCTCGAAGTCGATGTTCTGCTTGGCGGAGATGATCTCGCGGATGATGCGCGGCACCCGGCACAGCAGCTCCTCGCTGGTGCCGTAGGCGATGCGCAGCACGAAGGCGACCCGCCGCGTCTCCATCCGCTTGTGGTTGTGGATCCGGCTTTTCAGCAGGTCGCCGTTCGAGAACACGACCTGTTCGCCGCCCAGGCCGCGCACCCGGGTCGTCTTCAGGCCGATGTGCTCGACCGAACCCAGCACCTCGCCGACGATGATGAAGTCGCCGATCTCGAAGGGTTTGTCGAGGGTGATCGAGAGCGAGGCGAAGAGATCGCCGAGGATATTCTGCACCGCCAGCGCCACCGCGATGCCGCCCACGCCCAGGCTGGCCACCAGGGCCGTGATGTTGACGCCGAAGTTATCGAGCACCATCAGGAACACGATCACCCACAGGGTCAGGCGCAGGCTGAACCCGAGGATGGCGCTGGAATTGCGCCGTGTACTGTCCTGGGCCTGGTAGAGCTGGTTGCGCCAGGCGCGCAGGCCGACGTCGCCCCAGACCGCCACCTGCATCAGCAGGGCGGCCACGCCGACTCGGGAGACGAACAGCGCGCGCGGCCGGCTCAGCTCCAGGAAAGTGCTGCCGAAATAGATGCCGAAGGCGACGATGAACAGGAGATAGGTCCGCGACAGCATCTTGACGACCAGGTCGTCGATCCTGGTCTCGGTCGCGGCCGAGCGCGCGGCCATGCGGCGCAGCACCAGGGCGCGCACGGTGGCCATGGCGGCCGTCGCCAGCACCGTGGCCAGCAGGGCCAGCGCCCAGTCTTCGAGGGAATTGCCAAGGAAATCAAGCTGGCGCAGGTGGGCCAGGTCGGGAACACGCATCGATACACTCCGGGGACATTCGAGAAACCCGTCCTAGTTTGGGGGCGCCCGGCGCTGAGGTGCGCACAATTGACTTTCGGAAGCGTGGAGCATACATTGCCTTATTTGCATCATCCTGCCCGCAACAGTCCTTTCCGCATGGCGAACGACCATACCAGCATCCTCCTCGTCGACGATCAGCCCGCCAACCTGGCGGTGCTGGAGGCAACGCTTGCCGGGCTGGCCGAGGAACTCGTTTCCGTGACCTCGGGCGAGGCCGCGCTGCGCGAAGTGCTGGCGCGCGATTTCGCGGTGGTGCTGCTGGACGTGCGCATGCCGACCATGAACGGCTTCGAGCTGGCGGAGCTGATCCGCCAGCATCCCCGCACCCAGGCGCTGCCGATCATCTTCCTGACCGCTGGCGACGCTGAGGAGTTCCCGATCGAGCGCGCGTATGCGCTGGGTGCGGTCGACTACATGACCAAGCCCTTCAACACCACGGTACTGCGGGCCAAGACCGGCGTCTTCATCGAGTTGTACCGCAAGCGAGCCGAACTCGCCCGCATCGAGGAAGAGCGCCACCAGGCCGCCATCCGGCACCGCGACGAGCAGCTGGAACGCACGGAGCGCCGGGCCCAGGCCGACCGCGACCGCCTTTACCGCGAGATCGAGGCGGCCAGCGAGCGCATGCGCGACATCTTCCAGCGCGCCCCGGCCCTGATGTGCGTGATGAGCGGCCCGGACCACGTGGTCGACATGGCCAACCAGCGCTTCGTCGAACTGGCCGGCGGCCGTTCCCTGGCCGGGCAGCCGCTGCAAGCCGCGATGCCGGAGCTGGAGGGCCAGGACTTCGTCGAGCTGATCGACAAGGTCTACCGCAGCGGCGAAGCGGTCGACGCCAGCAATGCGCGCTTGCTGCTGCGCGCCTCGGCGCCGCGCGCCGGGCTGGACGAGCACTTCCTGGACTTCGTCTGCATGGCGCTGCGCGATCCGGACGGCGCGGTGTCCGGGGTGCTGCTGCACGGGATCGACGTCACCGAACGAACCCGTGCGAATGCGCTGGCGGTGGGCCAGCGCGGCGCCCTCGAACTGGCCGTCACCGACGCCCCGCTTGGCGACGTGCTCGATGTACTGGCCCGCACCGCCGAGGATTACAGCGGCGGTGCCGCGCTGGCCTCGGTGCAGCTGATGTCGGGTGACGGGGAATTTCTGCGCCACGCCGCCGCACCCTCGCTGCCGCTCGAATTCCAGCACGCGATCGACGCCGTGCGCATCGGCCCTGTCGCCGCCGCCGCCGGCAGCGCGGCCTGGCGCGCCGAGGCCGTCGCCACCGACGATATCGCCAGCGATCCGCTGTGGACCGGGCGCCAGGAGCTGGCCCTCGAGCACGGCCTGGGCGGCAGCCGCGCGCTGCCGATCCTGGCGCCGTCCGGGGAGGTGCTGGGCGCCTTCACGCTGTATTACCGCGATGCCGGCCACCTCGCGCCGCAGGAGGAATCGGCGCTGGCCCTGCTGGCGAACACCGCCTCGCTGGTGATCGGCCAACGCCACGAGGCGGCCGAGCGCCAGGCCGCCGAACACCGTTCGCGGGCGATCCTGGAGAGCATGAGCGAGGGCTTCGTCGCCCTCGACCGCGAGTGGCGCATCACCTATGCCAACGGCGCTTTCGAGTCGCAGACGCGGCGCCGCCGCGAAGACCTGGTGGGCGGCCAGTTCTGGGAACTGTTCCCCGAGCTGCGCGGCGGCCCGGACGAGCAGGCCTTGCGGCGCAGCGCCCACGAGCGCACCCGCAGCCGCATCGAAGTCTACGACGAGGCCGAGGCGCGCTGGTTCGAGATCAACTCCTTCCCGATGGAGTCGCCCGGCACCGGTGACGAAGAGGGTCTGGCGCTTTACTTCCGCGACGAGACCGACCGCCGCCGCGCCGAGGAAGGGATCCGGCGCCTGGCCGCGGTGGCCGAACAGTCTTCCGACTTCATCGGCATCTTCACGCCGGACGCCGGCGGCATCTACCTGAACCCGGCCGGGCGCCGCATGGCGGGCCTGACGGCGGACACGAATATCGCGGCCTGGCGCATGCTGGACTTCTTCCCACGCGAAGACCGCGGCTTCGTGCGCGACCAGATGATGGCGGCCCTGACCGGCGAGCAGGCCGAATGGGAGGGCGAGCTGCGCCTGGCCCAGCCCGAGGGGCGCGAACCGATCCCGGTCTATTTCAAGGGCTTCGCGGTGCGCGACGCGAATGGCCAGAACATCGGCCTGGCCACCATCACGCGCGACATCACGGCGCAGAAGCGCGCCGAGGACGAGCTGCGCCGGGTCGCGACCGACCTCTCGGAAGCCGATCACCGCAAGAGCGAGTTCCTGGCGACCCTGGCGCACGAACTGCGCAACCCGCTGGCGCCGATCCGAACCGGCCTCGACCTGCTGCGCCTGGCGCCCGGCGATCCGAAAGCCGCCGAGCGTGTGCACGGCATGATGGACCGCCAGCTGGGCCACCTGATCCACCTGGTGGACGACCTGCTCGACATCGCGCGCATCACGCGCGGCAAGATCGAGCTGAAGAAGGAGCCGGTGCTGCTGCGCTCCATCGTCGCCACCGCCGTCGAGACCAGCACCGCGCTGATCGAGGCCCACGGCCACAACCTGAGCGTGGAACTGCCGCCCGAACCGCTGGAGCTGGAGGCGGACGTCACACGCATGGTGCAGGTGCTGTCCAACCTGCTGAACAACGCGGCCAAGTACACGCCGGCGGGCGGGCGCATTGCGCTGTCGGCCCGGCGCGAGGACGGTCACGCGGTGATCGCGGTGGCGGACAGCGGCATCGGCATTCCGCCGGAGAGCATCGGTTCGGTGTTCGAGATGTTCACCCAGGTGCGCGGGAGCCTCGACCGCGCCCAGGGCGGCCTCGGGATCGGGTTGTCGCTGGTGCGGCGCCTGGTCGAGCTGCACGGCGGTCGGGTGAGCGCCTTCAGCGGCGGCCGCGGCCAGGGCAGCACCTTCACGGTGCGCCTGCCGCTGCGTCCCGGCACCCCGCATGCGCAGACACTGCTTGCCGCGGACGGCTTGCCCGCCGAAAGTGCGGCCGACAGCCCGCTGCGGGTGCTGGTGGTGGACGACAACCTGGATGCCGCCGACAGCCTGGTGGCGCTGCTGGAGGTGCTGGGCCACACCACCACGGTGGCGCACGACGGCGTGCAGGGCCTGCAGGCGGCGCGCGACTTCGTGCCCGACCTGGTCATCCTCGACATCGGCCTGCCCGGCATGAGTGGCTACGAGGTGGCGCGCGAGATCCGCCGCAGCGCCTTGCTGCGCAAGGTGGTGCTGATCGCACTCACCGGCTGGGGTTCCGAGAGCGACCAGCGGCAGTCACAGGAAGCCGGCTTCGACCAGCACCTGACCAAGCCGGTCAGCCTGGAAGCGCTGGAGCAGGCGCTGGCCGCCGCCGCGCGGGGCCTGCCATGAGCGAACTCGCGGTCTCCTGCGGCACCTTGGTGGTCGACGGCGCCGGCCGCCTGCTGATCTGCCACGTCACCGGCACCCCGAAGTGGGATATCCCGAAAGGCTTGCAGGACCCGGGCGAAGGCACGCTGGCGGCGGCGATGCGCGAGCTGTGGGAGGAGGCCGGCCTGGCCTTCGATCCGGAGCGCTTCGTCGACCTGGGCCGCTTCGACTACCGGCGCGACAAATGCCTACACCTGTACAAGGTGGAGGTGGGCGACGAACTGGCCGACCTCGGGCACCTGGTGTGCCGCAGCTTTTTTCCACACCACGTGACGGGCAAGCCGACCCCGGAAACCGACGGCTTCCGCTGGGCCACGCGCGAGYAGGTCGCGAAGCTGTGCTGGCCGCGCATGGCTCAGCGGCTGCTGGGCCTAGGCTGGTGAGGCCAGGCGCGCCAGTACGGCCTCGATCGCGGCCACCGTCGCCGGCTKGGTGAGGTGGGCGTCGAAGCCCGCCGCGCTGGAACGGGCGCGGTCGGCTTCGCCGCCCCAACCGGTCAGGGCCACCAGCCTGACGCCGTCCAGCGCCGGATCGGCGCGCACCGCCTCCGCCACGTCATAGCCCGACATGCCGGGCATGCCGATGTCGAGGAACACGACCTGCGGGCGCAGGCTGGCGATCATGCGCAGGGCCTGGTGGCCATCGGCCGCCATCGGCGCGGTGTGGCCCATGATCCCGAGCAGGGCGGAGAGGGTTTCGGCGGCGTCGCGGTTGTCGTCCACCACCAGCAGGCGCAAGGCGCCCGGCTCGTCCGCCGCCGCTACCCGTGCCTCCGGCAGCGCCGGTCGGTCCATGCCTGCCAGCGGCAGGCGCAGCGTGAACACGCTGCCGGCGTCGATGCCGGGACTGGCCGCGGTGATGGTCCCGCCGTGCAGGGCGACCAGGCTGCGCACCAGCGACAGACCGATGCCGAGGCCACCCTGGCCGCGCTGGGTCGGGTGCGGCACCTGGGTGAACATCCGGAATACAGATTCCAGCGACTCGGCCGGGATCCCGATGCCGTTGTCGGACACGACGATCACGGCCTGGTCGCCGTCACGCTCCGCGGCGACCAGGATGGCGCCGCCGCGCGGCGTGTACTTGGCGGCGTTGTTGAGCAGGTTGCTGATCACCTGGGTCAGGCGGATCGGATCGGCGTACAGGTGCAGCGGTTCGGCCGGCAGGCGCAGGTCGAGGCTGTGGCGCGAGGACTCGATCAGCGGCATGCTGGTATCGACCGCGGCGCGCACCATCGCGTCGAGGTCGAGCCATTCCGGTTTCAGCTCGATCTGGCCGCGCGTGATGCGGGCCACGTCGAGCAGGTCGTCGACCAGGTGCACCAGGTGGTCGAGCTGGCGGTCCATGATGTCCTGCACCCGCGCCAGCGCGGCCGGGTCGCCCTTGGCGCGCCGCATCAGCTGCAGGCCGCTGCGGATCGGCGCCAGCGGGTTGCGCAGCTCGTGGGCCAGGGTCGCCAGGAATTCGGTCTTGCGGCGGTCCTGTTCGGCAAGGTCGTCGGCAAGGCGGCGCAGTTCGAGTTCGGTGAGGCGGCGCTCGGTAATGTCCGTGAACAGCACCACCACCTTGCGGCTACCGGCCGGTCCGACGCGGGCGGCGTAGACGTTGTACCAGCGTCCCAGTCCCGCGGCTTCGTCGACGAAGCGGATCGGCTCGCCGGTGGTGGCGACCCGGCCATAGGTTTCGAACCAATGGCTTTCATGCGCGGGCACCATGCTGCGCACAGTCCTGCCGACCGCATTCTCCAGCCCCGTCTGCGCGAGGAAGGCCGGATTCACCTCCAGGAAGCGGTAGTCGCAAGGCTCGCCGGCTTCGTCGTACAGCATCTCGATCACGCAGACGCCGTCGTCGATCGAATCGAACAGGGTGCGGTAGCGTTCCTCGCTGGCCTGCAGGCGCTCGGCTGCCTGCTTCTGCATGGTGATATCGATTACCGCGCCACGCAGTATCCGGTCACCGCGGCTGCTTTCGATGCGGCCGCGGGACAGCAGCCAGCGCCAGTCGCCTTCCGGTCCGCGCACCCGGTAGGTGGCTTCGTACGGCCGGCCGGCGGCCATGGCTTCCGCCAGGCAGGCTTCGGCGCCAGCACGGTCGTCCGGATGAACGGCGGCAAAGTAGGACGCCACCGGCGCGCCTTCTGCGTCTTCCGGACCGAGGCCGAACAGGGCGGCCATGCGGCGGTCGGCGACCACGCGGTCGGTACCGACTTGCCAGCTCCAGACGCCCACCTCGGCGGCGGCGATGGTCGACTCCAGCCGCGCCCGGGTTTCCTCCAGCGCCGCCTCGGTGCCGGTGCGCTCGGCCGCGGTGGCATAGGCGTCCAGGTAGAAGCGCGCCTTGGCCCTCAGGATCGGCACCGAGATCGGCTCTTCCAGCACCGACAGGGCGCCGGCTTCGTATAGCGGGTCGACCGTGAAGTCGCGTTGCCGCGGCAGCCCGACGGCAACCAGCGGCACTGGCGGGAAAGCCGCGCGCAGGCGCTTCAGGGAGGCGGCGAAGTCGTCCACCTTGTCCGTATAGCCGGCCAGGATCAGGGCGAAGCCGGGCGGCGCGATGTGTTCGAGGGCTTCGTCTGCACTGCGCACGCGCAGTACGTCATAGCCGAGCTCGGCGGCGACGCTGGCCACGGCCGGATCGGCCTGCGGGCGGTCGCAGACGAACAGGACGCGGCCGCGCGCGGACTGGTTCACGCCGGCCTCCGCGGGACAATGGCGGTACGGCGGGCGGGGCTGGCAGGAGGCGCAGGGTTCATGCAGTGTCTGTCTAGTCGATTGTCTAGGCAATGTAGGAGTAGTCCCACCCAATGTCAACCATCGGCCGTGCGCGCCGCTTGCCGGCTTGGCGTTAGGATGGCGACCCAGGAGGAAGAATCATGAGCAATGGAATCGACGAACGATACGACATGGGCGCCATCATAGGTGGCCTGTATGGCGACGGCATCATCGCCTGCAAGGGCGCGTTCACGCAGGAATGGGTGGCGCATCTGAAGGAAGACATCGAGAAGCTGTTCGCGGAAGCGAAGGCGCGCCCCGGCGGTGTCCTGGAGCGCGGCCCGCAGCGTTATTACGTCGAGGTGCATCCGGAGCGCGTGCGCGGCTTCGTCGAACTGGTCACGCATCCCTGGGTGGTGGCCGTGTGCCGCGCCGTGCTCGGCCCGGACTACAAGGTGGTGGAGACGGGTTTCGACATTCCCTTCCCGGGCGCCATGCACCAGCCCTGGCACCGCGATTTTCCGGCACCCGAAGCGACCCTGGTGGGGCGGCGCCTGAATTCGCTGGCCTTCAACATCACGACCGTCGACGTGACCGAGGAGATCGGTCCCTTCGAGATCGCACCGGGCACCCAGTGGGACGATCTTGCCGGCAGCGATCCGATGTTCCCTGATAAGTCGCTTTACCCGCGCTACGAAGCCCGCGCCCAGCGCAAGCTGCCGAGGGTGGGCGACATTTCCGCGCGCTCGGCGCTCACCATCCACCGCGGCACAGCCAACCGCTCGCAGCAGTCGCGGCCCGTGTTCGTGCTGGGCGTGGATGCGCCGGACGCCCGCAACGCCGACAAGCACGATCTGCAAGTCACCCAGGCCTATTGGGACCGCTTGCCGGAAGAGGTGCGTGCCCACCTGACGTGCCGGGTGGTGAGCTCGCTCGAGGATATTTACCAGGCCCATACGATCGAAGGCCTGAGGATGGGTGTTACGGTCTAGTCGTCTTTCTTCAGCGAGTCGGCCAGGGCATCGGAGGCGATGCCCTTGGGCACCTTGCCGACCCGGCGGGTGGCGTCCGACTGCTGGTCCATGTTCACTTCTTCGGCGACCTCGAAGCGGCCGTCGGCAGTATTGTCGGCGGCGCCGGCCGGAAGCAGGTCTTCAGAGCGGCTGAGCTCGCCGTTTTCGTCAGGCGTGGCGCGCTGCTGGTTCTGCCGGCCCTGCTGTTTCCGGCCCTGTTCCTGGTTCCGGTTCTGCTGGTCTGCCATCGCTTCCTCCTGTATGCGTGTCGATCGCTGTCGGGCGATTATGGCGCAGGGCAGGGGGGGCGGGCGCACGCTACCGGCTGCCGTCCTTGTTCCGCTGGGGCAGGTTCTTTTCCAGGATAGCCCAGATGATCAGGCCATAGGCAAGCAGACGGACCAGGTAGTGCAGCGGCGAGTCCTCGGCATCCTGGTAAGTCAGGGCCGAATAGACGCGGTGGGCGCCTTCGATCCCGAAGGACAGGGCAAAATACATGAAGAAGCGGTCGCGCGTGCTGCGCCAGAACCGCAGGAAGAACAGCGCGATCACGGTCGAGGCCATGGCGATGGCGCCGGTGAGCATGTCGGTCACGGTTATTCCTTTTCGTAGATAAGGCCATACAGCAGGAGAAGCATCGAGACGAGCGCCGCAATCAGGCGCACCGGCAGCAGGTTGACGTCGGGATCGGGGAACACGATCTTGTCGAGCACCAGGAACAGGTTATTTACCGTCATCGCCACGAAGGACCACCCGCTCCAGAACAGCAGGCGGTGACGGGTGCGCCGATAACTGGCCAGCAGCAGCACGGCACAGGCCAGCGAAGTCAGGGCGCAGAGAGTGTAGATGGTAAACGCCACTTAGGAATCCTTTCGCCATTTGAAGGCGTCGGCAAACTGCTGCGCCTTGCGGTCGAGGGAAGAATGGATGAGGTGGGTGACTTCGACCAGGTGGCTCGCGTAGACGTCCGCCAGGCGGTCGATGCGTTCGCGCAGCGCGTCTTCGCGCGGCCGGTAGCAAAAAGCATCGGCACTGGCGTCCGGCCATGGCGCGGCCATGCCGGAACGGCACAGCTCGTCGAGCAGGCCCTCCGCCACTTTGTCGCGCACGTAGAGGCGGCGCGCCAGGGTATCCCGGGTCCATACCTGCTCCGGATCCGCCCGCATCAGCAGCAGGGCTTCCAGGAAGGGTACCGAAGGGATGCTGGTCAGCACGAAGCGCCGGAGATCCTCGGGAATGGAGTGTTTATCCATTACCAATATGTTTGCTCAAATGCACTTTAGCTTTTGGAAAGCGGGAATTCTATAACATTCCAGTTGGAAAGGCGTTTTCTATCGTGCGCGGCCATGCACGGATCTTCTGGCGCCCCGCAAGAGCTACTCGGCTACAATGGCGGCACGTTTGATCTTTGTACATCGCCATGCTTCAGAAGTTGTTCGCTCCGCTCGTTTTATCGTCCAGCCTCTTGATCCTCGGAGCCTGCGACCGGCACGCCGCGGACACCCACCGCCCCGGCGCGCCCGTCGCGTCCCAGTCCGAAGCGCAGCGAGGGCCGGCGTCCTGCGCCGACCATTACCTCGACGGCCGCGCACCGCAGATCCAGAATCCCAAGCTGGCCCCACAGACCACGGAGTTGTGCTTCAACGTGTTCAGCGTGATGCATTCGGGTATCACGCGCACGCCGCTGTGGTCGGCCGAGCATCTCGAAGCCAATGAAGTGGAATCGGCCCAGCAGCTGACCCGCGAGAATTCCTTCCACGCGGAGCAGCGCCTGCCTGCCGGCCAGCGCGCCGAACTCGCCGACTACGCCCGCAGCGGCTACGACCGCGGCCACATGGCGCCGAATGGCGACATGCCCGACCGCGACAGCCAGCGCGACAGCTTCAGCCTGGCCAACATCGTGCCGCAGGACGGCGAGAACAACCGCCACCTGTGGGCCGGCATCGAGGGCGTGGTGCGCAGGATGGCGAAGAAGGAAGGCGACCTGTACGTGGTGACCGGCCCCGCCTTCCTGGGCAGCAACCTGCGCAAGGTCGGCAACGTGCTGGTGCCGACCCACCTGTATAAACTCGTATACAGTCCGCGCCAGAAGGCCGGCGCCGCCTGGTTCGTCGAGAACACCGCCGACGCCAAGCCGAACGTGATCCCGATCCCGGAACTCGAACGCATCATCGGCATCAACCTGCTGCCCGCCCTCAGCGACGAGGAAAAGGAACGCATGCTGAAACTGCCGAACATCCGCCAGAACAAGGGCGACAGGAGGAATTCATGAGCAAGAAAGAGGACGCACCCGCCTTCGTTCCCTACGCAAACGAAGCCGATGTGATCGAAATCGGCCGCCTGATGCTGGAAAACCGCCTCGACCGCATCACCATTTCCGGCGACGTCGACCTGACCGCCGACAAGCACGGCCTGGAGGCGGCGCGTCGCCTGCATGCGCTGCTGGGACAGGTCGTCGCCAGCCTCGAAAGCCGGGATCTGCCGGACCAGTTGCCGCCACCGCCGGTGGAGACAGTCGATAATCCATTCGCATGATTGACGTTTGTAGATAGTCAATGGTGCGCGGGTTCAGACACCTTTTGCGGTAACCTCGATTGCTCTAGCGTCGTGATTCGAGGAGATCAACTGTGCAAATTGACCAAGCGCAACCAAACRGACAGGAGCCACTCAAGGTGCCGGTGGTCCGCGAGGAAGTGCAGGTCGACAAGCGGGTTGTCGATACCGGTCGCGGCGTGCGCATCCACAAGACGGTCGCCGAGCATCCCTGCCACATCGACGAACGCCTGACGCGCGACGAGGTTGAAATCAGCCACGTCCCGGTGGACCGCATCGTCCCGCTCGACGCTGCGCCCACCACGCGTTACGAAGGCGATACCCTGGTGGTGCCGATCCTCGAAGAAGTCCTCGTGGTCGAACGCCGCGTGCGCATCAAAGAGGAAGTCCGCATCACCCGAACCCGGCGCGAGGCGCACCACGCGGAAACCGTCATGCTCAAGTCCGAGCAGGTCAGCGTGGAGCGCTTCGACGAGGCCGGCGACGGCCCACCTGAATGATATGTCAATCGGAGGATCTATCATGCAACATACCCTAGTAGCGGTTTTCGACAACCGCAGCGACGCGCAGAATGCAATGGACGAACTGCTGGCCTCGGGCTTTACCCGCGCCGACGTCAACGTCTCCAGCGCCGATCCGACCGGACAGACCGACAGCCTGACCGGCACTACTCCCCATACCAGCGAAGTGCACGAGGGCTTCATGTCCCAGATCAAGCACTTCTTCACCGGCCTGTTCGGCTCCGACAACGGCGACCACGTCGAGCGCTATTCGGACGCCGTCACCCGCGGCCACCACGTGCTGACTTTCGTTACCCAATCGGAACCGGAAGTCGAGCGCGCGGCCGACATCCTCGAGCGCTTCGGCCCGGTAGACCTGGACGAGCGCCACGACCTGACCGGCTCTGCCAGCTCGCTGGACCCGGCGATGCTGGCGGCCGGCGCCACCTCGGGCAGCGGCATCCAGAAGTCCGCGCCGATCTCCTCGCAATCGGGCGAATACCACGAACCCTCTTACGGCGCCGGCTCGCTGAGCGGCGAAACCGGCGACCGCGTCCCCTTCGGCACCCAGACCCTCAACGATTCGGTGCCGGGAGGCCAGACCTACCAGGAGCCGATGCCCCGGACGACCTTGCGCTCGCATTCGATGCAGGCCGGTAATCGGCTGCGGGAAGGCGAATCCCTGCAAGGCAGTTCCTCTATCCGCGACGAGGAAGACGCTTCGCTGGGCGGCACCATCCAGACCGGCTCGATCCAGCGCGACGCCGGCCAGACCGGCTCGATGCAGCGCGACATGGGCGAAATGCTCAACGAACAGCGCAGCACGGCGATTCCGGTCGTGCAGGAAGACCTGCAGGTCGGCAAGCGTGAAGTCCAGCGCGGCGGCGTGCGCGTGTTCTCGCGCGTGGTCGAGACCCCGGTCAATGAAAGCGTCAACCTGCGCGAAGAACACGTGAGCGTGGAACGCCGTCCGGTCGACCAGCCGATCTCGCCGTCCGACTCGACCGCCTTCAAGGAGCAGTCGATCGAGATGCGCGAAACCGCCGAGGAGCCGCTGATCCAGAAGACCGCCCGCGTGGTCGAGGAAGTCCTGGTCGGCAAGGAAGTCACCCAGCGCCAGCAGAACATCAGCGACAGCGTGCGCCATACCGAGGTGCAGGTCGAATCGCTGGGCCAGGACAGCTCGTCGATGCGCGCGTCCAACCTGGAAGACGACGACAGCTACTACCGCAACGACTGGAACAAGAATTACTCCAGCCTGGGCGGCAGCTACGACGACTACGCGCCGGCCTACCGCTACGGTTCCGACATGCGCCGCAACGCGAAGTACGGCAACCGCGACTGGAGCGACGTCGAGTCCGACCTGCGCAGCGATTGGGACACCCGCTACAGCAATAACGGCGCCTCGACGTGGGACAAGATGAAGGCCGCCATCCGCCGCGGCTGGGACAAGATCACCCCGGATACGGACAGCGACAGCGCCTACCGCAGCCACTACGACAGCAACTACGCCAGCTCGGGCAGCAGCTACGACGATTACGCGCCGGCCTATCGCTACGGTACGGAGATGCGCAGCAACGACCTGTATCGCAACCGCAACTGGAACGACGTCGAATCCGACCTGCGCAGCGACTGGGACCGCAAGAACGTCGGCGAGCCCTCGACCTGGGAGCGGGTCAAGGCCGCCGTGCGCCACGGCTGGGACAAGGTGACCCCGGACGGCAACGACGATTCCTACTACCGCACCCACTGGACGAACAACTACGCCAGTTCGGGCGACACCTACAACGACTACGAGCCGGCCTACCGCTACGGCTCCCAGATGCACAGCGACGCCCGCTACCAGGGCCGCAACTGGGACGAGGTCGAATCCGACCTGCGCAGCGACTGGGATACCCGCTACAGCAGGAACGGCGTCTCGACCTGGGAGAAGATGAAGGCGGCGGTGCGCCACGGCTGGGACAAGGTCACTTCGTGATCGGGGGCTAGTCCCATGAAAAACGCCGGCCGGGGCCGGCGTTTTTTTCGTCCGAAAACGTCCGAACGGAGCGCTTACTGCGCAAACACCTGCACCGCCGGCGTAATCTTGACCGCCTCCGGACGAACGCCCAGCTTCATCGCGCCGATCGCCTTGTCCTCGTCCAGCAGGGCCTGCGGCTTGGTCGCATCGTAGCTGATCGGCGAGAAGGCATCGCTCACCAGCTTGTCCTTCAGGCCGGCCGCATCCTTGGTGATGAAGACCACCGACAGGTTCTTCGCCGACAGGTGCTTGCGCATCGCGGCGTTGACGTCGGCCGCGCTCAGCTTCGACAGGCCGTCACGCATCATCTGCGTGAATTCCGGCGTGCGGTACCACTGCGAATCCAGGGCGTAGCCGAGCTGGGCGTCCTGGGTCGCCGTCATCACGAACACGTTCTTCATCAGGTAGTCGCGGGTGGCTTCGAACTGTTCCTGGGTCAGGCCCTGGTCGATCAGCTTGCCGAGTTCGGTGAGCGCGATGCGCAGCGCCATGTGGGCGTTCTGCGGCGCGACCGGACGGATCCAGATTTCGAAGATCTGCGACTTGCGGCCCAGGTTCGGGCTCGGGAAAAAGCCGAACATGCCGCGCGGGAAGGCTTCGATGTAGGCGTAGTCGCCGTAGTTCATGCCGCGTACTTCGCGGATCCGCTGGTACAGGTAGGAGTTCGAGGCGCGATGCTCGCCCAGCCAGGTCTTGGCCAGCCACAAGGCCGCGAAGTCCGGGTGTGCACGGTTGACCTCGATCGGCAGGCCGAAGGAAATCGCGGTGGCGCGGGTGTTCTTCTCGATGATCTCGACTTCCAGGCCTTGCGGCATGCGGCCCTGGGGCTTGGCGATGCGCGGCAGGCCGGCGCCTTCCGGCAGGCCGGCCAGGCGGGTCTTCAGCTGGGCGGTCATCTCCGGGCTGACGTCACCCGAGATGCCGACGCGTAGCGCGCCCTGCGCATAGGCCTGGCGGTAGAAGTTCTTGACGTCGTCCAGGGTGATCGAGTCGATGCCCTTGACCGTGCCCAGGACCGGATGCCCGTAGGGCGTGCCGGCGAAGATATTAGCCTGCAGGCGTTCTTTGCCGAACTCTTCCTCGTTATTGTCCTTCAAGTCCAGCACCAGTGCGTTTTTCTGGGCATCCTTCAGGCGGCGGAAGTCGTCCTCGCGGAAGCCCGGCGTGAGCAGCTGGGGCAGGGCGATGTCGAGGAACTGGTTCCAGTTGTCCTTGTGGATGGTGCCGGTGAAGGTGGTCATTTCCTTGTCGGTCAGCTCGCCGAAGCCGCCGGCGATCGGGAACAGGGCCTTGGTCACCTCGTCGTACTTGCGATCAAAGGAGCCGGCGCGGGCGACCATGGCCGCGGTCAGGGCGGCCAGGCCTTCCTTGCCGGCCGGGTCCTGGCTAGCTCCCGCTTCGAACAGCAGCTTGAAGCGTACCTGCGGCAGGGCAGTCTTCTGCACCAGCACGTCGAACCGGGCGTCGGTGGCCTTGGGCGCCATGTCGGCCAGCTTCGGCAGGGCCTCGACGCCGGCCGGGAGGGCGTCGTGCGACAGGGTCGTCACCACCATCGCGTCGTCGACCAGGTATTTGCGCGCCGCCGCCTGCAGGTCGGCCGGCGTCAGGGTGTCGATCAGGCGGTAGTAGCGGTTGATGGTGCCGTAGGAACGGTCGTAGTGGACGTAGGAAGCCAGGGTCTGGGCGATGGTGTCGGTATTGTCCAGGCTGCGGATCAGGCCGTATTTTTCCGAGGACTGGGCATCTTCCAGCGCCTGCTTCGTGACCGGGACGTCGCGCAGCTTCGCCACCGTCTCGAGGATGGCATTGCGTACGTACAGTGCGTCTTCCGGCTTCTTGACGCGGGCGCCGATGGTCACCAGCGACGGGTCGACACGTGCCGGGGTGTAGTCGAACAGCTGGTCGACCTTCTGCTCGTCCTGCACCAGGCGTTTATACAGCGGCGAGGTGCGGCCGAACGACAGCGACAGCAGCATCGACAGCGCGGCCTGGTCCTTCTTCGTATCCGAGAAGGCCGGGGCGCGGAAGGCCACCGTCACCAGCGGCAGGGTTGGGCTCTGCCAGCTTACGTGGCGGTATTGCGCTCCCTGTGCGGCGGGCTCGGCCGGGACCGCGACATTGTAGGAGCCGCGGCGCCAAGCGCTCCAGTATTTCTCGACCAGCGCCACCGCGTTCTTCGGATCGACGTCGCCGGCGATGATGATGGTGGTGCGCTCCGGGCGGTACCAGCGGTCAAAGAAGACCTTCGAGTACTGGTACTGGTTGGGCATGTCCTCGATGTCCTTCAGGAAGCCCATCGTGGTGTGCTTGTAGGTGTGGGTGTTGAAGGCGGCATCGCGCTGGACCTCGAACAGCTTCTGCATCGGWTTGGCGCTGTTCTTGTTGTACTCGCCCAGCACGGCGCGCGATTCGGTCTTGAACGCGGCTTCGGAGTAATCCAGGTGCTGGAAGCGGTCGGCCTCGACCTTCAGCACGGTTTCGAGGTCCTGCTTGGCGAAGGTCGTGTAATAGTTGGTCAGGTCGTCGCTGGTGTAGGCGTTCTGGCGGGCGCCGGCCTTGGTGATGATCTCCTGGTACTTCTCGGGCGGGTAGGCCTTGGTACCGCGGAACATCATGTGTTCGAAGAAGTGGGCGAAGCCGGACTTGCCCGGCTCGACTTCATTGCGCGAACCGGTCTGCACCGGAATGGTGACCGAGACCAGGTTCGGGAAGCCGGTCGGCACCACGATCACCTTGAGGCCGTTGGGCAGCTGTTTTTCAGTGGCCTTGAACGGGAGGACGTCGGATTTCGATGGCGCCGAAGCGGGCGCGGCCAGGGCCGGCAGCGCCATGGACAGGGCCATGGGCAGGGCTGCCAGCGGGACAAACTTGGACAACTGTGTCACGCGATCTCCTTGGGAAAAATACTGTGCGCGACAGCATAGAGTATTCCCAAAGAAAGATATAGGACAATCAAGTATGCATGCGGCTCAGGCAGGTTCCGACAGCGGCAGGCTGATCCGGTTGCGGCCCATGTGCTTGGCGCGGTAGAGCGCGGCGTCGGCGGTGGCCACCAGGTCGGACGCGGAGGTATCCGGAGACGCCAGCGCGGTGGCGGCGCCGATCGAGACCGTCACGCGCTGGCCGGCCGCCACGCGGTTCGGCACCTGCAACTGCTCGACCCGGGTGCGGATGCGCTCGGCGACGCTGGCGGCGCCCTTCAGCGACTGGTTCGGCAGGATCACGGCGAACTCCTCGCCGCCGTAGCGGGCCACCAGGTCGTTGGCGCGCATCTCGCTGGCGACGGCGGTGGCGATGCGCTTCAGGCATTCGTCGCCGCCGAGGTGGCCGTTGGCATCGTTGAAGGCCTTGAAGTTGTCGACGTCGACCATCAGCAGCGACAGCGGCTGGCGCTGGCGCAGGGCGCGCGACCATTCGGCCTGCAGGGTGTCGTCGAAGCAGCGGCGGTTGGCCAGGCCGGTCAGCCCGTCGCGGGTGGCCAGCTGCTCGAGCGCGATCTGGGCCATCTTTTCGTCGGTCAGGTCGCGCAGGGTTTCGACCACGGCGGCGAGGCGGCCGCGCTCGTCGTAGATGGGGCTGGCATCGGCGGCCAGGTATCGGCGCCGGCCGACGCGCGGCATGTCGAACCAGCTTTCGGCCGACAGATGGCTGGGCTGGCCGGAAGGGATGCCGTAGCCCTGGCGCGGATGGATGCTGGGAATCTCGCCGGCGCGGTCCTGCACAACCATGTCGGCCAAGGTGGGGCGCTGCTCGTCGAAGAAGCTGCGCCAGTGCTCGCGGGTGCCGACGACTTCACTGGCGGGCACGCCGGTCAGGTGCTCGCAGGCACGGTTCCAGATCATCACGCGGCAACTGGTGTCGAGCACGAATACGGGAATCGCCAGCATTTCCATGAGCTGGTGCGCGAAGGCGCGTTCACCGTTCGCGCTGGCGCCGTCCATGAGCCGTGGCATTGTCGTCGTGCCTGTCATAAGCCGTCCTCTGATCTGTCTGTTGAGCAATAAATTGATTGCTGACAAGATCCGATTGTGCGGGACGGCACTTTCCGCTCTATTGATTAAAGGCAAGAAGATTTCTAAGCAGGAATTTTCCTAGAAATGCGCGGCATGAGTCTGCCGCTGCTGTCACCCGGGCTCGGCGGCCCGGGAATTGCTGCGCAGGCTGGTGCCGAGGCGGTCGAGGCGGGTGCGCAGGAGTTCCAGGCGGCTGCGGATCGCCTGATCGGCGGCGTAGCGCTGCTGGATCTGGGTCAGCTCGGCCTGGATGACGACCAACTGGCCTTCCGGATCGCCGGCGCAGTCGCCGCTCGCGCGTGCCGCCATGCGGGCCAGCAGCAGGTCGGCTTCCGCGAAAGCCTGGTCGGACCGGGTGCGGGCCGATTCTTCGCGGCATAGCGCGGCCTCGAGGCCGGCGATCCGGTCTTCGCTGCGGACCCGCCGGAACAGGGCCGCGTACAACACGGCCATGCCCAGCAGGAGGACGGCGCCCGCACGCAGACGCTCAGGCAGCATGGCTTCGGCACCGGCGCCGGCAGGCCACAGTCCCGCCAGCAGCAGGATGGCGCTCAGGGCGTAGACGGCGTAGCGGGCGTGTTGCATTGTCTTCATGGTCGGCCTCCTAAGGTCGTAGGAACTTTCCGCTATGAAAAGGTACGACTTTCCGAACGGATATATTTTGCCGATAGTCAATAAATTCGGGGTCTACTGCAGCTGTACCCGCGCGAGGTATAATGGAAGGTTGACGAGGGGCTTAACCGGACTTTTACCGTGACTTACAGCATCAAAGAAATTTTCTATACCCTGCAGGGCGAAGGCGCGCACGCCGGCCGTCCGGCGGTGTTCTGCCGCTTTTCCGGCTGCAACCTGTGGACCGGGCGCGAAAGCGACCGCGCCAGCGCCGTCTGCCAGTTCTGCGATACCGATTTCGTCGGCACCGATGGCGAGCGCGGCGGCAAGTTCAAGGACGCGGCGCTGCTGGCCGACGAAATCGACGGCCTGTGGCCGGCCAGCTACCCGGCCAGCAAGTACGTGGTCTTCACCGGCGGCGAGCCCCTGCTGCAGCTCGACAAGGCCCTGATCGACGCCATGCACGCGCGCGGCTTCACCATCGCGATCGAGACCAACGGCACCCTGCCGGTGCCGGAAGGCGTCGACTGGATCTGCGTCAGCCCGAAGATGGGCTCGAAGCTGGTGGTCGAAAAGGGCAATGAAATCAAGGTGGTGATCCCGCAGGCCGGCCAGGATCTGGCTGCCTACGAACACCTCGACTTCGAGAATTTCTACGTCCAGCCGATGGACGGCCTGCTGGCCGCCCAGAACACCCGCCTGGCGATCGAGACCTGCCGCCGCAATCCGAAGTGGAAGCTGAGCATCCAGACCCACAAACTTCTGCAAATCCCCTGAGCGCTCCCGCGCCAGTACTGCCCACATTTATGCTGACCATTACCCGCAAGCTCGAATTCGATGCCGGCCATCGCATTCCCGACCACAAGAGCCAGTGCCGCAACCTGCACGGCCACCGCTACACCCTCGAGATCACGCTCACCGGCGCCGTCATCGATTCGGAAGGCAATTCCGACAACGGCATGATCATGGACTTCTCGGACATCAAGGCGCTTGCCAAGGAACACCTGGTCGACGTCTGGGACCACGCCTTCCTGGTCTACGAAAAGGACGAGAAGGTGCGCGATTTCCTGGCCAGCCTGCCGGGCCACAAGACCATCGTCATCGACCGCATCCCGACCGTCGAGAACCTGGCGCAGGTCGCCTGGAACATCCTGAAAGCCGCCTACACCGACCGCTACGGTACCGGCCTGCGCCTGCAGAAGCTGGTGCTGCACGAAACCCCGAACTGCTGGGCCGAGATCACCGATGCCTGATTCCTTGCCGCCGGAGCCGACCGCAGGCGCCCGCGACGGCGCCTACATGGAGCTGGCGCTGCGGGAAGCGCACAAGGCCTGGGAGGCCGGCGAAGTGCCGGTCGGCGCGGTGGTGGTCAAGGATGGTGAAGTCATCGCCACCGGCTTCAACCAGCCGATCGGGCGCCACGACCCGACCGCGCATGCGGAAATCGTCGCGCTGCGCGCGGCGGCCGAAAAGCTCGGCAATTACCGCCTGCCGGGCTGCGAGCTTTACGTGACGCTCGAGCCCTGCGCCATGTGTTCGGGCGCGATGATGCACGCACGCCTCGCGCGCGTGGTCTACGCCGCCACCGATCCCAAGACCGGGGTGTGCGGCTCCGTGCTCGACCTGTTCGCGCACGAGGAACTGAATCACCACACCGAAGTCGTCGGCGGCGTGCTGGCCGAGGAAGCCGGTGCCATGCTGAAGGGCTTCTTTGCCGAGCGCCGCGCGGCGCGCAAGGGCTAAGTACTCGCCCAAAAATAAATGTGTTTTTGGCTGCCAGAACCGGCGCGTTGCTGCGTTGGCTCCTGCTTGCAGTGCTCGCACTGCGGCGCACTCGCCGCCTTGCACCGCATCCGGTTCTGTTTGCCAAAATTCACATTTATTTCCGGTCAAGTACTTAGTTCCGCCTCGTTCCGCCACATCGCGTAGCGCCCACTATCTGCCGAAAATGGTATGCTGGATCTACGCCACCCGCATAGTGGCGCGGAGACTCACGTGGACCATTCGACCAGTGCCGAGCACCCCCTCCGCTTCCGTTCTTTGCGCGGGCGATACCGACGCGAGTGTTGCCGCCATGCCTAGCCTGAACGCCAACGGCATCCGCATCGCCTTCGACACCGCGGGCGATCCGAAAGCCGTGCCCTTGCTGCTGATCTCCGGCCTCGGCCTGCAGCTGACGGCCTGGCCGGACGAGTTCGTCGAAGGCCTGGTCGAGCTCGGCTTTTACGTGATCCGTTACGATAATCGCGATACCGGCCTCTCCACCAAGTTCGAGCATGCCGGCACCCCGAACCTGGTCCTGGCCTGGCTGAAGTCGCTGTTGCGCTGGCCGATCCGCCCTCCCTATACCCTGGAAGACATGGCCGACGATGCGGTCGGCGTACTGTCGGCCCTGGGCGTGGCGCGCGCCCACGTGGTCGGGGTGTCGATGGGCGGCATGATCGCGCAGTTGATGGCCGCCAAATATCCTTCGCGCGTGCTGAGCCTGACGTCGATCATGTCCAGCAGCGGACGGCGCGGCCTGCCCGGACCGGCGCCCGCCGTGAAGCGCGCCCTGATGCGCCGACCCAGGCCGAACGATGCCGATGCCATGGTCGAGCATGGCGTCCAGTTGCTGCAGGCGATCGGCAGCCCGACTTATCCGACCCCTGAAAAGGAATTGCGCCGCCGGGTGGTGCGCGCACTGAGGCGCAATTGCTGCCCAGGCGGCGTGCTGCGCCAGATCCTGGCCGTGACCGCCAGCGGCGACCGCAGGGCGCAACTGCACACCATCGTCGCCCCGACCCTGGTGATCCATGGCGCCGCCGACCCGATGGTGCCGCTGGCCTGCGGTGCGGACACCGCCGAGGCGATTCCGAACGCCCGCCTGGAAGTGATCGAAGGCATGGGTCACGACCTGCCGACCCAATTGCTGGAGAGGCTGCTTGCCTTGATCGACGCCCATGCCCACGGTAAGATGACGCCCGACTCAACACCGCGGCTTTTCGTCAAACAGTGATCACTCCGAAAATTGGCATCGCGCTGGTCGCGCCGGGCGGCTACGCGCCCGATGCCGAAGCAGTAGCACGCGGCATCGCCCGCCTCGAATCCCAGGGCATCCTGGTCCATAACTACTACGAGCACGACAAGCGCCACCTGCGCTTCGGCGGCACCGACGAGTCGCGCCTGGCGCAGCTGAACGCGGCCGCCGCGGATGCGGACGTGCAGCTCGTGATCGCGCTGCGCGGCCAGTACGGCATGACCCGCCTGCTGCCGCACATCGACTTCGACCGCATGGCCGACAGCGGCAAGATTTTCGTCGGCTTCTCGGACATCACCGCCTTCCACATGGCGCTCTACGCCCGGCGCGGCGCGATCAGCTACGCCGGCCCGATGTTCGCCGGCGATTTCAGCGCGGCGGAGCCGGACGAGTTCACCCTCGGCGATTTCTGGCGCTGCCTGGCGGGCCCGACCCACAGCGTGACAGGGGAGGGCAGGAAAAATCCGGCGCTGGACGTGAACGGCACGGTGTGGGGCGGCAACCTGGCGATGATCATGTCGCTGGCCGGCACCGACTACTTCCCGCGTATCGATGGCGGCATCCTGTTCCTGGAAGACATCGCCGAACACCCCTACCGCGTCGAACGCATGCTGCTCCAGCTGATGCAGACCGGCGTGCTGGCGCGCCAGCGCGCGATCGTGCTGGGCGATTTCTCGGGCTACCGGCTGGCGCCGGCCGATAACGGCTACAACTTCGACGAGATGCTGGCCTATCTGCGTGCGACCCTGCCGTGTCCGGTGCTGACCGGATTGGAGTTCGGGCATATCCAGCGCCGCGTGACGATTCCATTTGGGGCGCAGGGGCATCTGGTGTCGGACAAGTCCGGCTGGCGCCTGACGATGTCCGATTATCCGACCGTTCGCGTCGGTTGAGAGGATTTCCCCGCCTTCATAGTGGCGGGCTGCTCACTCTGTAGCTACGCAATGGTAAAATGCACGGTTATTGAATAGAACCGCGCATGTCGCGTTAACTCCGCAGGAAGGTTACCAAGTGCTATCTACAGCCAACATCACGATGCAGTTCGGCGCCAAGCCGCTGTTCGAGAACATCTCCGTCAAATTCGGCGACGGCAACCGCTACGGCCTGATCGGCGCCAACGGTTGCGGCAAGTCGACCTTCATGAAGATCCTTGGCGGCGACCTCGAGCCGTCGGGCGRCAATGTCTCGCTCGACCCGGGCGAGCGCCTGGGTAAGCTGCGACAGGACCAGTTTGCCTACGAAGACGTGCGCGTGCTGGACGTCGTCATGATGGGCCACACCGAACTGTGGAACGCGATCGCCGAGCGCGACGCCATCTACGCGAACCCGGAAGCAAGCGACGACGACTACATGAAGGCCGCCGAGCTCGAAGGCAAGGTCGCCGAATACGACGGCTACTCGGCCGAAGCGCGTGCCGGCGAGCTGCTGCTGGGCCTGGGTATCGGCACCGACCTGCACCAGGGCCCGATGAGCGCCGTGGCGCCGGGCTGGAAGCTGCGCGTACTGCTGGCCCAGGCCCTGTTCTCGGATCCGGACATCCTGCTGCTGGACGAGCCGACCAACAACCTGGACATCCACACGATCAGCTGGCTGGCGGACATGCTGAACCAGCGTAACTCGACGATGATCATCATCTCGCACGATCGTCACTTCCTGAACTCGGTCTGTACCCACGTCGCCGACATGGACTACGGCACCCTGAAGGTCTATCCGGGTAACTACGACGATTACATGGAAGCTTCGACCCAGGCCCGCAACCAGCAGCTGGCGAACAATGCCAAGGCCAAGGAAAAAGTGGCCGAGCTGCAGGACTTCGTGCGCCGCTTCTCGGCCAACAAGTCGAAGGCCCGCCAGGCGACTTCCCGCCTCAAGATGATCGACAAGATCAAGATCGAGGAATTCAAGCCGTCCTCGCGCGCCTATCCCTTCGTGCGTTTCGAAGGCGAGAAGAAGCTGCACCGTCTTGCCGTCGAGGCCGAGGGCTTGACCAAGTCCTACGACCGCACGCTGTTCAAGAACTTCTCGATCATGGTCGAGGCCGGCGAGCGCATCGCCATCATCGGCGCCAACGGCGCCGGCAAGACGACCCTGCTGCGCTCCATCGGTGGCCACGAAGTCACCGGCATGGACGCCGACACCGGCCGCATCAAATGGGCCGAGAACGCGAACCCGGGCTATATGCCGCAGGATCCGACCGAGGAATTCGCCACCGACCTCAACCTGACCGACTGGATGGGCCAGTGGACCAAGGAAGGCGACGACGACCAGGCCGTGCGCTCGATCCTGGGCCGCCTGCTGTTCGGCGGAGACGAGGTCAAGAAGTCGGTGCGCGTGCTGTCCGGCGGCGAGAAGGGCCGCATGATGTACGGTAAGCTGATGCTGGGCCGTCACAACGTGCTGATGCTCGACGAACCGACCAACCACATGGACATGGAATCGATCGAGTCGCTGAACATTGCGCTGGACAAGTATGCCGGCACCCTGATCTTCGTCTCGCACGACCGTGAATTCGTGTCCTCGCTGGCGACCCGCATCCTCGAGGTGAAGGAAGACCGCGTGGTCGACTTCCAGGGCAATTACGAGGATTACCTGAAGAGCCAGGGCCTCGAATAAGTTTTCGTGACGCGAACAAAAAATAACGTGGGCACGGTGCGCCTACCCTACATTGCTTCGTAGGGTCCTGGGCGCGCGCACCAATGCCCGTCGAGGCGGCCGAGAAGGAAGCCCTCAAGGACCGCATCCGGCGCCTGCTGAAGGAAAAAGAAGCCGTGCTGGTCGCCCACTACTACGTGGACGCCGACCTGCAGGACCTGGCCGAGGAAACCGGCGGCTGCGTCTCGGACTCGCTGGAAATGGCGCGCTTCGGCCGCGACCATCCGGCAAAGACCCTGGTCGTCGCCGGCGTGCGCTTCATGGGCGAAACCGCGAAGATCCTCAGCCCCGAAAAGACCATCCTGATGCCGGACCTGGACGCGACCTGCTCGCTGGACCTGGGTTGCCCGGCCGACGAGTTCGCCGCCTTCTGCGACCAGCACCCGGACCGCACCGTGGTCGTCTACGCGAACACCTCCGCCGCCGTGAAGGCGCGCGCCGACTGGATGGTGACCTCGTCGATCGGCCTGGACATCGTCGATTACCTGCACAAGCAGGGCAAGAAGATTCTGTGGGCGCCCGACCGCCACCTGGGTGCCTACATCCAGAAGAAGACCGGCGCCGACATGCTGCTGTGGCAGGGTTCCTGCCTCGTGCACGACGAGTTCAAGGGCATCGAACTCGACCTGCTGCGCGCCCAGTATCCGGACGCGAAGGTGCTGGTGCACCCGGAATCGCCGGCCAATGTGGTCGAACAGGCAGACGCGGTCGGCTCGACCACCCAGCTGATCGACGCCGCCCGCACCATGGATGCGACCACCTTCATCGTCGCCACCGACAACGGCATCCTGCACAAGATGCGTGCCGCCGCCCCGGGTAAGCACTTCATCGATGCGCCGACGGCCGGCAACAGCGCCACCTGCAAGAGCTGCGCCCACTGTCCGTGGATGGCGATGAACGGCCTGGTCAACCTGGCCGCCGTACTGGAAGCGACGGACGGACGCAACGAGATCCACGTCGATCCGGAAACCGGCCGCCAGGCCAAGCGCGCCATCGACCGCATGCTCGATTTCGCCGCCGCCAAGAAAGCCAAGGCCCTGCCGACCGGTTCGCTGGAGCAGGAAAGCAAACTGTTCTCTGGAATCGGACCCGCATGACGACCTTACGTAACCCATTCGCGGAAGAAGGCGGTGCCTTCAACGACAAGCTGCAAGCCGCGTTCGAACAGAACCTCCTAGCCGCGCTGCTGGAAGACGTCGGTACCGGCGACCTGACCGGCAAGCTGGTGCCGGACGAGCCGCGTGCGAAAGCGCGCGTGATCGTCCGCGAAGAAGCCGTGCTGTGCGGCGCCCCCTGGTTCGAGGGCATCATGCTGGCCGTCGACCAGGACATCGAGATCGACTGGCAGTACGCCGAAGGCGACCTGATGGCCGCGGACAGCGTGGTCTGCACGATCGAAGGTTCGCCGCGTTCGCTGCTGACGGCCGAGCGCGCCGCCTTGAATTTCCTGCAGCTTCTGTCCGGCGTGGCAAGCGCCACCCGCAAGTACGTCGAAGTCGTGGCCGGCACCCGCGCGAAGATCCTCGACACCCGCAAGACCCTGCCGGGCCTGCGCCAGGCGCAGAAGTACGCGGTGCGCGTGGGCGGCGGCGCCAACCAGCGCATGGCGCTCTACGACGGCATCCTGATCAAGGAAAACCACATCGCGGCCGCCGGCGGCATCACCGCGGCCCTGAACGCCGCGGCGGCATTGAATGCCGGCGTGACGATCCAGGTCGAGGTCGAGTCGATCGCCGAACTGCAGGAAGCGCTGGCGGCCGGCGCCGTCTCGATCCTGCTGGATAACTTCGATCTGGACATGATGGCCGARGCCGTGCGAATCAACGACGGCCGTGCGCTGCTGGAAGCCTCCGGCGGCATCAATATGCAGACCGTGCGGGCGATTGCCGAAACCGGCGTCGACCGCATTTCGGTCGGCAGCCTGACCAAGGATGTGCGGGCGACCGACTATTCGCTCAGGATCGTCGGCTGAGCGGTGTGATTCATCATCCCTGCCGCAACGATGACGGCGAACTGGTCGTCATCCACCGGCCCAGTTCGCCCACCGCCCTGACGCATTGGGCGGACTCCGGCGCACAGGCGCTTGCCGTACCCGCTTGCGCGATGCCGGCCGAACTGAATGGGGTCGTGCTGGCACCGTGCGTGCTTCCAGTTGGTGCTGGCGACACGGTCGAGGAGCCTGAATTCATCCTGCCGCCCGGCATGAAGGCCGCGGCCGGCGCGGTGGTCGTCGAGGATGACGGCCGCGTCTGGCTTGTGTCGCCAACCAACGGCTTCGGCGGCTACAGCGCGACCTTTCCGAAAGGCCGGGTGGGCCCGGGCGCTACCTTGCAGCAAACGGCAGTGCGCGAAGTGTTCGAGGAATCCGGCCTCGCCGTGCGCCTGGAAGCCTTCCTGCTGGACGTCCGGCGCACGCAAACCTATACCCGCTACTACCTCGCGAAACGCATCGGCGGCTGTCCCTCGGCCATGGGTTGGGAGACCCAGGCGGTGCACCTGGTGCCCGCCGCACGCCTGGCCGGGATTGCCGCGCATCCGAACGATGCCGCGATCATCCGCGCCCTCCGCGACTGGCTGAGCGTCCGCCGGGGCTGAGGCTCAGACCCCGCTCTCGCTGGCCCGCGCCATCGCCTCCGCCTGCGGCGTGCGCATGAGCACCGGCTCGCCCACCCGCGCCGCGATCGAATCGACTGCCGCCATGACCTGGTCCGGATGCGCGTAATGCGTCATGTGGCCGACGCCTGGCTGCAACTGCAGCTCGCTGTCCGGAACCCGCTCGCTCAGGCGCTCGGAATTGTGGCCGAAGTCGACGATCTGGTCCTGGGTGCCGGCGAGGATCAGGGCCGGCACCTTCAGCTCCGGATAGCGCTTGGCCAGCGACATCGCCGCCGGCACCATCAGCGCGCTTTCGGCGGCGCTGGCGCGCAACTGGCTCGGGCGCAGGGCCATCCAGGGCGGCAACCGGCGGAACGAATCCGCCACCGGCATCGGCGCGAAGGTTTTCTTGATCAGCGGGCGCCACAGCATGCGGGTCATCAGGGGCGAAATCGTAAACCGCATCAGGTCGCCGACCACGGGGATGGCCGGGCCCGACATCAGCGGCGCATCGAGGCGCAGGCTCGGGTAGTAATAGCCCGACAGCAGCACCAGGCCGCGCACGAAATCCGGCGCCTCCAGCGCCATCGACAGCGCCACCATCGTGCCCCAGGAGTGGCCGAGGACGATGGCGGACTCGACGTCCAGCTCCTGCAAGGCATGGTGCAGCAGCCGGGCCTGGGCCTGCGGCGTCCACACCTTGCTGCGCGGACGTTCGCTGTAACCGAAACCCGGGCGGTCGAAGGCGATCACGCGGTAGTGCTCGGCGGCGCGGTCCAGCAAGCCGCTGTGCTCGAAATCGTTGGCCATCACGCCGTTACCGTGCAGCAGGACCAGCACCGGGCCTTCGCCGCGCTCGATGTAGTGCAGGCGCACGCCATCGACCTTCACGAAGCGTCCTTGCGGCGGATTCTCGGCCTCTGCCTGTTTCGTTTTCGCGCGCACGTAAAAGAAGGATGCGGCCAGTCCCAGCCCGGCCGCGGCGGCGCCGATCTGCCAGCCTTTGATGTTATTCGTCACAATGTTCCCCCGTCGAGTTGAATGGATGGCGTGACTCTTTCAGATCCAGCCCCAGTCCTTGCGAGCAGCTCGACCACGAGGGGCAATACCCGCTCGCTGGATTCTTCGATTTTTATGTCGAGCAGGTCGTCGGCGCGCGTGCGGCCGAGATTGATCGCGGCGATCGGCTTATCGCTGGCGCGCGCCATGCGGGCGAAGCGGAAGCCCGAATACACCATCAGCGAGGAACCGACCACCAGCAGGGCGTCGGCGCGCGCCATCTGGTCGAGGGCGATGGCGGTGCGCGCGGGCGGGACGTTATCGCCGAAGAACACGACGTTCGGCATCAGGGTCCCGGCGCAGCACACGCACTGCGGCAGGCGGAAATCAGCCAGCTCGGCCGGCTCGACCGACGCGTCGCCGTCCGGCAGCGGGGTCGCGTCCGCATGCAGCATGTGCGGGTTCAGGTCGGCCAGTTGCCCCTGGACGAAGGCGCGCGGAAACAAGGCCGAGCATTCCAGGCAGACCACCGCGTGGATATTGCCGTGCAGTTCGAGCACGCTGTGGCTGCCGGCCTGGCCGTGCAGGCCGTCGACGTTCTGGGTCAGCACCGAGCCGATCTTGCCCAGCTTCTCCAATGCTGCGATCGCAACATGGCCGGGATTCGGCCGCGCCCTGGACAACACCGGCCAGCCGATCATGCTGCGCGCCCAGTAGCGTTTCTGGACGTGGTCATATTTGCGAAAATCCGGCCCATGGATGGGCGGGCGGCCGCGGCGGGTGCCGTCGCGGTCGCGGTAGTCGGGAATGCCCGACGCGGTGGACAGGCCGGCGCCGGTCAGCACCAGGGCGCGCGGGTGGCGGTCCAGGAATTCGGCGAGCCGGGCCGCGTGGTCGTGGACGGTAAAACCTTCAGCCATTGTGGTGGTTCCTCGTTGTCTTCCGTCGGGATCGTAACACCCTTACTGACGGGACGGACACACGATACCGGCTCTTGCGCCGCGCTGCAGCATTGCTCAGCGCCGGCTGGAAACGACGATGCCGCCGACGATCAGGGCGAAGGCCRGCCCATGGTAGGCGTGCGGCAATTCGCCCAGGAAGGCCGAGGACAGCAGGGCCGCGAACAGCGGCGTCAGGTTGACGAAGAAGGCGCCAATGCCGGGCCCGGCGCGGCGGATGCCGGCGCCCCACAGCGCGTAGGCCAGCACGGCCGGACCGACGGCGACGAACAGCAGGCTTGCGGCCAGTGTGCCGCTCCAGGCGATCGCATGCGCATCCACGGCCCATTCGACGCCGGTGAACAGTGCCGACCACAGCAGGCCATAAGCCACCTGGGTCGCCAGGAAGGCCGCCCAGTCCGCGCGCAGCGCCGGCGCGTCCTTCGGCTGCAGCAGCATCCAGCTATAGAATGACCAGGCGATGGTCGCCAGGATCATGTAGAGGTCGCCGGCTACGAGCCTAAGGCTCAGCAACTGGTGAATATCGCCGCGGCACAGCACCACCAGCACGCCGAGGATGGACAGCACGGCGCCCGCCACCTGCCGGGGCCGCACCGGCACCTTGAAGAACAGCCGCCCGACCAGCATCATCCACACCGGCATGCCGGACGCGACCAGGGTCACGTTGATCGGCGTCGAACTCTGCAGGGCCAGGTATTGCAGCGAGTTGTACAGGCCGACCCCGGCCAGGCCCAGCAGCGCATAGCGGCGCCAGTTGGCCAGCACGCCGCTGCCGGGTTTCAGCGCGGCGCGGCCCAGCGGAAGCAGGATGAGGAGCGCGATCGTCCAGCGCAGCAGGTTCAGGGTCATCGGCGGCACGGCCTCGCGCACCAGGCGGCCGACGATGGCGTTGCCGGCCCAGAGCAGGGGCGGGACCGCCAGGAGCAGGATGGTGGAGGGGGTGAGTTTTTGGTTCATCATCAAGGCCGCGAACGAAAAACCGTCATCCCCGCTTTCGCGGGGATGACGTTAACGGCGCCGCGGCGTCAACACACTCGGCAGTGCCTTCGGCAAGGTATCCGGATAATCCCGCGAATAATGCAGCCCGCGGCTCTCCCGGCGCGACAATGCGCTGCGCACGATCAGGTCCGCCACTTCGACCAGGTTACGCAGCTCCAGCAAGTCATTGGTGACGCGGAAGTTGCGGTAATACTCGTCGATCTCTTCCTTCAGCAGGCGGATGCGGTGGTGCGCGCGTTCCAGGCGCTTGGTGGTGCGCACGATGCCGACGTAATTCCACATGAAGCGCCGCAGTTCGTCCCAGTTGTGGGCAATGACGACCTCTTCGTCGGCATTGGTGACCCGGCTTTCGTCCCAGGCCGGCAGGCCCGGCAGCTCGGCCGGCGGCGCGGCGGCGATCTGGTGGGCGCAGGCGCGGCCGACCACCAGGCATTCCAGCAGCGAGTTGCTGGCGAGGCGATTCGCGCCGTGCAGGCCGGTGCACGCGGTCTCGCCGACCGCGTACAGGCCCGGGATGTCGGTGCGGCCGGCCAGGTCGGTCACCACGCCGCCGCAGGTGAAGTGCACGGCCGGCACCACCGGAATCGGCTGCTGGGTGATGTCGATGCCTAATTCTAAGCAGCGGGCATGAATGGTCGGGAAGTGCTCCTTGATGAATTCCGGGCTCTGGTGGGAGATGTCCAGGTGGACGTAATCGAGGCCGCGCTTCTTCATTTCGAAGTCGATGGCGCGCGCCACCACGTCGCGCGGGGCCAGTTCGCCACGCTCGTCGTGGACCGGCATGAAGCGGGTCCCGGCCGCGGCGCCGGCTTCGGGCGGCAGCTTGAGCAGGCCGCCTTCGCCGCGTACCGCCTCGCTGATCAGGAAGGACTTCGCGTAGGGGTGGTACAGGCAGGTCGGGTGGAACTGGATGAATTCCATGTTCGACACCCGGCAGCCGGCGCGCCAGGCCATGGCGATGCCGTCGCCGGTGGCGGTGTCGGGATTGGTCGTGTACAGGTAGACCTTGCCGGCGCCGCCGGTGGCCAGCACGGTGTGTTCCGCCTCGAAAGTCAGCACCTTGCCGCTCTGCTCGTCCTGCACGTAGAGGCCGTAGCAGCGCGGCTGGCCAACCAGGCTCGGGGCGCCGCCGTGCACACCGCCGGCGCTCAGCTTGTCGGAGGTGATCACGTCGATCGCGCTGTGATGCTCGAACAGCGCGATGTTCGGATGCGCGCGCACCTTCTGCTCCAGCGTGACCTGGACCGCGTGGCCGGTGGCGTCGGCGGCGTGGATGATGCGGCGCTGGCTGTGGCCGCCTTCGCGCGTCAGGTGGAAGCCGAGTTCCGCGCTTTCGTCGCGGGTGAAGGGCACGCCTTGCTCGATCAGCCATTCGATGGCTTTACGGCCGTGCTCGACGATGAAGCGGGTGGCGGCTTCGTCGCACAGGCCGGCGCCGGCCACCAGGGTGTCGGCAATGTGCTGGTCGTGGCTGTCGCCGGAATCGAGGACGGCGGCGATGCCGCCCTGCGCCCAGTTGCTGGCGCCGTCGAGGAGTTCGCGTTTGGAGATGATGGCCACCTTGCGGGTCTGCGCCAGGTGGAGGGCAACCGACAGGCCGGCCAGGCCGCTGCCGACGATTACAACATCGAATTTCATAATGGTGGAGGCTTGATCAACCTGCCGAGGGTCTCAAGCCCTTTTAGTTTTGTAGAGAGGCATCACTATAGACGATTTGCGGCCGCCTTGTTGGAACGGCATTGGCGGCGATCGGCGTAATCATCCGCGCTTGGCGATGAACGACAGTGTCCTGCATGCGCTTCAGCAGGCACAGCCCGCCGAGCTGCCTGCCGCCCGTCTGGAGAGATTAACGTGATGCATCACGCTTATTGAGGACCATTTCATAGAGACGCCGGTAGCGGGCCGCCGTCAACTCCCAGCTGCGCCGCGTGCTCATGAAATCGCGCGCCGCCGCACCCAGCCCATCGATGCGCCAGGGTTCGGCCAGCACCTGCTCGATGGCCTTCACCAGCGACGCACGCCTGCCGGCCTCGAACAGCATCCCGCTATGCCCGTGCACCAGCAGCTCACGGTGGCAGGGCAGGTCCGATGCGACCACCGCACAGCCCTGCGCCAGTGCGTTGAGCAGGTGCCGTGACGGCTGCAGGGAGGGTTTCAGCCCCAGCGCCGGAAACACCGCGATATCGGCGCGCGCCAGCACATCGGCCGCACGCCGGTAAGAGAGCGGACCGGCGAACACGACGTGGCCGCGCAGTCCCGGCCGGGCCAGCAGCTGCTCGAAACAGGCTTCGCGTTCGCCGCCGGCGGCGACCAGCAGCCGCAGCGCCGGATGCTTGCGCCGCAGTTGGCCCAGGGCCGTCAGCAGCAACTCCAGACCGTCGTCCGGCTCCAGGCCGCCCGCATAGGCAAGTAGCGGCGCCCCCACCAGGTTCGTAATCCTGGCGCTGGCCGGCAAGCCCGGCACCAGGTCCGGCGCCGGCGGGATCACGGCGATCGACCTGCCGGCCAGGCCCTCCGCACGCAAGGCGGCCCGCACCTGGGCTGTCCCAGCCGCGATCGCATGGGCCGCGCCCAGGGCCCAGCGTTCCGCGCGCGGGAAGGGATAGGCAGGCGCGGCCAGTCCGCGACGCTCGGCCTCGACCAGCAGTGCAAGCTTGTGCAGGCGCGCCACCGGCCACGCGGCCACCGCGTTCGCACTCGGCAGGTGCACGTGGATCAGGTCCGGCCGCGTCAGCTTTGCCACCTGGCGCAGGCGCAGCGCCAGGGCCGCCGTCGATGCCGCCGCGCCGAGACGGGAATCCGGCGCCGCCGTGCGGACGAAAGGGAGGCGCCGGCCCAGGGCCACGGTGCGGTAGAAATGCCAGCCTTCGCCATGCACCTGCGTCGCCGGGTGGCCGGTGCCGGTGAGCTGGACGGTCTGCACGCCCTGGTCGCGCAGCCCTTCCAGCAGGGCCTGGGCACGGCGGCTGTAATCGCTGCGCCGCGGCGCGGAATGGTCGAGCAGGTGCAGCACGCGCATCGGCTGTTCCGCCTAGGTTTCGAAACCCGTCAGCGCATCGTAGACGGCCAGGTAGTCGCGCGCCATTGCCGGCATGCTATGGCGGGCGATCACCTGGCTGCGGGCGCGCGCGCCGTGGCGGGCCGCCATCTCGGGGATGCGGCAGTAATCCGAAACCGCCGCCGCCAGCAATTCGGTCGAGGTCGGCGGCACCAGGATGCCGGTGAAGCCGGGATGCACGAGCTCGGCATTGCAGCCGACCGCGCTGGCGACCACCGGCAGGCCGCTGGCCATCGCTTCCAGGATCGCGTTCACGCGGTCCTCGGTCAGCGAGGGCAGCACGAACAGGTCCATCGCGCGCAGAAGCTGGGCGATATCGCTGCGGGCCCCGGGCAGCCAGGCGCGGGCCGCGGCGCCGGCGCGGTTCAGCATCGCCTGGCATTCGGCGCGCGCCGGCCCGTCGCCGACGATCATCAGGCGCAGGCGCTGGTGGGCCGGATGCGGCGAGGCGATCAGCCGCAGGAAGGCCTCGACCAGCAGCGTATGGTTGGCGCCGTCGTCCATGCGGCCGATACTGCCGATGACGAACACGCCGTCGTGCATGAAACCGGCCGGCCCGACCGCCGCCGCCGGGCCCAGGCGCGGGTGGAATTGCACGCTGTCGACGCCGTTCGCGATTTGCGAGACGCGCGCCGACGCAGCACCGATCGCCCCCACCAACCATTGTTCGAGGTCGCCATTGGCGGTGATGAAGTGGTCGATCAGCGGGCGCAGCAGGCGGCGCAGCGCCCGTCCGCGAAAGCTGGGAGCGCCGTCCGGGCCCAGGTCGCGCCCGTACTCGGCATGCACCCGCAGCCGCACGCCGGCCAGCGCCGCCACCAGCTGGGACGGCAGCCCGGAACGGTTACGGGTATGGATCAGGTCGGGCTGCAGGCTGCGCAGCACGCGGTAGAGGCGCAAGTAGTGAAGCAGGCCGCGCTCCTGCTGGTGCAGGTTGACGATCTCGACGCCTTGTTCGCGCAGGCCGGCTTCGTAGTCGCCCTGGCCGCGCAGGCAGACGATGGCATGGCGGTAGCGCTCGGCCGGCAAATGACGGATCAGGTTCAGCAGGCCGGTTTCCGTTTGGGCGCTGGACAGCGCTTCCACGACGTGCACCACCAGCCGCGCCGGTCCGGCGGCGGAAAAGGAATTCGCCATGGGTGAGGCGGCGGCATGCTTCGCGCCCAGGCCGGCGACGTCCGGAAACGGCTGTGCACGGCGGTGAGTGGAAGGCATTCGCAACGGACTCCATGCTCGTTAACGGCGGCTGACACGCGATTATATTGCCGCCCAAACCTGGGTTCTCTTCGCTTTCCGGCATGGTTGACGAGGCTCAAAAAAGTGCGGCGCCGATGTTCGCTTGCGCACCGACCCGGCATCCGGCTGGCGCTAGGATGCACGGACATCAGCCATTCACGAGGACTGCCCATGACCACCCACCACGCCGCCGAAGTGGCCAAACTGCACGACAAGATCAAGGACGTGCGCTTTCCGATGTTTACCTGGCAGGACCAGCATGGCCACCTGCTGAGCCAGCCGATGACCCAGCAGCAGGTCGACGCCGATGGCGGCATCTGGTTCTATACCTCGACCCTGACCGCGCTGTGGGATTGCATCGCCCACCGTCCCCAGGTCAACCTGGGCTTTGCCGACCAGGACGGCAGCCTGTATGTATCGGTGAGCGGCACCGCCGAGCGCGTGGTCGACCGCGAGCGCATCCGCGCGATGTGGAACACCGGCGTGCAAGCCTGGTTCCCGGCCGGCCCCGAGGACCAGCACGTGGTGCTGATCCGCGTCGACCCGCACTCGGCCGAATACTGGGACTCGAACGACAGCAAGATGGTCCGCATCTTTGCCATGGCCAAGGCTGCCATCACCGGCGACAAGCCCGACCTAGACAGCGAACACAAATCGATCCGCCTCGACTAGCGCCTAGAAAATTCCAGCCTTGCAATAAACCGGCCCGCTGACGTACAGTACACGCTTCTTCACGAAGGGGCGGCAATGGAACTGGAAGGGCAGGGCCGGGAGCAATGATCGCGCTGCAGGAACTGGCGGCCGACGTCTATACGGCGCTGAGTGCGACCGCGCCGCTCGAACTGGCGGCGAACGTCTTTACGGCCATCGCCATCGTGCTGGCCGGCCGCAACAATATCCATACCTGGTGGACCGGCGTGGCCGGCACTCTGCTGTTCGGCCTGCTGTTCGCACAGAACCGCCTGTACGCCGACGTCGCCCTGCAGCTGTTCTTCGTGGTCACCGGCCTGATCGGCTGGTGGAAATGGCTGCGCGGCCGGCACGGCGAAGCGCTGCCCGTCACTCACGCGGGCATGGCCAGCATGCTGTGGATCCTGCCGCTGGGCGTGGGCGCCACCGTGGCCTACGGCGCCATGCTCCACCATTTCACGAACGCCTACGCGCCTTTCCCCGATTCCGCCGTGCTCGTGTTCAGCATCATCGGCCAGATGCTGATGATGCAGCGCCGCGTGGAAAACTGGGGCTTCTGGCTGCTCGTCAATACGATCGCGACCCCGCTGTATTTCAGCCGCGGGCTGCACCTGACCGCCGTGCTGTATGCCGGCTTCTGGATCAATGCCCTGGTTTCCTGGCGCAGCTGGCACAAGCTGGCCGCGCTTCCATCCACCGATAGCATCCCCACCGAAAGCATCCGTCCATGAAACTGAAAGCAGTCGCGGCCTCGCTGGCCATCTTGGGCATCGCCGCCTCTGTCCACGCCGAATCCAGCGGCGCCGCCCAGCATGTCGTGGCCATACGCGCCGGCAAGCTGGTCGACGTGGTCGCCGGCAAGGTGCTGGACAACCAGAGCATCCTGATCAGCGGCGATCGCATCACGGCTGTCGGTCCCAGCGGCAGCATCACGGTGCCGGCCGGCGCCGAGGTGGTCGACCTGTCCGGCGCCACCGTGCTGCCGGGCCTGATCGACGCCCATACCCACCTGACCGGCGATCCGCACCAGCACGGCTACCAGTCGCTGGGCGTGTCCGACATCCGCGCCGCCATGTACGGCGCCCATGCGGCCCAGGTGACCTTGAACGCCGGCTTCACCACCGTGCGCAATGTCGGCGCCAGCGGATTCGGCGACGTCGCCCTGCGCGACGCCATCAACGAGGGCGAGCTGCCGGGACCGCGCATGCGCACGGCAGGCTACGCGATCGGCATCCAGGGCGGCCACTGCGACAACAACCTGCTGCCGCACGATTTTCATTACACCGAGAACGGCGTCGCCGACGGTCCGTGGGCGGCGCGTGCCAAGGTCCGCGAGATGGCGAAGTATGGCGCCGACGTGATCAAGATCTGCGCCTCGGGCGGCGTGCTGTCCAAGGGCGACGAGCCGGGCGCCCAGCAGCTCACGCTGGAAGAGATGAAGGCCATCGTCGAAGAAGCGCACAAGCTGGGCCGCCGCGTGGCCGCCCACGCCCATGGCGCCAGCAGCATTCGCGACGCCATCCTGGCCGGTGTCGATTCGGTCGAGCACGCCAGCCTGGTCGACGACGAAGGCATCCGCCTGGCGCGCGAGAAGGGCACCTACTTCGTCATGGATATCTATAACGACGACTACATCCTGCAGGAAGGCGCCAAGGCCGGCATGCTGCAGGAGTCGCTCGACAAGGAACGCGCCCTCGGCCAGCTGCAGCGCGACAACTTCCGCAAGGCCTTCAAGGCCGGCGTCAAGATGGCCTTCGGCACCGATGCCGGCGTCTACCCGCACGGCGACAACGCGCGCCAGTTCCACTACATGGTCCAGTACGGCATGAGCCCGATGCAGGCGATCCAGGCGGCCACCATCAATGCCGCCGACCTGCTGGGCTGGAAAGACCGCATCGGTTCGGTATCGGCGGGCAAGTATGCCGACCTGATTGCCGTCGCCGGCGACCCGCTGAAAGACCCCGCCGAGCTCACCCGCGTGAAGTTCGTAATGAAGGGCGGGGCGGTAGTGAAGGGCGCCCAGGCAGCCCGCTGAGGCCGGATCCATTCGTACGAGAGCATTCTCCATCGCGTGCTAGCCTGAACGCCGACCCACCGATGGAGGATACGATGTCCAATTTTCAGCACCCGGAATACCAGGCCTGTATCGACGCCTGTTACGCCTGCGCGGCGGCTTGCGACAATTGTTCGACCGCCTGCCTGCAGGAAGACGACGTCAAGATGATGGCGCGCTGCATTGCGCTCGACATGGATTGCGCCGCCAGCTGCCGGATCGCGGCGGCTTATTTGGCCCGCGGCAGCGACTTCGCCGCACAGATGTGCCGGCTCTGCGCCGAAATCTGCACGGCCTGCGCCGCCGAGTGCGGCAAGCACCAGATGGACCACTGCCAGGCTTGCGCCCAGGCCTGCACGCGCTGCGCCGAGGCCTGCGAAGCCATGATCGGCAAGGCCTGAGCGGCTCGTCTGTTGCCGCGTTATTGTTGGTAGGGCGGCGCCAGGTCGCCCTCGGACTGGTTGCCGCCGGTTTCCGGCGTGCCGAGGCCGGTCGGATTGATGCCGGCTTGCCGGCTGTGCGTGTCCTGGGCGCCGCGGACGGTGGCGGTGGCCGCGGTGCCGGCACCCTCGGTTTCCGTCGCAGTGTCCACCGCGTGCTGCATGGCGTCGCCCTGGTTCTTGTTCGGCTCGCCGGACGGCCAGTGGCCCTCGGTCTCCTCGTTGTGCGGCTTGGTCAGCGCCTCGCCGCCGCTGCCGCCCGTCTCGGCCATGGTTTCGTGGTCCGGCGTGGCGCCGGCTTCGCCGCTGGTGAGATTGCCGACGCCGATGGTTGGCGCATCGCTGCTCTTGCCCTGTTGCGTGCTCATAAAACCTCCTGTTTCAGACCGGAATCTGGGATTCGCCGCCGCCGGCGCTGCCGAAGCTCTGCAGCTGGTCCAGCGTCAGCCGGCGGTCGTTGAGTGCCGCGACGATCGCCTTCAGCTGCTCGGGATCCGGCTGGATATAGATCATGCGCTGTTCGAGTTGGTGCTCCCAATAAGGCGTGTAGGGGACATCGGTTTCGGACATCACCTTGGCCTTGAAGCTGCCGTCCTGCAGTTCGCCGACCAGGGTGATGCGGGTCGTGTCCGGGGTCGTGTTCTTTACCGTGATGTTCATGGCGCTCCTCGTGTCGTCCATTCGTTCCGGTGTATTGTCCCGTACGTTCGGCCGGAGCGCCAACACGGTTCGAACGGCCCGCCAAACCACTAGGGCGACACCGTAGGCGCTCTCACTCGTCGTGCAGGCTGATCTCGTGCTGCTCGTCGGTCGGCTTCGTCAGCCAGCGCCGGTGCAGCGCGCGCTCCAGTGGTTTGCCGAGCACGAACAAGAGGAAGACGAAGGCGAGGGCGATGCAGGCGATCTGCCAGGATCCCATGCCGCACAGAATACCGAGGATGGCGGTAATCCAGATCGAGGCTGCGGTGGTGAGGCCGCGAATGCGGTCGTTGCCGTCCTCGTGGACGATGACGCCTGCGCCGAGGAAGCCGATGCCGGTGACGAGCCCCTGTATCACGCGGCTGACCGCCGCGGTATCGACCTGCCCATGCGCTGTCAGCATGTTCATCCCGGCCATGGTTGCCAGGCAAGCGCCGAGACTGACCAGACCGAGGGTCCTGATCCCGCTTGGTTTGCCGCGCAGGTTGCGGTCCAGCCCGATCAGGCCGCCGATCAGGACCGAAGCACTCAGGCGCAGCAGGATGTCCGGATAGTCCATGGTTTATTCTCCGGCAGGGCGCTGGAACTGTCCGGCGTCGCAAGCCGCAGCGTAGGCGGCCCATCCGGAGGAGGCGAGGCGGCCGTAGAACAGGTGGCAAGTGCCGTGCAGGAAAGGGAAGGGCCCGCTGCGACGGAAAAGGTATTTCATGGCCAGGCGTTCCGGGTCGCGTCCCCGGTCGGCCTTCAGGATGCGCTTGACGATGTTCATCGATACCTTTGAAAAGGGGAGCCGGATGGGCTGTCAATCATACATCGCCGAACCGCCGCCGGCCTTGGGAGCTGGAAAGGGTCCCGCCACCGGGAGCGGACCCGACCTGGCAGAAGAGCAACCGTTCCGGTGCCGCCTTGCGCGGGGCGGCCGTGCCGGGGATGCAATCGGGACCAGCCCCTAAACCGGACACGATTTCCACGCACATATTTAACTCGACATTACCAAATATATTGTCGACTTGAATTCGCGAACAGGCAAAATGCTATACTGTACATAGATGCAGCCCTTTTCAGCAGCCGCAGCCAGAAACATGCCGAACTTTACCCCAATCGACCTGGGCCCGTCAGCACCGGAAGAGATCACAAGCGGTCCGAGCAGCCGCCTGCACGTCAAGATGTACCGCCTCGCCGACGATGCGATCACCGAGGCCACCACCGACATCGACCTGGCACGCGAATTCATCGCCCACGGCGAACTGAGCGCGAAGTCGATCCAGAACTCGCAAAAGGAGCTGTACCGCTTCCTGACCTGGTGCCGCGAGGAAGCGAAAAAGACCCTTTCCCAGCTGAACGTTGCCGACCTCAATGCCTACAAGGAATTCCTCAAGAATCCGCCGCAGGAATGGATCTCGAAGACCAAGTGGCCGCGCACCGATCCGCGCTACCGGCCATTCACGGGGCCCTTGTCCGATCCCAGCCGGCGCCAGGCCATGATCGCCGTGAAGGGCCTGATGGGCTTTGCCGAGCAGACCGGCTACCTGCGCCGTAACCCGGGTGCGCTGGTGCGCAATGTCCGGGCGCCATCAAGCAGCCGGATTACGCGCTATTTGACCCAGGGCGCGATCGCGCTCGCGCTCGAAACGGTTTCCAGCCGCCCGGCCGACACGCCGGCGGCTTTCAGGCGCCGCGCGCGCGACCGTTTTCTGCTGGTCGCCTTTGCGCACACGGGCGCCCGCCTGAACGAGATCGTCAGCGCCTCGATGGGATCGATCTACACCGAAGGCAACGGCCGCTGGTGGCTGGACGTCCTTGGCAAAGGCAACAAGCCGCGCCGCCTGCCGGTGCCGCCGGACATGCTCGAAGCCTACCAGGCCTATCGCCAGGCTTTCGAACTCCTGCCGCAGACCAGCCGCACGGACCGCACGCCGCTCGTGCTGTCGAGTCGTTCACGCGAGCCGGCGCGGATCACGGACGAAGCGGCGTCGGAAGCGATCAAGGCGGTGTTCGCGGACGCCGCGCGCGCCGCCGATGCGAAAGGCGACCAGGATACGGCCGCCACCTTGCGCCAGGCCTCGGCGCACTGGCTGCGGCACAGCATGCTGACCAACCACGCGAACAACGGGGTGCAGTTGAAGACCCTGCAGGACACGGCGGGGCACGCAAATATCGCCACCACGGCGGCTTATCTGCACAAGACCGATAACGAACGGCATGACGAGATCATCCGGTCGGCGAACGGGAAGAGCATCGTTTGAGCTTGTGCTGCCCCTTGCGTGGTGGCTGTACGAATATCGCATTTGACATAATATAGATTATGCGCGATTCAGATCCGAGCGCAGCGGGGCTGTTTTGCTATATCTTTTCCTCCAGCCACTGGATCGCCTGCGCCATGTCGTTATAGAAAACCCGGTATGCACCCTCGCCGAATTGGCCAAACGCGATCCGCGCCAAAAACGCGATCCGCGAATTCGGCACCAGAATCGCCCTGCGCAGCACGATGGGCGCCAGTCGTTCGTGTGCTTCGGCGTCCATCCTGTCCTGGAACAGCGCCATGTCGACCGTCGGATCTTCCAGTTCCAGCGCGTCATACAGGACCTTGACCTGGCGCGTGTCCTTCACGAGTTCGAAAACACGGCGCTGGCACTCCTTCAAGACGTCCTCGTCGCATCGTCCACGCACGCGCGCCAGGACGAGATCGCCTACCGGTTCCACCCAAAGCTGCTGATTCGTCATTCAAGTCTCTAAGGTTCGTAGCAAGAATTGGCACTCTAACAGATGATTTCCCCTTATCATTCCCGCCATGATTACCTGTTTCGATATCGGCGGCAGCGCCATCAAATGCGCGGTCGCCAGCGCCGACGGCCGGATCGGCGAACTCCAGCGCGTTCCGACGCCCGCCCGCGACTTCGCGGCTTTCAGCGCCGCCATGCGGGCGCTGATCGATGCCGGCGGCCCCTCGCGCGGCGTCGCCATCTCCATTGCCGGTGTCATCGATCCGGCTGACGGCCGCATCAAATGCGCGAATATTCCCTGCATCGACGGCCGCACCTTGGCCGCCGACCTGTCCGCCGCCCTCGGCCTGCCTGTCTGGATCATCAACGACGCCGACAGCTTCGTCCTGGCCGAAGCCCAGGCCGGCGCCGGCCGCGGCCACGCCAATGTGTTCGGCCTGATCCTGGGCACCGGCGTCGGCGGTGGCCTGGTGATCGGCGGTCGCCTGATCGGTGGTCCCGGCGGCTTTGCCGGCGAATGGGGCCATGGTCCGGTCCTTGCACAGTCCGACTTGGCGCGCTTCCCTTGCGGCTGCGGCCAGACCGGCTGCCTGGACACGGTCGGCGGTGCCCGCGGCCTGGAAAGGCTGCACCTGGCGCTGCACCGGCAGGCCCTGGACAGCCGCGACATCATCGCCGCCTGGCAGGCGGGCGACGCCGATGCCGAACGCACGATCGCCTGCTGGGCCGGGCTGCTGAGCGGGCCGCTGGCCATGCTGGTGAATACCGTCGGCGCGTCGATCCTCCCGGTCGGCGGTGGCCTCGCCAACAGCGCGCCGCTGATCGCAAGGCTCGACCGGGCCGTGCGCGCCGCCATCCTGCGCAAGACGGACACGCCCATCATCGTGCCCGGCCAGTCCGGCGCGGAACCGGGACTGATCGGCGCGGCCTGGCTGGGCCTGGAAAAGCTCGGCGTCCAGCATGCTTGAAGCGATCACGCTGGAAGTCTGCGTCGACAACGTCCACGGCCTGGCCGCCGCGCTTGCCGGCGGCGCCGGCCGCATCGAATTGTGCAGCGCCCTGGACATCGGCGGCCTGACGCCGACGCCCGGACTGCTGCGCGCCGCGTCAAGCAGCCCGGTGCCGGTGGTCGCCATGATCCGTCCGCGCGGCGGCGACTTCTGCTTCGACGAGGCGGAAACCCGGCTGATGCTGGACGAGATCGACGCCGTCGCCGCGACCGGCCTGCAAGGCGTGGTGCTGGGTGCATCGATGCCTGACGGCCGCCTGGACGAAGCCACCCTGGAAAAGCTGGTGCGCAGGGCCCGGGGCCACGGCCTGCGCTGCGTACTGCACCGCGCCATCGACCTCTGTCCGGACCTGGCGCAGGCCACCCGCCAGGCCGTCGATCTCGGATTCGAACGCATCCTCAGCTCCGGCGGCGCCCGCAGCGCGCCCGAAGGACTGGACGGCTTGCGGCACTGCTTCGAGGCCGCCGCCAATCGCATCGCCATCATGCCCGGCGCCGGCATCTCCGCCGAGAACGTGCACATGCTGCGCGACAGGCTGCCGCTGACCGACGTCCACGCATCCTGTTCGGAGCCGCTGCCCGCGGCGTCGCCGCAAGTCCTGGCCCTCGGCTTCGATTCGGGCGGGCGCCGCCAGACCAGCCGCACTAAAGTCGCCGCCTTGCGTACTAAACTACTGGCCTGACCATGTCTTTTGCTTGAAATGCAAGTTGGCCTGTGTGACACTCGGCCGGATGACGTTCGATCTTGCACCACTGGCACCGTATATTGGCGAGCTCGCGGCCGGCGCACGGCTGACCGCCCTCGCCTGCGCGCTGGCCCTGGCCGCCGGCCTGGCCCTCGGCATCGTCGCGGCCCTGATGCGCACCGCGGCCTTGCCGCTGGTCCGGCGCGCGGCCGACGTCTACGTCGACGTCTTCCGCAACCTTCCCTTCATCGTCCAGCTGTTCTTCCTGTTCTACGGCCTGCCCGAGATCGGGGTCCGGCTGAGCGCTTTCGGCACCGGCGTACTGGCGCTCTCGCTGGCCGGCGGCGCGTTTACCTCGGACGTGATCCGCTCCGGCATCCTGGCGATCGAACCGGGCGTGCTCGAGGCGGCCCAGGTCAGCGGCCTGTCGCGGCTCGCCATCTACCGCCACATCGTGCTGCCCATCGCGCTGCGCAGCGCCGTGCGTCCGCTCGGGTCGGTGTTCGTCAACCTGGTATTGACTTCGTCGATCCTGTCCGCGATCACCCTCAATGAGCTGACCGGCAGCGCCAAGATCGTCGCCGCCGACACCTTCCAGCCTTTCGAGGTGTACGCGGTTCTTCTCCTGATCTATGCGGTGATGACCTGGCTGGTATCGCTCTCCAGCGCGGCGCTGCATCGCCGCCTGAATCGACGAATGAACTGAAAGCGGGGCTGATGCGATACACAGATTTCACGCCGCACGACCTGATTCTGCTGCTGCAGGGCCTGGGCGTTTCGCTTGCCCTGTTCGCCGCCACCACCGCCATCGGCCTGGCGATCGGGCTCGCCTGGGCGATGCTGCGCTACTACCGCACGCTGCTGCTGTCGCCGCTGGCCGCCGTGCTTGCCGAGCTGCTGAAAAATTCGCCGGTGCTGGTACAGCTCTTCCTGGTGTTCTTCGGCTTGCCGGTCCTGCTGGAGACGGAGCTGACGCCGGTGCAGGCCGCCCTCATCACGCTGTCCGGGAATACCGCCGCTTTCATCTATGTGATCGCGGTCTCCGCCATCGATGCGGTCGGGCGCGATCAGTTGGAGGCGGCGCGCGTGTCCGGCTTGAGCCGCTGGCAGATCCTGCGCCGCATCGTCGCGCCGCAGGCGGCCGCTTTCGCGCTCGGACCGCTGACCGGGCTGCTGGTCAACCAGCTGCAGGTGACTTCGCTGATCTCGGTGATCGGCGTGGTCGACCTGACCAAGGTGGGCGCGATCCTGAACCTGCGCACGCTGAAGCCCTTCATCGTCTGGACCGTGATCGGCCTGCTGTACTACCTGATGGCGCGGCTGATCGCCAGAGCCTGCGCCCGCGTCGAGACGCGGCTGCGCGCACACAGTGAATGGAAGGGTTTATAGGGTGATTCATATCGAAGGCGTGGCCAAGCGCTTCGGCAGCAACACGGTACTCGACGGTGTCGACCTGCGCATCGCGCCGGGTGAAGTGGTGTCCATCCTCGGCGCCAGCGGGTCCGGCAAGTCGACGCTGATCCGCTGCATCAACGGCCTCGAAAAACTCGATGGCGGTATGATTTCCGTCGACGGGCACCGGGTCGACGATCCGAGACAGCTGCGGCTCGCGCGCCGCTGCTGCGGCACCGTGTTCCAGCTGTTCAACCTGTACCCGCACATGACGGCGCTGCGGAACATCACATTGGCGCCGATCGAAGTCCTGAAAGTGCCGCGCCGCCAGGCCGAGGACGAGGCGCGCGAGCTGCTGGCCTCCGTCGGCCTGCTCGAACGCGCCGACGCCTATCCGGCCCAGCTCTCCGGCGGACAGCGCCAGCGCGTGGGCATCTGCCGGGCGCTGGCGATGAAGCCGCGCTACCTGCTGCTGGACGAAGTCACCAGCGCGCTCGATCCCGAGATGACGGCCGAAGTGCTGTCCATCCTCGCCAGGCTGGCGGCGAACGGCACCACGATGCTGTTCGTGACCCACGAAATCGAGTTCGCGCGCCAGATTTCCAATCGCATCGTGTTCCTCGAGCGGGGCCGGCTGCTGGCCGACCTGCCGACCACGCAATTCTTCGCTGAGGACGGCGGCCTGGCGCAGCCGCGCATCGCCCAATTTTTATCGAAAATGAGCAAATCATGAGAATGCTGTTAGCGAACGCCGAAGCCTGGCCCGGCTTCGACACCACCGTCGAGCTGTTGAAACAAGGCGGGGCGGGCATCGATGCGATGGTCAGTGGCATCGCCAAGGTCGAGCGCGAGGCCAAGGTCCGCAGCGTCGGCTACGGCGGCTGGCCGAACATGGTCGGCGAGATGGAGTTCGACGCCGGCGTCATGGACGGCACCACGCGCGAGGTCGGCGCGGTCGGCGCGGTCCCAGGCACCCTGCCCGTCTCCAGGCTGGCCCACGAAGTCATGAAGCACCTGCCGCACGTGATGCTGACCGGCGCCGGGGCGCGCCGCTTCGCCACCGAGCGCGGTTTCGATGTCGACGAAGTCCTGCACCCGGACAGCAAGCGCGTCTGGTGGGAGCGGCTGCAGAAGGAGATGTCGCCGGAACAGCTGGCGGCCTTTCCCGACATTCCGCTGACCCCGCTCAGCAATACCATCACCGACCCCGAACGGGTGCGCGACACCACGGTCTTCCTGGGCCGCGATGCCGGCGACAATATCGGCGTCGTCACCTCGACCTCCGGCTGGGCGTGGAAGTATCCGGGGCGCCTGGGCGATTCGCCGATTCCCGGCGCGGGCTTCTATGCGGACAGCCGCTACGGCGCCGCCGCCTGCACCCACACCGGCGAAATGACGATGCGCTGTGGGACCTCGCGCAGCATCGTGCTGGCGCTGCGCCTCGGCCACAGCCTGGAGGACGCGGTCAAGCTGGCGGTGGAGGAGCTGGCGGAGCTGAAGACCGGCTTCCTGGCCGGCGTCGTCATCCACGCGATGGACGCCAGCGGCAATCACCGGGTGGTCAACTTCCGCTGCGACGAAGAGATACGCTATTGGTACTGGGACGAACGCATGGGCGCGCCGGAGCTGCGCCTCGCATCGGCCCTCAAACCCTGAAAGGACAGAACATGCAGCCAATCCTGACACGCTGTGCCGCCGCCGCGGTATTGATGCTGGCCGCAAGCGCCGCCATGGCCGGCCGCATCGAGGACATCAAGGCGCGCGGCTACGTGCGCATCGGCGTCTCGCTGGGCGGCGAGCCGGTGGGTTTTCGCAACGCCGGCAATGAGCCGGTCGGCTACGACGTCGACGTCGCCAAAGCCCTGGCCGCGAAGCTCGGCGTGCCGGTGCGCTTCTCGGACGTCTCCAGCGACGCCCGCATTTCGATGCTGATGTCGAAGCAGCTAGACCTGGTGGTGGCGAATGTCTCGATCACGCCGCAACGCGCGCGCGTGGTGGACTTTTCGATCCCCTACAATGCGGCGGGCCTGCGCGTGATCGCGCAGAAGAGCGCCCACGTCAAGACACTGGCGGACCTGAACGGCAAGCGCGTCGTGGTCGGCCGCGGCACCACGGCCGACGCCTTCCTGCGCAAATCGGCGCCGCAGGCCGTGCCGGTCTACACCGACAACTTCGCGCCGGACGGCGTCCTGCTGCTGCAGCAGAAGCGCGTCGACGCCGGTATCGAGGATTCTTCGCTGCTCGATTACCTGGCCAGCAGGAACGATCAACTGGAGACACTGCCTGCGATGTACGGCAATACGCCGATCGGGATCGCGATGGCCAAGGGTGATCCGGAGATGCTGAAGTTCGTGAATGGGTTCGTGGCGAACTACGTCAAGTCCGGGGCGTATGCCGCCAACTACAAGAAGTGGTGGGGTGCCAAAGTTGTGCCGCCGGTGCTGGCGGCGCAGTGACGGCGCAAGCCTAAGGCCGGCGCAACATGCCGTGATGCGTCACGAAAATGACCGGCGGTACGCTGGGCAGCTCGGCCTTATGCATGTACGATATGCGCTATTCAAACTGATTCCAGAACAGACATGACCAGCTCCTCACTCCGCCAAGCTCTCGCCATCGCCGCATTGGCCGCCGCCTGCGCCATCCCGGCCCACGCCGACAGCGTCGCCTCCTCCGCCTCCAGCGCCGGCTCGGCCTCCAGCGCCAGCATCTCCGACTCGATCGGCGGCTCCAGCAACAGTTCGAACCGCGATCGCCGCGTCACCGCCGGCGATTACAAGGTGATCGACATCGCCCAGGCGCCGGGCAAGGCCGAGACCACGCGCCTGACCCTGCGTCCGGTCGTCGGAACGCAGGCCCAGGAATTCACCCTCGACGTGCCGAACCGCGCCCTGGCCGCACGCAGCGTCGATGCGGGCGCCATCGTCCACGTGAACGAGCGCGTGTACGGCTACGAATTCGCCTACGCAGACACGAAACAGCCCTTCTTCCTGGCCCTGCAGGACGACTGGTACCGCGAACTGAATTCGCGCCAGGTCACCATCTGATGCTGTCCCGCCTCGCGGCCATCGGCTTGGCCGCGTTGAGCCTCGGCGCGAGCGCAAGCGCGCGGGCCGGCATGCCGGTATTCTGCGAGCGCGGCAAGGAAGTCGGCGCGGCCGAACAGGACCGTGTCCTGCGCTTTGCCGGCACCGTCAAGCGGGAATTGGACCACTCCGGCGAAGGCGTCGCGCTGATCTCGCGTGCGGGACTGGACCTGAGCCGCTTCAAGCTGCTGTATTCGCACGCCGGCGTCGCGCTGAAGGACGACAGGGACGGCACCTGGACCGTGCGCCAGCTGTACTACGCCTGCGACGAAGCGCGGCCGCGCCTGTTCGACCAGGGCGTGGCCGGCTTCGCGCTGGGTGCCGATGCGCCGGGCCAGGGCCACGTCTCGCTGGTGTTCCTCGACGACGGCAATGGCGCCCGACTGGAGCAGGCCGCGCGCGACAAGCCGCTGGCGCTGGCCCTGCTGGCCGGCCGCTACAGCGCCAACGCCTACGCCTTCGGCACCCGCTACCAGAACTGCAACCAGTGGGTGGCCGAGATCCTGGCCAGCGCCTGGGGTGGGCTCCACGATCGGCAGGCCGCGCGCGAGCGTGCGCAGTCCTGGCTGCGCGAGCAGGGTTATACGGCCGGGCCGGTGAAGGTGCCTTCGCACTGGCTGATGTTCGCCGGCCAGTTCGTGCCGCTGCTGCACGTGGACGACCACCCGGTCGACGACATCTACGCGCTGGCGCTGCATGTCAGCGTGCCCTCATCGATCGAGGACTTCGTCCGCCGCCGCGCGCCGCAGGCCCGGAGGATCGAGCTGTGCCACGACACCCGCCACATCGTCGTGCACCGCGGCTGGGAAGCCCTGGGGCCGGGATGCACGCCGATGCCCGACGATGAAGTGATTCCTTTCGACTCCTGATTAACGTGATGCGTCACAAGAAAATCATCGCCATGCTCGCCGCTTCCGTCACGATCGTCGCCGGTTCAGCCCCGGCAGCGCCGCTGCCCGAACCCCGGGCGACCGCCCTGACGCGGCAGTTGCAAGCCATCGCGGACGACCCCGCCATGCCGCTCCCGGGCCTGTCCGTGGTCGCGATCCGCCACGGGGAAATCGCCTACCGCCAGCACTTCGGCAGCAAGCGTCTGGCCGGCGGCGGCAAACCGGTCCAGCCGATCGACGGAGACACGATGTTCCGCATCGCCTCGGTCTCGAAATTCGTGACGGCACTGGGCGCGATGAAGCTGGTCGAGCAAGGCAAGCTCGAGCTCGACGCGGACATCGGCGACACGCTCGGCTACCGCCTGCGCAATCCGCATTTCCCGGACCAGCCCATCACCCTGCGCATGCTGCTCACGCACACGTCCTCGCTGCGCGACGAGGGCGGCTTCAAGTTCGCTCCGGAAGTCGACCTGAAGGACGTTCTGCTGCCGGGCGGCCGCCAGTACGGCAAGGGCGCGATGTGGGACGGCGCGCATGCGCCAGGCGCCTGGTTCGAGTACGTGAATTTCAACTGGGGCCTGATCGCTACCGTGATGGAGGCCGCTACCGGCGAGCGCTTCGACCGGCTGATGCGCAGGCTGATCTTCGATCCGATGGGCCTGAAGGCCGGCTTCTACCTGGCCGAGTTTGCGCCGGCGAGAATAGACGACGTCGCGACCCTGTACCGCAAGCGCGAAAAGGACGGCGACGAGGCCTGGGACCCGAAGGGCCCGTGGATCGCCCAGGCGGACGATTTCGGCAACGAGGCGCCAGCCGCGCCGCCGGGCCTCGCTGCCTACAAGGCAGGCGGCAACGGCACGATCTTCGGCCCGCAGGGCAGTCTGCGTATCTCGACCGGCGATCTGGCGCAGATCATGCTGATGCTGATGAAGCGCGGCCAGCTCGACGGCAAGCAGATCCTGGCGCCGCAGACGATAGACACCATGTTCAGCCGCCAGTGGGCCCTGCATGCGGGCGGCGCGAACGGCAGCGCCAACGGCGACGGCGGCAGCTATCGCGGCCTCTACCACGCCTGGGGCCTGGGCAACCAGCAATTTACGGATACCAGCATCGTCAAGGACGGCCATGCCGGCGGCGACCGCCTGGTGGATGGCGGCGGCTTCAAGGGCGTAGGCCACCTCGGCTGGTCCTGGGGCCTGAACGCGCTGTTCGTGTTCGACCCATCGACGAATGACGGCATGATCTACGTGAGCACCGGCGTCGGCGCCGATCCGGATCGGCAGCCCGGCCAATTCTCGTCCGAGGCGCGCTTCCAGGAACGCATCACCAGCGCCTTGTACTGCGGCGCGATCGTGACGCGTCACGGAATGTCGCAGTGCAGCTTGCCTTAACGTAACGCATCACGAATAATGTGATCTTCCTGTCAAGCGCTCACATCCATGAAACAACCGGAAGACCAACGCACCATCGAACTGTCTCTCGAGGCCGCCACGGCCCGCAAGCGCGGCCGCCCGCCCAAGGCCGACAAGCTCAGCGACGCCGAACGGGCCCGCCGCTACCGGGCGCGCCAGAAGATGATGCCGAAGGACGACTGGAACTACGAGCAGTTGACCGCCCTCACCCGCGCCGAGATCATGCGCCTGACGGATGGCGCGGCCGCCAGGCCGGCCTCCGAGGGCGAACTGGTGGCCAACTGGGCCTACGGCATGTTCCTGCTGTGGGACCGCACCACCGCCCAGTGCCAGCGCGCGGACGACCGCAGCGAATTACTGGCGATGGTCAACCCCTGACATGTGAACTTCCGAACAGACGGCTCCGCACGACGGTCCTATGCTGGCGGCTTCGCGTTTCGACGGCGCGTCATCGAGGGCGACCAGAATGGACAAGGAAGGCAACAGCCACGAACCCGGCATTCCATCCGGCGGATGGGGCTCCCTGAAGGAAGTTGGCAGCATCCTGCTCGAGGAAAGGGTGTCGCCGCAGCGGGCCGCACTCCTGCTCAAGCAGAACAAGCCCGACGGTTTTGCCTGCGTCAGCTGCTCGTGGGCCAAGCCGGCGCATCCGCATCCGGCCGAATTCTGCGAGAGCGGCGCCAAGGCAACGGCTTGGGAAATCACCAGCAAGCACGTCCACGCGGATTTCTTCGCCCGCCACACGGTGCGCGAGCTCGAACGCTGGCATGACCACGATCTCGAAGACGCCGGCCGCCTGACCGTACCGCTGCGCTACGATGCCGCCTCGGACAAGTATGTCGAGATTTCTTGGGAACAGGCTTTCAGCGAGATCGGCGCCGAGCTGCGCAAGCTGGACCCGAAGAGCGTGGTGTTCTACAGCTCCGGCCGCGCCTCCTTGGAAACTTCCTATATGTACCAGTTGCTGGCGCGCATGTACGGCAACAACAATCTGCCGGACAGCTCGAATATGTGCCACGAAAGCACCTCGGTCGCGCTGCCGAAAAGCATCGGCGTACCGATCGGCACCGTGGTACTGGACGATTTCGCGCGCACCGACTGCATCTTCTTCTTCGGCCAGAACGTGGGCGTGAACAGCCCGCGCATGCTGCACCAGCTGCAGGACGCGCGCAAACGGGGCGTGCCGATCATCACCTTCAATCCGCTGCGCGAACGCGGACTGGTCAGCTTCATCAACCCGCAATCGCCAACCGAAATGCTGACCCACCATGAAACGGCGATCAGCACCCAGTACCACCAGCTCAAGGCGGGCGGCGACACGGCCGCGCTGATGGGCCTGTGCAAGGCGGTGCTCGAAGCGGACGATGCCGCGGCCAAGCAGGGCAAGGCGCCTGCCCTCGACAAGGCTTTCATTGCCGAACACACCCACGGTCTCGACGAATTCGCGGACAAGGTGCGCGCCACGACCTGGCAGGAGATCGAGCAGGAGTCCGGCCTCGACCGTGCGGACATCCGCGACGCCGCGCGTGTCTACATGGCCTCGAATGCCGTGATCGGCGTCTACGGCATGGGCCTGACCCAGCACCGCAACGGCGTCCAGAACGTGCAGATGCTGGTCAACCTGCTCCTGCTGCGAGGGAATATCGGCAAGCCGGGCGCCGGCATCTGCCCGGTGCGCGGCCACTCCAATGTGCAGGGCCAGCGCACGGTCGGCATCACGGAAAAGCCGGAGCTGGCACCGCTCGACAAGCTGAAGGAGCTGTACGGCTTCGAACCGCCGCGCGACAAGGGCATGAACACGGTCGAGGCCTGCAAAGCCATCCAGGACGGCAAGGTGAAAGCGCTGGTCAGCCTGGGCGGCAACCTGGTGCGGGCCGTACCCGACCACGGCAGGATGGACGCCGCCTGGCGCGCGCTGCCGCTGACGGTGCAGGTCTCGACCAAGCTCAACCGCAGCCACCTGGTGCATGGCCAGGCCGCCTACATCCTGCCTTGCCTGGGCCGGATCGAGATCGACCGCCAGGATGGCGTCGAGCAGGCGGTGTCGATGGAAGACTCGACCGGCTGCATGCACGGCTCGCGCGGCATGGCCGAGCCGGCGGCGGCGACGCTGCTGTCGGAGCCGGCCATCGTGGCCGGCCTCGCCAAGGCGGTGCTCGATCCCAATCCGAAGGTCGACTGGGATGCCTGGGTAGCCGACTACGGCAAGATCCGCGACGCCATCGCCGCCACCTATCCGGAAATCTTCCACGACTTCAATGAGCGCATGTGGACGCCGGGCGGCTTCCGCAAGCCGGTGGCGGCCGCCAAGCGCAAGTGGAACACGCCGACCGGCAAGGCGAATTTCACGGTGCCGGACAGCCTGAGCGTCGATCCGGACCTGCCCGACCGCCCCGGCACCCTGCGCCTGTTCACGGTGCGCAGCGACGGCCAGTTCAACACTACGATCTACAGCCTGGACGACCGTTTCCGCGGCGTCGAAGGCGACCGCATGGTGGTGTTCATGTCGAAGGCCGACATGGAAGCGCGCGGCCTGGAAGACGGCGTCCGCGTCAGCGCCCATACCGTCACCGACGATGGTGTCGAGCGCCGCGTGGATGGCCTGAAGGTGATGGCATACCCGATACCGCCGGGCTGCATCGCGGGCTATTATCCCGAATGCAACCCGCTGATCCCGCTCTGGCACCATGCGAAGGAGAGCTACGTGCCGGCGGCGAAATCGATCGCGGTGCGGATCGAAGCAGCGCAGTGAAGATCTGAGGAGGCATCATGAGCAAGATCGACCAGGAAGACCGGAACGAGATGTCCGGCCGCGAGTTCGCGTTTCCCAAGCAGCGCAAGGAGCCGCTGGAAGACGCGAGCCACGTACGCAACGCCATCGCCCGCTTCGACCAGGTGGAGGGCGTGACCGACCACGAACGGGATGAGGCATGGGAACGCATCCGCTCAGCTGCCAGGAAATTCGGCGTCGAGGTCAACGAGAGCAGCTGGCGCGAGCTCGGCAAGAGCAAGAAGCACTAGCGCCACGTTCGACCAGCGGTGACATAAACCCTTGATCTGGCTATAATTTCCGCCTTTCGGTCCCCGAACCCGCGTCATTAGCCAGGAAAGCCCATGTCACTGCTCGCCCACCAGCTCGAACTGCTGTCCCCCGCCAAAACCGCCGAGATCGGCCGCGAAGCCATCCTGCACGGCGCCGACGCGGTGTACATCGGCGGCCCGGCCTTCGGCGCCCGCCACAATGCCAGCAATCCGCTGGAGGACATCGCGGCCCTGGTCGAGTTCGCGCACCGCTACCGTTCGCGCATTTTCGTGACCATGAACACGATCATGCACGATGCGGAGCTCGAGACCGCCCGGCAGCAGATTTGGGACCTCTACAACGCCGGCATCGACGCCCTGATCATCCAGGACATGGGTCTGCTGGAGCTGGACCTGCCGCCGATCCAGATGCACGCCTCGACACAGTGCGACATCCGCACGGTCGAGAAGGCGAAGTTCCTGTCCCAGGTCGGCTTCTCCCAGCTGGTGCTGGCGCGCGAGCTGACCATCGAGCAGATCAAGGCGGTGCGCGCGCAGGTCGACACGCCGCTCGAATACTTCATCCACGGCGCCCTGTGCGTGGCCTTCTCGGGCCAGTGCTATATCTCGCACGCCGACAACGGCCGCAGCGCCAACCGCGGCGACTGCTCGCAAGCCTGCCGCCTGCCCTACACGCTGTCCGACGGCCAGGGCCGCGTGGTCGCCTTCGAAAAGCATTTGCTGTCGATGAAGGACAACGACCAGAGTCGCAACCTCGAGGCCCTGGTCGACGCCGGCATCCGCTCCTTCAAGATCGAGGGACGCTACAAGGACATGGGCTATGTGAAGAACATCACCGCCCACTACCGCCTGTTGCTGGACGAGATCCTGGAGCGCCGCCCCGAACTGGCGCGCGCCTCGAGTGGGCGTACCAAGGTGCTGTTCACGCCGGACGTCGACAAGAACTTCCACCGCGGCCACACCGATTACTTCGCCCAGGGCCGCCAGCAGACCATCGGCGCCTTCGATTCGCCCAAGTACGTGGGCGTGGAGCTGGGAACCGTCGCGCGCATCGGCGGCGACAATTTCGACCTCGTCACCAACGAGCCGATGGCGAATGGCGACGGCCTGAACTACATGCACAAGCGCGAGACGGTCGGCATCCAGGCGAACACCGTGCAGAAACTCGGCGAGGATGCCGAAGGCCAGCGCTGGCGCGTGTTCCCGAACGAGCCTGTGTCGAGCCTGCCGGGCCTGAAAGTCGGCACCGTCATCAGCCGTAACCGCGACCATCAGTGGGAAGCGGCGCTGAACAGGAAATCGTCGGAGCGCCGGGTGGCGGTCGACTTGAAATTATCGGAATTACCGAAGGGACTGCGCCTGAGTATTACAGACGAAGACGGCATCGCGAGCCATCACGACGCGGCGCTGGCGCTGCAACCGGCCCAGCAGGCCGAACAGGCCGAAGCAGGCCTGCGCACCAGCCTGGGCAAGCTCGGCAACACCATGTTCGAGGTCCGCGGCATCGATCTGCAGCTGTCCCAGCCCTGGTTCGTGCCCTCCAGCGCCATCAACGCGCTGCGCCGCGACGCGGTTGCCGCCCACGAAGCGGCGCGCCTGGCGAGCTGGCAGCGTCCCGAGCGGGCCCAGGCGGTCGAGCCGCCCGCAGTCTATCCGGAAGCCCAGCTCAGCTACCTGGCCAACGTCTACAACGAGAAGGCGCGCGCCTTCTACCGCAAGCACGGCGTGCAGCTGATCGCCGCGGCCTACGAGGCGCACGAGGAGCCGGGCGATGTCTCGCTGATGATCACCAAGCACTGCCTGCGCTTCTCCTTCAACCTCTGCCCGAAGCAGGCCAAGGGCGTGCAAGGCGTGCAGGGCCAGGTCAAGGCCGAACCGATGACCCTGGTCAGCGGCGAGGAACGTTACACCCTGAAGTTCGACTGCAAGCCCTGCGAGATGCACATCATCGGCGCGATGAAGCCGCACATCCTGAACTCGCCGCCGCCCTCGGCCATCCCCTACAGCCCCCTGGTGTTCCACCGCACGCGTCCGCGCGCCTGAAACGAGGCCATGTCAGGGGCTCACCAGCTCGGTGTACCCGAAGCCCTTCGAATAGTCGATCACCGACACCATCTGCGGCCGGATCCGCACGAAGGCGACTTCGTGCGACATGTCCGGCCCGCACCATTCCTGCACCGCCGGAAAACGCTGTTCCAGGCAGGCGGCCGCAATCGCCGCTTCCTGCGGGTCGTCCAGCAGCTCGGCGGTGGCGCTCATCGACAGGCCGCGGATCTCGCGCCAGTCGTGGTACGGCAGGTTGACCGTCAGCGACACCTTGCCGTTGCGGCGGATGTTCTCCGCCTTCTGGCTGGCCTTGCCGATGCCCACGAAGATCGTCATGTCCCGGTGGGCGAAGCTGACGGTGGTCGCCTGCGGATAGCCATCCGGGCGGATGGTCGCGAGCGTCAGGTCCTGTGCGGTGTCCAGCACCCGCAGGACGAAGTCGTTCTGTATCTTATCCATCACACCTCCTTCACAATTTCGCGGCCGGAGGGGCGCTGCCAACGGTCGGATTTGTAACCACAAGATACCAACAGGAAATCTCACCCCGAAGGGGGTTCATGCCTTTTCTCTCTGAACGCGTAGATTGTATCGTCCGCCACTGTTCAGAAACGCCCGGCATAATATTGATTAAACGTTAATTGACGAATGTTTATTTCCTGTGGGCTATTGAACTACTCAATTTCTTACGAATAGTTACACTCTGCGGGACAGTTGCGCCGGTCTTCATGCATGTCAGCCGTGGTGAGGGGACCGGCCGACCGCTTTACATGGAGGATAGATGGCACATAAACGCCTGCTGTGCATCGCCCCCGAGCATGCGGATGCCGGCGCGCTGCTGCGCGACACCATGCCGGACTGGGAGATCCGCAGCGTCACGAGCCTCGCCGAAGCTGGGCGGGAACTACGAAGCAGCCATTACCTTGTCGGTCTGCTGGTGCACGATCGCGAACAGCAGCGCCCGGGCGAAATCGACGGCTTCCTGCGCCGCCACAGCCACATGCAGTGGGTCGGTGTGTTCAATCCGCGCGACCTCGAATCGATGCCCTGCCGTGACCTGGTGGTCGAACACTTGTGCGACTACCACACTGCACCGGTCGATCCGGTCCGTCTGTCCCACACCCTCGGGCACGCCCATGGCTGGGCGATGCTGAAGCGCCGCCGCCAGCAGCTGATCGACCATGCCCACGCCGACTCGCCGCTGATCGGTCATTGCGATGCGATCGTGCGTCTGCGGGTCCAGGTCGACCGCGTCGCCAAGGTCGCCGCGCCGGTCCTGATCTGGGGCGAGAGCGGCAGCGGCAAGGAATTGACCGCCCAGGCGATCCACGCCCAGTCCGAGCGCGCCGCTGGCCCGTTCGTGCCGATCAACTGCGGGGCGATCTCGCCCACCCTGATCCACTCCGAGCTGTTCGGCTATGAGCGCGGGGCCTTCACTGGCGCGACGCGCGGCAAGGTCGGACTGATCGAATCGGCCGACGGCGGCACTCTCTTCCTCGACGAGGTCGGCGACCTGCCCAAGGACCTGCAGGCCAACCTGCTGCGCTTCTTGCAGGAGAAGACCATCTGCCGGGTCGGCAGCACCCGCCAGATCCGCGTCGACGTGCGCGTCATCGCCGCCTCCCACGTGCAGTTGCAGCAGGCGGTGGCCAAGGGCGACTTCCGCGAAGACCTGTACTACCGCCTGGCTGTGCTGCCGGTGACGGTGCCGCCGCTGCGCGAGCGGCGCGAGGATATCGTCGCGCTGGCGGAACATTTCTTCCATGTCTATTCGAGCGAGAAGGCGCCGCGCCTTAAGGGCTTCTCGGAGCGCGCGATCGCCGCCATCCTCGACCATGACTGGCCCGGCAACGTCCGCGAACTGATCAACCGCGTCAGGCGCGCGATGGTTATGTCCGATGGCCGCCTGATCACCCCGGACGACCTTGGCCTGAGCCGCGGGATCCCGGCGCCGACGCCGGCCGCGCTGGACGATGCCCGCATGCGTTCGGAGCGGGTCGCCCTGCGCGACTGCCTCGACCGCAGCGGCCAGAACGTCAGCCGCGCGGCGCGCGACCTGGGCGTGTCCCGCACCACGATGTACCGCTTGCTGAGCAAGCACGGGATGCGGCCGTGACCGTCTTCCATCTGTAACAGAACGTGACACAGGTGTCAGCACCGGAAGGTACGTTGCCGTACCAAAGTTGACACCTCTGTACCAAGGTTGAAACAGTTTGTCGATAAATTCGGCAAATCGTGCCAGAGAAATTCTGACGGCGTCGTAGGACGATACGGACAAAGTCAACAAAAACAGAGACTTAGCGAACAGTACAGTGAAGCTGGCATTGGTTGTGCATTAGACAAATGAGTCGGCGATACGGCCGACCTGTCACCAACCAATCAGACCCAGAGGGGAAATCGAATGAACAAGACTTTGCTCGTAACCGCCATCTCGCTCGCTTTCTCGCTGAGCGCGCAAGCCGATGATTCGAATGTGGCCCGCGGCGGTAGCACTGCTACGCAGACTACGACTCGTACCAACACGACCAACAACACCGACAACAGCCAGTGGACGCAAACGAATACCGACAGCAGCAATCGCAGCAACAGCAGCACCAACAATTCGAACAACACCAGCACCGACAGCAGTAACCACAGCATCAACACCGACAACAGCGACAACAGCACCGCGAAGAACGCCAACGCGCGTGCTGCCGCTGCCGGTGCGGCTGCGGCAAACAACGGCAATGCGACTTCGAATCTGTCCAACGCCTACAACACCTCGACTGCGAATGCGGTCTCGAACCTGACCGGCACCGTGTCGGGCAATAACGTCTATGGCATCGGCAACGTCGCCAGGAACTCCGGTAACGCCAATGGAGCCGGCGGGGACGGCGGCATGGGCGCCCAGGGCACCTCGGGCGGCGTGACCGCCACCGGCGGCGCCGGCTCCTCGGCGGGCAATGCCAATGGCGGCAACGGCGCAGCCGGCGGCTTCGCCACCAACGGTTCGGCGAATGCCGGCGGCGCCACCTCGGGCGGCTCGACCTCCGGTATGGGCGGCGCCGGCGGCAACAGCGCTGCATCGACCACCGGCGCCGGCGGCGCGGGCGGTTCGGGCGGCTACGGCGGCGCGGGCGGCAACGGTGCCAACGGCGGCGGATCGACGGCCAACGGCGGCTATGGCGGCGACAGCGGCAACGGTGGCCGCGCTTCGGGCGGCAACGGCGGCTACGCTGGCGGTAATTCGGGCGGCAACGGCGGCAACGCCGGTGGCGCATGGGCCGGCGACGGCGGCAACGGCGGCCGTACCGGCATGGCGACCGGCGGCTCGGGCGGCGACGGCGGTCGCGGCGCGGCAGGTGGCTACGGCGGTACCGGCGGTGCAGGCGGCAACGGCGGCTATGCAGGTGCCGGCGGCAACGCCGGCAATGCAGGCTCGTCGACCGGCGACAATAGCGCCTCGAACGGCAATACCCGTGCCGGCGGCGGCTGGGCCTCGACCGGCGCCGGCGGTGCTGCGGGCGGCACCGACACCAACCCGGGCACCGGCGGCGCCAGCGGCGCTGCTACCGGTGGCTCGCATACCGCGACCGGCGGTGCCGTGACCTCGGGCGCCAACAGCTCGACCGCTGGCACCACCAGCGGCGGCGCAGCCGGCACCGGCGGCGCAGGCGGCGCGGGTGCAGCCGGCGGTGCCGGCGCGGCA